>NZ_JAHKQC010000013.1:0-396532 GCF_018860845.1 Pseudoalteromonas sp. C2R02 | reverse complement strand
TCGCCAGGCTCCTAATTAGTAGAAAGCCGATACAGAAATGTATCGGCTTTTTTACTTTTCTGAGTTTAATATTATTAAGATTAACTTGCGATAACAGCAGTCTCCACTCCCATAATCAGAAGAAGAGCCCGATACAGAAAAGTATCTTTTTTATTTTAAGAATTGTCATTTTAATCATCATATACTCTGAGCTTTCCTAAAGCTTTTAGCGTTTGCTGTCCCTTCAAAGCATTGCCTTTAAAAATACTTTTGATTTGTTTGATTGATTGCTTTAGGATCTAGTTGCCTTTGAATTAAAACTTTGATTTCTGTGTATAAAACTCTACTAATTATATTCCTATTATTTTTTGCTGCTTTTTCTAAAGGGGTAGAAGTAAAAGATCTGTATCAATATAAAATCTTAGTTAATGACAAAACAAGAACATCTCGTTTAGCTGCAAGTAAAGATGCTTTAGGCAAGGTACTTTTAAAGGTCAGTGGTCAAAATATTGATATGACAAGCAATTCAATTAGAAAAGCAAAGCGAAATATACCATCCTATATGCTTAAGTATGAGTATTTTGACGGAAATAATGATCAACAATTTTTGGTTGTGCAATTTGAAGCGAGCAAGGTAGATAGACTGCTAGAATCTGAAGAGTTACCAATCTGGGGTAATCGAAGACCTTTAGTTGCATTGTGGCTCGCTACAGAAGACGAATATCGACGTGAATTAGTTACGCAGGATAGCTATCCGCAATTAGAACAACTACTTACTGATAAAGCGTCCAGAAGGGGACTTCCTATTGTCATACCATTACTTGATTTGGAAGACAGACAACTGGTCTCAGTAACAGATGTTTGGGCAAACTTCTCCGCTCCTATTATTAAAGCATCAGAAAAATATAATTCAGAAAGAATTGTAACAGCAAGACTATATCAAGATGTTAATAATAATTTATGGAAACTCGACTGGCGTTTTAGTGATGAGTCCCAGTTTTCCTTAAATGAACTTGTAGGTGACAAACAACAAATCGTTGGTCAAATGATTGATGATGTTTCAGACAAACTCGCAATTCAATATGCAGTAGAAGCTTTAAAATTTAATGAAAACGGTCTTTTTGATATAACACTTACAGGGCTAAAGAATTTTACAAATGTTGAATTAGCTAAGAGACAACTATTAAGCTTTTCTGTGGTTGACTCGGTATTACTTAAAGTTGTAAAAAATAACAAGTTCCACTTGCAACTCAGACTCTCTGGTAGCCCACTTGATTTAGCAAAAGCACTTGAACTAGATAGCTCATTTGTTAAATTATTTGACCCTTTGGCTTCTGTTAAAGAGAACCCAAAAAATTCCTATCGCTGGGTTGGTTTAAATTAATGACTATTGAACCAATGCAAATGGCTTTACCCGTTACTTTACCCGATGATGAAACTTTCTCGAGTTACTTTGGGGGTGAAAACTCACAGGTAGTCATGCATTTAGAATCTGTTCTTGAAAAATCAAAGCAAGATAATAAATTTGAATTTACTTATTTATGCGGCTTAGCTGAATCAGGTAAATCCCATTTATTGTATGCGAGTTGTGTTAAAGCGCAGGAACTTGGTTTATCAACTATTTTACTGACAATGAGTGATATAATCGATCTATCGCCAGACCTGCTTTTTGGTCTAGAATCTATGGATGTCTTATGTATCGATGACTTACAGCTTGTTGCACAAAACCCAAAATGGGAAAAAGCACTTTTTAATTTTTATAATCGTTTTAATGAAAGTGGCAAAGTTTTAATCTTTGCTGCAGACTTACTGCCAGATATGCTAAATATTGCATTGCCTGATTTAGAGTCTCGTCTAAAATGGGGCACCACATTTCAAATTCGATCTATGAGTGATGATGATAAAGCTGAAGCCCTTGTTAAAAGAGCCAAAATGCGTGGACTTGAATTATCGTTAGAATGTGCGCGATTTTTATTAACAAGGTTAAGTAGGGATATGCGTGCTTTGGTAGACGTTTTAAATAAATTAGATCACGCGTCAATCGTTCAACAACGCAAAATTACCATTCCTTTCATAAAAACAACACTTAACTTATAGTTTTTACGCTCTAAACTAGCATCTTCTTGCTAATATCAGTTATCATATTGCCCTGAAAAAATATCTGCCTCTTTAAAGAGATCAAAGTCTAATGAATTTAGAAAATATCTTATCTCAAGCGCTGAGTGCGGTTGAGAATGCAAGTGAAATCGCCCATTTAGAAGATGCGCGCGTAAATTACCTAGGTAAAAAAGGTGAAATCACCAGTTTACTTAAAAGTTTAGGTAAAATGGACCCTGCTGAACGTAAAAATGCTGGTCAAGTTATTAACCAAGCAAAACAAGAAGTTCAGGCAAAAATTAATGAAAAACGTGAGCAATTAGTTTCAGCTGCTTTAGAAGCTAAACTAGCTGCTGAAACGATTGATGTGACGCTACCTGGTAGATCTATGCCTACAGCAGGTCTGCATCCAGTAACACGTACAATACAGCGTATTGAAAGCTTTTTTGGTGAGCTTGGTTTTGAAGTGAAATCAGGCCCTGAAATTGAAGATGATTTTCATAACTTTGATGCTTTGAATATTCCAGAACACCATCCAGCGCGTGCTGATCATGATACTTTTTACTTTAATCCTAAATTAGTATTACGTACTCAAACAAGTGGTGTTCAGATCCGTACTATGGAAAATGAAAAACCGCCTTTACGTATTATTTCACCAGGTAAAGTTTATCGAAATGATTACGATCAAACACATACTCCTATGTTCCATCAAGTTGAAGGTTTGATGGTTGATACTGATGTGAGTTTTACTGAATTAAAAGGTATTTTACATGACTTCTTAAGAAACTTTTTCGAAGAAGACATGGAAATTCGTTTTAGACCGTCTTACTTCCCATTTACTGAACCATCAGCTGAAGTTGATGTGATGGGAAAAAATGGTAAATGGCTAGAAGTATTGGGTTGTGGCATGGTTCACCCTAATGTTCTACGTTCAGTTGGTATCGATCCAGAAAAATACACAGGTTTTGCTTTTGGCATGGGTGTTGAGCGTTTAACTATGCTGCGTTATGGCGTAAATGATTTACGTGCATTCTTTGAAAACGATTTAAAATTCTTAAATCAATTCCGTTAGAATTTCTTAACCAAACAGAGAGAAAATAGATGAAATTTAGTGAAAAGTGGTTAAGAGAATGGGTTAATCCAAATATGGATACCAATGCTCTATCGGAACAACTATCAATGGCTGGACTAGAAGTTGATGGTATTGATCCTGTTGCGGGTGATTTCACAGGTGTTGTTATCGGTGAAGTGATTTCTGCTGAGCAACATCCAGATGCTGATAAGTTACAAGTTACAAAAGTAAATGTTGGTGAAGCCGAGCCACTAGATATCGTATGTGGTGCAGCAAACTGTCGTGTTGGTCTTAAAGTAGCAGTTGCCAAAGTAGGTGCAATCCTTCCAGGTAACTTTAAAATCAAAAAAGCGAAACTACGCGGTCAGCCTTCAATGGGCATGTTATGTGCTTTTGAAGAATTAGGTATGAGCGAAAGTTCTGACGGTATTCTGGAATTACCACAAAATGTAACTATTGGCCAAGATATCCGTGAATACTTCGACCTTGAAGATAAAATCATTGATGTTGACTTAACGGCTAACAGAAGTGATTGTCTAGGGCTTAAAGGTATTGCCCGTGAAGTAGGCGTATTAAATAGCCTTGACGTTCAAGAATTAGTTATCGAAGCGGTTGTACCAACAATAGACGATAAAATTGATATTGAACTTGTAAACTCTGATGCTTGTCCACGTTATTTAGGTCGTGTGATTAAGAATGTTAATCTAGATGCGCAAACACCATTATGGATGGTTGAAAAATTACGTAGAAGTGGCATTCGTTCAATTGATGCAATCGTAGATGTAACAAATTACGTATTGCTAGAACTTGGTCATCCTATGCACGCGTTTGACTTAGCATCAATTAAAGGCGGTATCAAAGTTCGCAGTGCTGAGCAAAACGAAGAACTATTATTACTGGATGGTAATACCGTTAAGTTAGATGCATCTACTTTAGTAATCGCTGATCACGAAAAATCATTAGCTATGGCTGGCATTTTTGGTGGCGAAAAATCTGGTGTAACAACAGAAACTAAAGATATCTTATTAGAAAGTGCTTTTTTCAGCCCGCTTGCAATAGCTGGTCAAGCACGTAAGTACGGTTTGCACACTGATGCATCACATCGCTACGAACGTGGTGTTGATCATCAATTGCAGCATGACGCTATGGAACGCGCTACTGCGCTTTTATTAACTGTTGTTGGTGGTGCGGCAGGGCCAGTTGTTGAAGCTGTTGCAAATGAAAAACTACCAAAGTCAAAAACAGTAACTTTACGTCAATCACGTTTAAATAAAGTAATTGGTCATGTTATTTCTCAAGAGCAAGTAACTGATATCCTAACTCGCTTAGGTTTAACTGTGTCATTTGATAATGAACAGTGGCAAGCGGATATTCCGAGTTACAGATTCGATATAAGCATAGAAGAAGACTTAATAGAAGAAGTTGCACGTGTTTACGGATATAATAATATCCCAAATGTTGCACCAAAAGCAGCATTAAAAATGACACGTCATAATGAAGCTGATTTAAGTACGAATAAAGTAAGAAATACTTTAGTAACATTAGGCTATCAAGAAGCAATCACATATAGCTTTGTAGATCCTAAGGTACAAAGTATCCTACACCCAAGTGCAAATCCGCTTGTATTACCACATCCAATTTCAATCGAAATGTCAGTGATGCGTGTCAGTATGCTTCCAGGCTTACTATCATCTCAAGTTTATAACCAAAATCGTCAACAAGCGCGTATCCGTTTGTTTGAACATGGCTTAAAATTTATAAAAGATGAAAGTGCCGAAAATGGCGTATTACAAACGCCAGTGATCAGCGGTGCCATCTCAGGTTCAACAGTTGGTGAACATTGGGATGTTGCTACACGTTCAGTTGACTTTTTTGACCTTAAAGGTGATGTTGAATCACTATTAGCATTAACAGCGGATAAATCATCGTTTGAGATCAAAGCTGAGCAAGTTGAAGGCCTACATCCAGGTCAATCTGCAGCGATTTACAGAAATAATAAAAAAATTGGATTTTTAGGTGCTCTGCATCCACAAATTCAAACTAAACTAGATATCAATAACCAAACTTTTGTTTTTGAAATCGAAATGTTAGGGTTAGAAACACGTAAATTACCATTGGCTCAAGACATCTCAAAGTTCCCTGCGAACCGCCGAGATATCGCAATTGTAGTCAAAGAAGAGGTAAATTCAGGTGATATTCTAACAATGATAGAAAATGTTGGCGGAAATCAACTGGTTGAGCTAAACTTGTTCGATGTGTACAAGGGGAAAGGAATTGACTCTGGTTATAAGAGTCTTGCAATTGCCCTAACACTACAAAATGTTGAGCGGACTCTTGAAGAGAAAGATATCAACTTAGTGGTTGACCAAGTGGTGGCCTCATTGGCCGAAAAATTTAATGCTTCCTTGAGGGACTAAATATGGCGCTTACAAAAGCCGACATAGCAGAACACCTTTTTGTAAAATTGGGGATCAATAAAAAAGATGCCAAAGAAATAGTTGAAACTTTTTTTGAGAAAATTCGCTCTGCTCTAGAGAATGGTGAACAAATTAAGCTTTCAGGTTTCGGCAACTTTGATCTTCGTGATAAAAGTGAACGACCGGGTAGAAACCCTAAAACGGGTGAAGATATTCCTATCGCGGCTCGTCGTGTTGTAACCTTCCGCCCTGGGCAAAAGCTCAAAACAAGGGTAGAAGTTGGAACTAGCAATAAATAATTGTGTGTTTCAAAAGTAAAAAAGGTAGCTATCAGCTACCTTTTTTATTGCTTTGAACTCTAAAAGTTAAAAATCCCTTGGGGAGAAAAAAGTACCATTTTCAATTTGTTCTTGTGTCTTATTGGCTAGTTCCTCTAAATTATTTAAAGATTTACCTTGGGTCTCCAACATATGTTCTAACGGTGTGATTTCAATATTTTCAATACCAGATTCTTTTGCAATTAAGGCCCAAATATAAGCATGTTTATACTTCTTTTGTTTATAAAAGATATTTACTAAGGTTTTATATATTTCATTGTTCGGTGTGCCATCTTCGGGATTTAGTTCTAAAGCACGATATAATAAATTTACGGTTTTTTCTAAATCAAATTTAATATAATACGTCGCCAATAAAAATTGCATTTGGGTATTTTTCATTGACTCAGCGTTTTCTAAACTCAAAAACTTATTTAAAGCGGCTTCATCATTTGTATGAGACCATTGGTAGTAAAGTATGCCCGGATGGGAGGTATCTTTTGTTTCAGCAATAAGGCGCTTTATTTCTCTTAAGCTGGTCATATAGCCTTTTATACGTGAGTTTTTCTTTTCTTTGAGCTTTATGTGCTCTATTTGAGATGCTAGATGTATACAGCTGGAGTACTCTTCAAAATCTAGTAACAAATTATATTTGTTTTCATCTGATGGGTCTTGTTTTTCTAAATGGCGTTTAACAATGACTTCAGAGCGAATTGCATTACAGTGTCCATCAGTATTTAAGTCACTACAAAAGCTTTCGTTTAAATCACATACTTCACGCACTGATATTTGCCTTTCGCAACCAATTAGAAATAACGGTGCAAAAATTAATGCGTATTTGATCTTCATCCTAATTATAATTCCCTTATTCGTTTTATGTATTTAGTTTAGCGTAATCAAATCAATGATGACAGGGCTAGAGAAAAAATGAATTTTCAATTATAATATGCGCGCCCATAGGGGCTATCCGTTCAAAATTTGTTTATATTAGGCAGAAAAAATGACTTCATCTCACGAACAAGATTATCAGAATAGTTGGCAGGAACGCCAAGATTACGCTGAAAGCATGCAGCCAATCATAGGTAAACTTTACCGTAAATCAGGCATAGAAATTGCCGTATATGGTCGTCCACTAGTTAGCGCTAGTACAATTGACGTGATTAAAGCACATAAAACAGTTGCTCAGTTTGAAGAAAATAAGCTTCGTTTACGTGAAAGCTTTCCATTCCTAGAAGCTATCAGCAAAATGGATTTAGCATCAGCTAGAATCGATATCGGTAAATTAGCTTACGCATACATTTATAAAAATGTAGCGGCAGGTCGCTCTATTGAGCAATACCTAACTGACGAATTAACTGAAATCAATGAAACTTCTCACAACGAAAAACCACGTGACGTTGTACTTTATGGTTTTGGCCGTATTGGTCGCTTATTAGCGCGTTTATTAATTGAGCAAGGTGGTCCACACGCTAACTTAAACTTACGTGCAATTGTTGTACGTGGTGGCCGTAAAGGTGATTTAGAAAAACGTGCAAGTTTATTGCGTCGTGATTCAATCCACGGTCCTTTTAATGGTTCAATAACTGTTGATGAAGAATTAAAAGTAATCAAAGCTAACGGCGCTTACATTCAGGTAATTTATGCAAATTCACCTGATGAAGTGGATTACACTGCATACGGTATTGAAAACGCATTAGTTGTTGATAATACAGGTATCTGGAAAGATGAAGATGGCCTAGGTCTACACCTTAAATCTAAAGGTACTTCAAAAGTATTATTAACAGCTCCTGCTAAAGGCGCTATTAAAAATGTTGTTTACGGCGTAAATAACAAAGATATCTTAAATGAAGATAAAATAGTATCAGCAGCAAGCTGTACAACAAATGCTATCACTCCAACTTTAAAAGCATTAAATGACAAGTTTGGTATTGAAAACGGTCATGTTGAAACGGTTCACTCTTACACAAATGATCAAAACCTAATTGATAACTATCATTCAGCTGAGCGTCGCGGACGTGCCGCTGCATTAAATATGGTAATTACATCTACGGGTGCTGCAAAAGCAGTATCAAAAGCTTTACCTGAATTAGAAGGTAAATTAACGGGTAATGCTATTCGTGTACCTACACCTAATGTTTCAATGGCTATTTTAAACATCAACCTTAAAAATGAAACAACGGTTGAAGAGCTAAATGAATATTTACGTGAAACAGCACTTTACTCTGACTTACGTGATCAGATTGATTACACTGCATCAACTGAAATCGTTTCTACAGATTTAGTTGGCAGCCGTTACGCAGGAGTTGTAGATTCACAAGCAACAATTGTTGATGGTAAACGTGTAGTACTTTACGTTTGGTATGATAATGAGTTTGGTTATAGCTGTCAGGTAGTACGTGTAATGCGTGATATGGCTGAAGTTACTCACCCAAGCTTACCAAGATAGATAGTAAATAAGATATAAATGCTGTTCAATTAATTGAACAGCATTTTTTTTATCCAAATTTTAATTCATCTCATTTATCAGAGATGTCACCTCGTTTATTGATCACACCTTACTGGGTGTGATACTTTACCCGCAATTAACATAATTATAATAAAAACGGAGTATACAAGTGCAAGAAATAGTCACTTTTTTAAATAGTATTATCTGGAGCCCGGTTTTAATTTATCTATGCCTAGGCACTGGTTTATTTTTCTCTGTTATGACACGTTTTGTGCAATTGAGATTATTCAAAGAAATGTTCCGTTTGTTATTGTCTGGTAAAAGTTCAGAAAAGGGGATCTCTTCCTTTCAAGCTTTAGCGGTCTCATTATCTGGCCGTGTTGGAACGGGTAACATTGCAGGTGTTGCAGCAGCAATTGGTTTTGGTGGCCCGGGTGCCGTATTTTGGATGTGGGTGGTTGCTTTTTTAGGTTCTGCTACTGCATACATCGAATCAACACTTGCCCAAATTTATAAAGAAGAAACAGACGGTCAATACCGTGGTGGTCCAGCTTATTATATTGAAAAAGCAATGGGGCAAAAATGGTATGCTTGGTTCTTTGCAATCGCAACTATTATAGCAACTGGATTGCTTTTGCCTATGGTACAGTCTAATGGTATTGGTGAAGCTGTTGTTCAAGTCTTTGGTCAAGGTAGCACAATAGACACAGCGCTAGGTACAGTGAGCATGGTAAAAGTATATGTCGCTACTGGTATTGTAATGTTACTTGGTTTTATCATTTTTGGTGGTGTTAAACGTATTGCAAACTTTACACAAGTAGTTGTGCCATTTATGGCTTTGGCTTACATCATTATTTCAGTTGTAATTATTGTATTAAATATAGACCGAGTTCCAGAAATCTTTATGTTAATAATTGGAGATGCATTTACGCCTATGGCTGGTGTTGGTGCTGCGATTGGTTGGGGTGTAAAACGCGGTGTTTACTCTAATGAAGCAGGTCAGGGGACAGGCCCTCACGCAGCTGCTGCCGCAGAAGTAGAGCACCCAGCACAACAAGGTTTAGTTCAAGCTTTCTCTGTATATATAGATACAATTTTTGTCTGTTCAGCGACTGCATTTATGATCCTTATCACAGGTATGTATAATGTGCATGTGCCAGGCGCTGAAGAAACATTTATTATTCAAAATGTAGCAGCGGATGTTGCTGCAAATAGCCCCGCTTATACACAAATAGCCGTTGAAAGTGTCTTTACAGGTGTGGGTAAGCCATTTATCGCACTAGCGCTTTTCTTCTTTGCTTTCACTACAATACTGGCTTATTACTTTATTGCAGAAAACAATGTTTATTATATTAAACGCACTTTAAAACTTCCGGGCTTAACATTTGCTCTAAAAGTTTTAATTATGCTTGCTACTTTCTATGGTACGGTTAAAGCAGCTGATTTAGCTTGGGCACTAGGCGATATCGGCGTAGGTATGATGGCATGGTTAAATATAATCGGTATTCTAATTATCTTCTTTATGGCAAAGCCTGCAATTAAAGCGCTTAAAGATTATGAATCACAAAGAAAAGCAGGTGTAGAAACTTATACATTCGATCCTAAAGCTTTAGGAATAGAAAAAGCAGATTTCTGGGAAGAACGAATTAAAAATAAACAGAACGAGCAATAACTCTTTTAAAAGCCATCGTAAGATGGCTTTTTTATTTCCTATTTATGCTAAGATCGATTTTCACACATTATAAAAGAACAGTTAAAGGTTATTTAAAATGAAAATATCAAGTCAATTTGATAGTGGTAACATTGTTGTTAAAGCGGCCCAGAATCCGTTAGATATTCAATTAGAGATACAAAAAGACCATGAGTCAGATTTTTTTCAATGGTTTCATTTTCGTTTAGAGACACAACAAGACCAACTTCATAAAATAAATATCAGTAACCTAGAAAACTCCGCTTACCCAGAGGGTTGGGATAACTACCAAGCAGTTGCGTCATACGATCGTCAAACCTGGTTTAGATTACCGACTTCATATGAAAACGGCACATTAACAATTGAATGTGAGCCAGAATGTTCTCATTTATATATTGCTTATTTTGCACCTTACAGCTACGAGCGCCATTTAGATCTTGTTTATTGGGCACAAGGGCATGAGATTTGTGAGATAGAAACACTGGGTCAAACATTAGATAATCGCGATATGACAGTTTTACGTATTGGTGAGCCAGCTGAAGATAAAAAGAACATTTGGATCACTGCACGTCAACATCCAGGTGAGACGATGGCTGAATGGTTCGCAGAAGGGTTATTACATAAATTATTAGATGATGAAGATAGCCACGCTGCTGCACTGTTATCTAAAGCTGTGTTTTATATAGTACCAAATATGAACCCTGATGGCAGTGTTCGTGGTCATTTACGTACTAATGCCAAAGGTGTTAACTTAAACCGTGAATGGCAAACACCTACGATGGAAAACAGCCCAGAAGTATTTTTAGTACGTGAAAAAATGTTTTCTACGGGCGTGGATATGTTCTTAGATATTCATGGTGATGAAGCATTACCATATAATTTCGTAGCTGGCTCTGAAGGGATCCCAAGTTATGATGATAAAATGAAGTCATTAGAAGAGTCATTTAAGTCTGCATTGCTTACAATTACCCCAGAATTTCAGGATGAGTTTGGTTACGATAAAGACGAGCCTGGTAAAGCAAATTTAACTGTGGGTTCTTGTTGGGTTGCAGAAGAATTTAAATGTTTATCTTACACAATTGAGATGCCTTTTAAAGATAATATCAATTTACCAGATGCAGATTACGGTTGGTCTGATAGACGCTCATATTCGTTTGGTCAAGATACATTAGCTGCAATCGTAAATGTTGTTGATGAGCTAAGATAAAGACCTTGCATTTAAATGCACTAGTTTAAAAGACAAAGGCGACTAAGCCTGATAGAATAAACAGCGCTCAATAGAGCGCTTTTTTATTCTTTTTATTTTATTCAAGTGCTGATATGCATATAAAGGAGCTTTATAGATGGCAATTATCGCCTGCCCAAGTTGTGCTAAGCAAATTTCAGATAAACATCAGCAGTGCCCACATTGTGAAATTAATATAAATAACTTAGATAACGAAGAGAAAAAAAGAATTGCTTCAGAAGTTAAACTTAAGAAAAAACAGCAAATTATGAATCATTCTTTTCTTGCTTTGATTATCTTTTTATCAGGTTTTTTAGTTTTATATACGCGTGCCCCAGAGCAAGATTCAGTAGAGTTATTGATCAGTCAATCAGCCATCGCAATTGGTTTTATTTGGTATTTGATTAATCGCATTCGCCTTTTATTTGTAAAGAAGACTAAATAAATGAATTTAGAACACCTGATTAGTAATATCACCCCAGAATTATTCGAGCGTTTAAAATATGGTGCTGCAACAGGGCGTTGGCCTGATGGTGTTGCTTTATCCGATGCACAAAAAGAACAAACAGTGCAGTTAGTCATGCTTTATCAAGCAAAAGTAGAACAATCAAACGAACAGTTTACTATTTCAAGTGATGGTGAAATGGTTATGAAATCAAAACGCGAACTAAAGTCACAATTTGCAGAACAAAAAGAGATAGCAAGGTTTAATGAAAATGATATTTAAGCAGTTATTCACCCCTAAATGGAAACACCCTAAACTTTCAGTGAGATTAGGTGCTGTAGATAAATTAAATATTAGCGATGAAAAAGACGCAAAAATATTAGATACGCTCGCATTTTCTGATGAAGCTGTAGAAGTAAGAAAAGAAGCGCTAAATAAACTTAATGATATCAGCATTTGGTACAAAGCATTTAAAAAAGATCAGTCAAATGGCATAAAAGATTTGGCTGAGCAGCATGTTTCTAAAGCTGTATTAAAAAGTGATGAAAGTTTACCATCACAAATAAAGTCAGAATATATAGATACTTGTAATAAGAATTCTTTATTAGAGAAACTGGCATTAGATGATAAATGCCAGAGTTTAAGGATTAAATTGCTAAAACGTTTAGCAAAAGCAAATTTAATAGAAACTGCATTTAAACAAGGTGATGAATCATTTCAGTTGGCGATCCTTGATTTAGTTGAACAATATAAGTTATTAAAAATTTGTCAAAGCAAAGCTCTAGGTGAAGTAACAACTAAAATTGCAGCTATCTTAGCACAGCAAAAACTAGCTAAAGAAATGCCGATAGTTGTAGAAAAAGAAGTAAAACTTATTTTAGCTAAGCTTAATGCACTGCGTGAAAAAACAGATTATGCACTTGTTAAATCTCAATCAGAAGCATTATCTAAAAGTTGGCAAGCCCTAGAGCTAAAATGGTTATCGGAAGAACAATTAAATACAGCAAGCGTAAAATACTTGGCATTAGAAACAAAACTAGAAACTGCTTTAGCGAAACTTGAGTATGAGCATAATGAAAAGTTAGCTATAAGAGCTTCACAAGAAAAAGCAAAAGCTGCTTTGGCACATTTTAATGATTTAATAAATAAAATTGACGAACAACTGGCGGTCAGTTTATTAACACCATCATCAGAGAGTACAGCTGAGTTAACAGCTCAAGTAAATAACGCTCAAAAAGAAATTAATGATCATACACCAAAACTAGCTGAGCATGGCAGCTTACAAAAATCATTAGATAACTTCTCAAAACAAATTAATACTTTACCAGAGTTAATTCGTTGCACAGAAGCATTTAATGAAGTCCTTGCTCGCTTTAGTACTCTGACTATTCCTACAGAGATAGCGCAATTTGACGACGCTTTATCTACTTTTACTGTTTGGAAAAAAGACATCAAAGCATTACTCCCTAAAATGCCAGCTTCTGTTAAACAAGCCAATACCAATGCATTTCATGAGTTAGTAACGCAGTGGCAAGATGCAACTAAAGAGTTAAAAAACACACTAGAAAATGCACGTAAGCAGTCTCAAAAGAAATTGAGAGATTTAAAAAGGCTGCTTGATCAAGGTCGATATAATATCGCATTTGGTGTATTTAAAGGTATGGATGAAATCTACCAAACTTTAAGTGAAAACTATAAGGTAAGTTTAGTTAATGATTATGATCAAATTGAAAAAGCATTAGCAAAAGCACAAGAGTGGCAGCAATATGTCGCTGAACCAAAACGTGATGAAATTATCACTGAATTAAAAGAATTGATTGCTCAAGAGTGTGATGATGCAAAATCGCGCTCAACTTTGGTTAAATTATTCAGAAAACGTTGGAATGAGTTAGGCCGTGTAAATAGTGAAGATGCTAAGTTAAAAGCGAATGAATTTGACTTATTACTTGAACAAGCTTTTAGCCCTTGTAGAGCATTTTTTGCAGAACAAGAAGCACAAAGAAAAACACATTTGATCGAACGTGAACAAATAATCGAAAAAATGATCGCATTAAATTCTTTACCTACTGACAGTATTATTGAATTTAAAGCGCTTGAAACTGAGTATAACAAATTATCTAAATCTTGGCGTCAAGCTGGATCAGTTGATTCTCAAGTTTATCAAGGGCTACTGAGCAATTACAAAAATGCTGAAAAATCGATAGTATCTCAAATCAGATCAAAACATAAATCTAATGCTGAACTTAAAACCGCTTTATTAGAGCAAGCAACTGAACTTACTTCTAGTGAGGATATTGTTCAAGCATGTGATCAATTAAAGCAGTTGCAAGATCAGTGGAGACAAATTGGTTTTGCCGGAAATAAAGCAGAAAATGATTTATGGCAAGCCTTTAGAAAGTGCAATGATGATGTTTTTTCTCAAAGAGAAACTGTTAAACAGCAGCAAGAAAAGCAAATGAATGCACAGAGTATCGCACTTGAAGAGACTTTATCACTACTAACATCACAGGTACCTCAAGCAGTTAATGCACAAGCTATAAATGCTTTATTAAAAGAAGTTAATACTTTTGCACTATCAATACCACATTCATTAAAAGAGATTAAATCTCAAACGAATGAATTAATAAGTAATATTGTCTCTAAATTATCACAACTGGAAAGTGATGCTAAAATCGCGCAATATACTTCATTATTTGATTCTTTAATAAATGATTATACTGTGCCTGAGAATTGGCTTAAAACAGTTAAAGATATTAAGTTAACAAGAGCACAGCTAACGGTTCGTATGGAAATTTTAGCTCAAGTCGAAACACCTGCTTGTGATGCTAAGTTAAAAATGGATGAACAAATAGCGATGTTAAGTGAAAAAATGTTAGGTGAGCAGAATCAATTGAATGACTTACTCGCACAGTGGTTAAATGTATCTGAGTTTACTGAAAATGATGTTACGTTTATCGCGCGTATTAAGCCAATATTCACAGCTTAATTAATACCATCTTTATAGATAAAAGCCAGCTGATAATACAGCTGGCTTTTTTATTTGAACGTTTAGCTTGAATATACTTTTTAAATTAGTCAACTTGTGCTGAAAATAATCTGTTATGTACTTTATAAGCATATTCATCTGACATACCAGCAATATAATCACATATTACTCTATTACCACAGCCAGTAGATTCGTATAATTCCTGCCATCTAACTTGGGTATTTTCAGGTAATAATCTCATAGGATCACTCGCAAAGGCACCAAACATTTCTATAATAAGCTTTTGACCTTTAAATTCAATTTGCTGCATTTGTGATTGACGTATTAAAAGTTTATTTATGAATCGTTTGAGCACTTGTAAAATCTCCTTATATTCTTCAGGTAAATACAAACTGTAAGATAATAATGGAGATGAAAAACCATGGTTATTTTTTGCTATCTTATTTTCGGTAATAAATAAATTAACGAACTCACCAATCGCGTCTTTACGGTCACAGTGGTGTTTAGAAAATAACTTTTGTGTGATCCTTGAGATATTCTTTTTGATCCAAGGGCTCGATATTTTATTCAATTCATTTAATGCCACATCTTGCCATTGAGACAAACTAATAATACCTGTCGCAATAGCATCTTCTAAATCATGAACTGCATAAGCAATATCATCTGCAAGTTCCATGATAGAAGCATCTAAAGACTTGTGAATTGTTTTATTACGAAATTCATCTAGTGACTTATATTGTCTAATTAAGGCTTGGTCAGAATTATTAAAAGGCGCTAAAATCCAATCAAAAACAGCTGTATCATCTGTATATAACCCTTTCGCAGGCTTCCATAAATCGGCTTTAATATAAGGTAAGTTTGGATCAATTTCAGGCTGCTTAATCCATAATTTATCAATGAACTCAGGATATTTAATAAATCCTAATAAAGTTCTTCTGGTCAAGTTCATGCCAAAATCTTGGGTATAAGGCTCAAGTTTAGAAACAATTCTAAGTGTTTGGGCATTGCCCTCAAAACCGCCACTGTCTCTCATCATGTAGTTTAACGCAATTTCTCCTCCATGGCCGAAGGGTGGATGACCAATATCATGCGCTAAACATAATGTTTCTATTTGACTACGGCATGGTAGAAAATCTGTGTTTTGAAGTGTACTTCTAAGTTGTCCTAAGATGCCACTACCAATTTGAGCGACTTCTAAAGAGTGGGTGAGTCTTGTGCGATAAAAATCATCAACTCCTATTCCCATTATTTGAGTTTTAGCCTGCAAGCGCCTAAATGCAGCAGCATGAATGATCCTTGACCTATCTTTTTGAAAAGCAGTTCGATGATCATTTGGTCTATTTTTATCTTCTGTACTACGTCTTTGAAACCAAGAGTTCATCACAATATTCCATATTTATTTGTAACAATTAACATTTTACGTTTTCAAGATTTATATCATAAACTTAGTGTATGCAAATCATAAGGAGGTAACAATGCCTTTACCTATATTTATAATTGGAGCCAGTATCGTAGGTGGATTACTGATAAATGATCAACATAAAAAATATCTGAAAAAACAAGATAGTGATAGGTTAGGATACAAAAGTAAAAATAACATAATAGCCAGATCGCCTTCAGATTTACTACCAAGTAGTAAAAGCCAAAAAATGACCCCTGGTACTATTGTCTGTTGCCATGTTTATGGCGGTTTTGAACATACAGGTATCGTTATTGATGATAACTTAATTATTGAGTTACATGGTTCAGGTTTGGTAAAAGCGGTATCAGCCAAACGATTTTTATTTAGCAGAAGCGGTGAAACTATTTTTATAGCGTGTAACAAAGTAGGGGAAGCATTTATATTTTATGATGCGATAGAAAGAGCGCAGCAAGAGGCCTATAAATATTATGATTATCACTTATTTGAATGTAATTGTTATACCCATACTTTGTCGTGCATTATAGGTCGAATAGTAAAACTAAACAGTTTTGAAGATTTTAACACTCAATTATATCAATTAACGCAAGAGTCAATATATTGGGATAGAGCGACGCTTTAACCGCTTAATTCGCGTTTTTATACAGTTCAGGTATAATATCGCGAAATTTGGTGGGGTTGTGTGATAAAAGGACTTTTTATTTAAGCACGTCTTTATGATTTTTACATCATAAAGCATAAATAACAACCCTGTATTCGTATCATTTTTAACTTGGTACAAACAAAGAGGAATTTTTAATGCTTAAAAACACATTACGTCTTATCGTGATTAGTTTAACCTTGTACGGGATTGTATATCCATTTTTAATTAACCCGCCTGAAAAAACAGAAATAGTAACAGTCACACCGGTTAAAGAAATAAAAATTGTAAAAGTTAAAGTTGAGCAACCTTTACATTCAGTAAAATTACCTGATTTTGCTGTAATAAGGGATATTAAATTAAAAAAGAAAACATTTTTTAATTACATTAAGCCACATGTTAAAGCGGCAAATAAACAAATTCTACAGCAACGCGCACAATTAGAAATTGCATTAATGATGCTGCAATTTGATGATGCTTTAGAAGATAAACAGTTAAATCAAATGATTGCTATTTTTAAGCAGTACAAAGTTAAACATATTGTTGATGCTGCGGGTATTCGTTTAGCGCTTGAACGTGTTGATATTGTGCCAAGTGAACTTGCATTAATGCAAGCCGCAAATGAGTCAGCTTGGGGAACGTCACGCTTTGCTCGAATAGGCCTGAACTTCTTTGGTCAATGGTGTTATAAAAAAGGGTGTGGCATGGTACCTAAAAATAGAAATACAGGTGCAAACCATGAAGTTGCGGCTTATAAATCTGTTCGTGCAGCAGTAAATGCATATTTTTATAATATCAATACCAATCGTGCTTATAAATCACTTCGTGATATTAGAGCGCATCAAAGACAGCTTCAACAAACGCCTTCTGCAGAAGGTTTAGCACAAGGTTTACTTGCTTACTCTGAGCGTGGAGAGGCTTATGTTGATGAAATTAGCCATATGATACGTTTAAACCAGGAATATTTTAGTGAATAATCGTTTTTCTACATTCGCATTGAGTGTTGCATTAGTTAGTACCAGTTTTATCACAACAGCTAAAGAGTTTGTTGCATCTTACGATGGTTTTTATGATCGTATGAAAGTTGTAAATAAAGGTGAATTTACCCAAGCAAAGGTAGGCTTTTACTTAAAGGAATTTTCTAGCGGTGAAAGCTGTATCTTATCTAAAGGGCATATCATTACTGAAAAACAAGAGTTTCCTTTGAATTTCTCCCAGAATATGGAATTGTTACTACCATTTGATGAGAAATTAGATAAAGACAAAGCGATGGTTATCGCTTATCCAAAAAATCCTGAACATGAATGTCAATTAGTGATGCAGATCGAAGCACTAGCCAACCATCAAACACGCTTTACTAAGTCAGAGCTGTATACGAGCTACACTGAATTAGATGATCTAATTGATGATTTATCTGGCTTTGTCTTAAGCACTGTTTTTGGTTTTTTAATGCCTGATATGGTTGGTGTCACTTTAGTATTTGATCAGCGCGTTAATTTGTTATCTCAAAGTAATAACGCAGTAAAATGTAGTGATATGAGATGTACAATTACAATGAATTCTGACTGGAAAGACAATTCTGATGAATTGAACTTCTCTATTGCACCTACTAAAATTATTCCTTATATAGAAAAGTAATATTGATATTGGCGACAAATTAGTGTCGCCAATAATAGCTGGTCCTATTTATCCTAGACATATCTTATATTCTGCAAACTCTATTATCCCAACTATAATTTACATAACTTAATTAATATCTAGATAAGTATGTTAAATAAAACATCACTATTAACTATGGAATCTTTCTTAACGAGTTCACTGTGCACAAGCCAATTAACACTTAACCAAATGCTAGGTGCCATGACAAGTTTTATTTCTTGTCCTGAATATATAGAAGAAGCAAACTTAGAAGAATTAATTGTTGGCAATACAGATGAAGGGTTTATTAAAGTGATTGAGCCTGGACCTGTGCATCATGCGTGGATTGATATTTTTAATCAAATTGATTCTGCATTAGAGCATGAGCATTTTTCTTTAACTCGCCATTATCAGATAACTGATTGTATGAATCAGCCTCCTGAGCAATTGTCTCAATGGTGTGAAGGTTATTTAAAAGGTTCACAGCTTACTCAGAGTATCTGGCAAGAAGATTTTAATTTATTAGATACCATTCCTGATTTCAAAAAAGGACACAATTTAATTTTAGAATGTGATGCGTGTTTAAACTTAATTTCGATGTTTGCAGATTGGGATAGAGCATTAAAGGTCAATAATGACCCAGAACTTGTAAAGTCACAGGTATTAAATATTTGTAACTCGATAGAGCAGGGGGTTGCTTTATTTTATCAGTTAGGGATTTCATTTAATGAAATTAAAATTGATGCAAGAGATTTGGAAGATATTAATTCTATATTGTAATATGATAGACTGTTAGTTTTGTAGCTAAATGGTATATAATGTTAAAAAACTAATGTTTCAGGTTGTATTTGTTAAATTTAATTTCAAAATCATTACTAAATTCAATTTTATCGGTTTTTTTTGGTTTTTTGTTCAGTGTTATTATTGCAAGAGTTTTAGGGGCTGAAGACAGAGGGATTTTGGGGGTTCTTCTGTTTGTATCTTCGATTGTTTCAAGTATTTCACAGTTAGGTTTGTCTTCAGGATACATTTACTCAAGTAGATACCTTGAAAAGTCATCTCGAGTCTTAATTTTAAAAACAATTTTGATAATTGTATTCTTTAGTTTAATTATATTTATAATTGGAATTAATAGAATATCAAATGCTGACCTTCATTTTTTTTCATATTATCTAATTATTACATCAGTTACTACAACTGTTCATATGTATTTACTTCAATCATCTCAAGTGGATGAGCGGCTACTCCAATATAATTTAGCTAAATTTTCATTCCCACTGTTTAACTCCATAGGTATTTGTCTACTTTGGTTCTGTATAGAAAAAATCAACATAATCCATATTATAACTTTAAATGTTTTCTCAATGTCAGTATGCTGCTTAATTTTATTAAAAGGGATATATAATTATGAGAAACTTAGAATAAATAAAGACCCACTTTTTGTAAAAGATATTTTTAATTATAGTCTTAAAATGTATGCTACTAATATTACTGGTGTGTTTTTAAACTCCATTGATAAGTTTATTTTAATGAAAATAGGTTCTTTTAGTGATGTAGGCATTTATTTAGTTGCATTTAGCACTTCAAGACTTATTGGTATTATACCTGAAACAATATCAACAATTATTTTTTCAAAATATGCTGGTAAAAATCAAGGTGATTCTCCGGTTATCATCTCATATGCTTTTACATGTCTTCTATGTCCCCTTCTTTTATTTGGGTGTGTGATTTACGGAGTTGGTTACTTTATGGTGCCAATTATTTTTGGAATCAGTTATAGTGGTGCAATACATCCATTTGGAATCTTAGTGCTGGAGTGCATTTTATCAAGTACTGGTTGGATTTTGGCTCAAAGATTTAATGTTTCAGGAAAACCGGGCTTAGTTTTTTTTAGGCAAATAATTTCTATATTACCGCTACTTTTGTTATTTTTAATACCGACTGAAGGAGAGATAGTTATTTATATAAGTATAGCATTACTTTTTTGTTCATTATTTAGATTATTTATAACCTTATTCCAATATAAATTCATTTTAAATGAACCTGTTCCATCATTGATACCTAAAAAACACCATTATAGTTTTTTATGGTCTGTCATTAACAAACAATGAAACTGCAATCAAATATGAAGAAAATGTTACCATTGAAGTTCAAACAATATATAAAAAGTTATTTTTTAAAAAATAACATAAATCATTATAAAAATAATAAACTTCAAAGAAAAATATTTATTGTGCTCGCAGCTGATTACGGTAATTTAGGAGACGTTGCAATTAGCTATGCACAATATAACTTCTTACGCGACAGCTTTCCTTCAGATCAAATAATTGACGTACCTATAAGTCGTAATCTTCCTAATATACGTTTTATAAAAAGTATAATTCAACCTAATGATATTATTACAATCGTTGGAGGCGGAAATTTCACAAATAAATATCAAGAGATTGAAAACTTTCGATTAAAATGGGTTACCTCTTTTCCTAATAATAAAATTATTTCTTTTCCAATTACGATTGATTTCACAGCATGTCAAGTTGGTGAACTTAGTTTTAAGAGATCAAAAAATATTTATGAAGCACACAAAGACTTTCATTTATTTACTCGGGAAAGTAATTCTCTTTCATACGCTAAAAAAAATATATCATGTCCTGTAGATTTGACTCCTGATATTGTCCTTTCCCTAAATAAGTCACAATCTAAATTTACTCGTGAAGGCATTTTAACATGTATACGCCATGATGAGGAATCTCAATTTTCATCAATTGAGCGAGAAAACTTATTAAAATTGATTAATAATGTTTCAGACGGAAAGGTTAATCATTCTGATACTCACATTAACAAAAACGGCTTATCCTGGAGCGAACGAATCAATGAATTAGAGCTTATATGGGATAAATTTAAAAAAGCCAATGTACTTATAACAGATCGATTACATGGAATGATTTTTGCCGTCATTACCAAAACACCTTGCTTAGTTTTACTAAATAATAATCATAAAATTATTCAAACATATAAAGATTGGCTACTTGATTGTGAATATATTATTTTACTGAAAAATCATGATAATAACGATATTTGTCGAAATATTAAAATTTTAAAATCCATGAATACAAATAATATGAATATGCCAAATTTAACCCCAGAGTTTAATGCCTTGAAAAAGAAGATCACTGATTTATGAGTCAAGATATTAAAATCGCTTTTCTATGTTTAGCTCATAATAATTTTTTATATTTATCTTCTTTATCAAAATATTGCTGTAGTGATGGAGATGGTTTTTTTATTCATTTAGATCGTAAAGTGAAAGGTGAAAAACTGGTTAGCTTAGATGATAGAACTATCCTAGTTGAGGATGATTATAGATTCAGAACTCGATGGGGGACATTAGGCATAGTTAATGCCACTTTAAAACTTCTCGAGTTGTCTTTACAGAAAAATAAATATGATAGATTTATTTTGATAAGCGGATCTGATTTACCTTTATTAACCAAATCTGAGTTAAAAAAGAAGTTAGATAATTCCAGTGAATATATTTCCGTTTGGGATGAAGTCGAAATTAACAGAAGTAAAGGAGATTTAGCAAGAGAGTTTTTTAAAGCTCACTTTTATAATACCAGAATAACTAATCCTGGAGAGGCTTATTTAACTCAAAATAGATTTAGAATTCATCTATCCAGATATTTGAATTTTTTCCTCCAATACCTCCCTATAAGAAGAAAATTTACATTTTCAAAATATTATAAGGGATCTCAATGGTGGTGTATTTCGGCTGAATTAGCTGCTTATTTTATTAAAGAAACAGAGACCAGTTGTTTATTAAGTCAATTCAAGCACATGCATGCACCAGATGAAAAATTTTTTCAGACACTAGCAATGAACTCTGTATTTAAAAATAATTTAATTTCTAAAAATTCACAAGAAGACCTTATTCATGGAATACATTATATTAATTGGGGGGTAAATAGTAAAACTACAGGTATGACTGCTTTTACTTTAGAAAAACTCAGAGATGCAAAAAAGCACAATGCAATGTTTGCTAGAAAAATTAATAATGATAAAACTCCATATATAAAATATATCAAATATTTGAACAACCATGAAAACTAAAGTTTTAATTTTCATCCCTAGTATTGTTAACTGTGGGCCAACTAATGTTGTCTTAGCTTTGATTGAAAATCTAGAACTAGATAATTTCGATGTTCATTTAGTTTATCTTTGGGGGGAAAATAATATATATCTGGACTTACTCAAACGTAAGTGCTCAAAAATATATAAGCTCCAAGGCATTTCTGTAAAATCACTAATTTCTTTATTTAAATTAGTGATTCAATTACAGCCTGCATTAATTCATTCCCATTGTTTGATCCCAGATATATTTACTTACTTTTTAAAGTTAACTTCAGATGTAAAAGTGATGTCTACAGTCCACTGTAATTTAAAGGAAGACTATAAAAGAGAATACGGTAAGTTAAAAAGTAATCTTTTTTTCTTTATACATAAAAATATACTGAAAAGATTCCATAAAGTTATTACGGTATCAGAGTCAGCAAGCCGCTGTTTAGAATTTAAAAATGAGACTATTTATAATGGGGTTAACAAAAATACTATAAAAAAAGTAAGAGGGTTAAAAGGTGAATGCAATCTAGTTTTTGTAGGGCGTTTAATTAATAGAAAAAATTTAAAGTTTTTAATTAATGCACTATTTAATATCAACCAAAAATATGGCTCTAATATAAAGGTATATGTCTATGGTGATGGGCCAGAGCTTTCAAACTTAAAAAACATGGCTAATGTAAATGTGTTTTTTTTGGGGTTTAGAGCTAATCCTTTTAATGAAATAAGCTCAAATTCTATACTCGTAAATCCATCTTTATCTGAAGGTATGCCAATGTCAGTCATAGAGGCTATTTCATATGGGATACCGGCTTTATTATCTAGTATTCATTCACACCAAGAAATAAAAAAACATGTTGACTCTGGGGTTGAATTATTTCAATTTAATTATGATTCTTTTGAAAAAGCACTTTTAAGCTTATTACCAGATTTGATGGAGATGAACTTCAACCAGACTGAAATGATATCTCAATTTAACTCTACTTTTACTTCCTCGGTGATGTCTCTAAAATATCAAGTTCATTATATCGAGATTCAAAAATAGGATTTTTTATTGGTAGTTTATTTTACGTTTATATTTGCATCATTATTTTTTTTATTTTTGAGTAGAACGACTCTTTGTTTAAAAAGTAGAAGCATTTCAATTATAATATCATGTATATCTGCATCTTTTTTGATATTTCTTTCAACTTTTAGGAGTGTCGGAGTCGGAACGGATAGCCATAACTATGTATCGATTTTTAACAATATTCAAGATTTTGATAATGTAATTTTTTATACACTTGCTCAAGGTGAATTTGGTTTTTGGTACCTAAACTATATAGGTCATTTTTTTAGTGATGATTACTTTATAATCTTTTTTTTGATTTCTATTATTATTGTTTATTCATACTATTCCACTATTTTTAAGCTATCACCATATAAAGTGAGTTCTTTATTGGTACTATTACTTATGGGTCCGTATTTGTTTCATTTTAATGGTGCAAGACAAGGTATTGCCATCGCTATATTTTTTGTTTCAATTCAGTTCCTGATAGATAAATCCTTTGCTAGATATACTATTTGCATCCTTGTTGGTTTTTTATTTCACAAGAGTATTATTATTTGCATACCTTTATATTTTTTATTTGTCAAAAAATTAGATTTTAAGCAGTTTGCTTTATTTTCATTCTTATTTATTATCTGTTTTTTAATGTTCAATGAAGTTGTAAGCTTGGTATCTGAAGTTGATAGTCGATATAGTGGGTATTCTCAAAAACAGAATAGCTCAGGTGGTGTCGTAACCAATGCTTTTAATATAATATTATTTTTTTGGTTTTATGTTTGCAAAAAAATCAACTCAATTGATTCTAAACTTTATGATTTAGGGTTTACTTTATTCTTTTTTGGCACTCTAATTAATATTATTTCACTATTATTACAAGTTAACCCTTCTGGTTTCTTAAGGTTTAGTTTGTATTTTAGCCAAGTATCTGTTTTCATTTTACCTATATCAATATATAGCTTTAAAAATAATAAAATTAAATTTCTGATATTATTATATGGCGCAACTTTTATGACGTTATATTTTTATTTTACAACAAGTACATTTAGTAATTTAGTACCTTATTATTTTAATCCTTTAATATCTGAGTATTTATGAAAGTAACAATAGGCATTCCATTCTTTAACCCTGGTTTTTTTTTCCGAGGAAGCATCAACTCGATTTTAAATCAGACTTTTCTAGATTTTGAATTGATTCTTTTAGATGATGGTTCTACAGATGGATCCTTAGAGGTAGCAAAATCTTTTTCGGATAATAGAATTCGTATTATATCGGATGGAGTAAATTTAGGATTACCAAGTAGGCTAAATCAATTAACTGATTTAGCTAAAGGGGAATATATTGCCCGAATGGATGCCGATGACTTAGTTGCTTCAGATAGAATTATTAAACAAGTCGAATACTTAAATAAAAATAAAGATATTAATTTAGTGTCAACTGGAATTTGCTCAATTTCTAATACTGATGATCTAATTTCTTTCCGATTACCGACTCAAGATAAGAGATTAAATACATCAATTAACACAGCCGTTTATGGGAAAACAGAAGTTGCTCATGCATCTATCATGGCTAGAAAGGATTGGTATGTCAGAAATAGATATAATGAAACTGCTAAATTGATGGAAGACTATCAATTATGGCTAGATGCGACTATTAAAAATGACTTTAAAGTTGGTTTTATTAAGGAACCATTATATTTCTATAGAGAAGAAAGTAGCACTGATTACAACAAAATAATAAACTCTTATAAAAATCAATTAAATATTATTAAATTCAATTATAAAGATATTATACCTATTAAAACTCAATTAACATTTACTGTGATTATCAATTTTAAGATCTTTATTACAATGATACTTCATAGATTGGGTTTTATTAATAAACTAATAAATATCAGAAACCGCAAAACACCTCAGGTAAGCGAATGGCGGGACTTTATAGTTAAAGAGTTAAGTAATATTCCTAACTTAAAGGCCAAATAATGAAAAAAATTGTATTTATCGTTTCTTCACCTCTAACTATCAAAGCATTCTTATCGCCATTTATTAAAGCTTTAGCTATTGAAAATGAAGTGCATATAATAGCCAATTTTTCTGAGAGAGAAATTTATGATTTTATTCCAAAAAGAGTTACTCTGCATGCTGTTTCTTTAGAAAGAAACCCAAATATATTAGTTGATATGTTTGCTTTGTTTTCGATATGCAAACTAATTAGAAAACATAAATTTAATATAGTCCATACTTTTACACCTAAAGCAGGTTTAATAGGGCAGGTTTCTGCATTTTTAACTGGGGTAAGATTCAGGTTCCATACATTTACAGGCCAAGTTTGGGCTACAAAAAAAGGGCCTTTTCGCTTTGTATTAAGACTATTTGATAAATTAATAGGGGTATTAGCTTCATTCAGTTTAGTTGATAGCCCTTCTCAAAGAGAATTTTTAATAAAAAATAATGTACTTTCATCTGAGAAGAGCGCTGTATTAGGTAAAGGCTCTATTTCTGGTATAAACCTAGAAAAGTTTAAGTATTCTGAAGACCGAGCCTTAAATATTAGGGCTAAATTAAATTTAAAAAATAATGAATTCGTATATCTATATGCAGGAAGGCTTAAAGTAGATAAAGGTATACCTGAGTTGTTTACAGCTTTCGATTTAGTATCTAAAAATACTAATAGCGTATTAGTTATAGTGGGAGTAGATGAAGACAATTTACTACAATATATTAATAATTCACAAATTATATTCTGTGGCTTTGCTAACGATATTACATCATTTTTTTCAATGGCTGATTTACTATGCTTACCAAGTCATAGGGAAGGCTTTGGGAATGTTATATTAGAAGCTGCTGCATGTGGATTGCCTTCATTAGCCACTAACATTTACGGTTTGACGGATGCTATTATAGATGGTGAAACAGGGATGCTTCATGAAGTGAATGATGTAAGCTCCTTAGCAAGTCATATGAATAAATTACAAGATAATAAAGAAGAACTCCACAGATTAGGTAATAACGCACGTGCTAGAGTCCGCGCTGATTTTTCTGAAGAGTTTATATTGGGTTCATTTTTAGATTTTTATAAATCTAACACATTGTAATAATTAACTTTATATTTAGGAGTTCCTTTGATTAAACGTTCTTTTGATATTTTCGTCGCATTTTTTGCTCTTGTTCTTTTATCTCCTGTGATTTTAGTTGTAGTTATATTAGTATTAAATAAGCTCGGCTCCCCAATTTTATTTAGGCAAAAAAGACCAGGCCTTAATTCTGAAATTTTTGAAATTATAAAGTTTAGAAGTATGAAAGATGTTAAAGATAATTCAGGAAATTTATTAAAGGATGAAGACCGATTAACCAGTTTTGGTAAAAAACTACGATCATCTAGTCTTGATGAATTACCCGGGCTTTGGAATGTTTTTAAAGGGGATATGAGCTTAGTTGGTCCAAGGCCTTTATTGGTAGAATACTTACCATTATATACATTCGAGCAATCAAAACGTCAGAAGGTACGTCCTGGTATTACTGGTTGGGCTCAAATCAATGGACGAAATGCAATTAGTTGGGAGCAAAAGTTTGAATTAGATATTTGGTATGTAAAAAACCAAAGCTTTTTACTAGATTTGAAAATATTACTTTTAACAGTGAGGAAAGTACTTCTTAGGGAAGGCATTTCATCTGAAGGCGAAGCTACAATGGCAAAGTTTAAAGGTACTAGTAGCCGGAGGAGTGATAGGTGTGACTAAATTGGCAATCTTAGGAGCAAGTTGTCATGGCAAAGTTGTAGCTGATGCCGCTTTTGAGTCAGGAGCTTGGGATGAAATTGTCTTTTTTGATGATGCTTATCCAGATAAAAAAAAATTAGAATGTTGGACTGTTATCGGTAGTACTTTGGATTTAATCATTGATTTAAATAACTATCATGTCATTGTCGCAATCGGTGATAATAAAACTAGATTTAAGAAACAAGCTGTCCTGGAAGCTAATGGTGCTGTAATTGCTACTGTCATTCATCCCAAATCTACCGTGAGTTCATTTAGTACTATTGAGCAAGGCTCTGTCGTTATGGCTGGCGCGATTGTAAATGCGTTTAGCTATATAAGTAAGTCTTGTATAGTTAATAGTAATTCTGTGATTGAACATGATTGCTTTCTTGGTTGTGGTGTACATATCAGTCCAAATGCATCTTTAGCTGGTGGTGTTAAAATTGGTAACATGTCATGGGTAGGAATTGCTAGTTGTGTAAGGGAGTTAATATCTATTGGTGAAAGCATCATAATAGGCGCGGGATCTGTTGTAGTTAAAAATGTATTCATAAAAGGTGTTTATGTAGGTAACCCTTTAAGACAAATTGAATGACCTTTTTATGAGTATTAATTAAGAGTTTATATATGTTAAATACAAATTTATCTCCGTGGCCGAATTTTACTAAAGAAGAAGCAGCTAAAGTCTCTTCTGTTTTGCTATCAAATAAAGTTAATTATTGGACGGGTGAAGAAGGGCGTAAGTTCGAAAATGAGTTCGCTTTGTTTAGTGACTGTAAATATGCCGTAGCTGTCGCTAATGGTACATTAGCTTTAGATTTAGCACTTAAAAGTTTGGATATTGGATTTGGTGATGAGGTTATAGTTACTTCAAGGACATTTATAGCTTCAGTCAGCAGTATTATTAACTGCGGTGCCACGCCAATTTTTGCAGATGTAAATCTAGAATCTCAAAATATTTGTACGGAAAGTATTTCTGAAGTACTGACAAAAAATACTAAAGCGATAATTTGTGTCCATTTAGCTGGTTGGCCATGTGAAATGGATGAAATAATGGAGTTAGCAAATCAAAAAAATATTTTTGTTATTGAAGATTGTGCTCAAGCACATGGAGCTAAATTTAAAGGAAAATCGGTCGGAAGCTTTGGACATATAGGGGCTTGGTCTTTTTGCCAAGACAAAATTATGTCTACAGGAGGAGAGGGAGGAATGCTAACGACTAATTCAGAAGAATTATGGCGGAAATCCTGGGCTTTTAAAGATCATGGAAAATCTTATAAAGCAGTTTACGAAACTGAGCATCCTCCTGGCTATAGGTGGTTACATGATTCTTTTGGTACAAATTGGCGCTTAACAGAAATGCAATCAGCAATAGGGCGGATCCAACTAAATCGAATGAAAGATTGGAATATTAATAGAACTGAAAATAGCAATAAAATTTTTGAAATTTGTAGAAAGTATTCTTTTCTTAGAGTGCCAGCTCAACCTAAGTATATACAACATGCATTTTATAAGTGTTACGTTTTTATTGAAAATAAAAATCCTGAAAGTCAGCTTACTCGAGATTATATTTTAAAAAAGTTAAATTCAGTAGGAGTTCCATGTTTTTCTGGCAGTTGTTCTGAGGTTTATAAAGAAAAAGCTTTTGAAAATACGGGCTTCGCTCCGAAATTTCCTCTACCAAATGCTCACCTATTAGGGAATACTAGTTTAATGTTTTTAGTACACCCTAATATAACAAATCACCAAATGTTACATGTTTGTCAGAAATTAACCGAAACATTCAATGAGATACAAAGTAATGTCAACAAAATAGCTACATAGTTGGTGACATTGTAACTAAATGTTGCAATAATACTTTATTATTAAAATTTACTTAAAAGGATTTAAGGATAATAAAGTAAGGTTGTTTTAAATGATTAGACGTATAGATCTTATTCCAAGCCCCATCAAGTTACTACTGGCATTATGCTATGATTTAACAGCCATTATAATTTCGTTTTTATTAGCTTATTTTATTCGCATGAATATTTCTAATGTGGAGTTTTCGTGGCCGGAGCTAGCTGTATTACTCACTGTATCTATTACATCACTTGTTATATTTTATGTCTTTGGCATATATCGAACAGTAATCAGGTATTTTGACGCTAAATCTGCAATGAATATTTTAACTTTATTATGTATATCAAGCTTGATATTTTATTTAAGTAGCTTCACATTTTCAGCATTTGTCCCTCGATCAGTTCCTATTATATTTTTTGTATTTTCTAGTATTTTAATTTGCGGTGCAAGAGCTATAGTTGGATTTATCGTAGAAAAACATTGGTTTGATCAAAAAGAAGGGGTTGTGATATATGGGGCCTCCAGTACAGGAGTAGAACTCGCTAGAGTGCTTTCATCTGGTAATAAGTACCAACCACTAGCATTCATCGATGAAAAGAAACGTTATCAAGGTAGATCCGTATCAGGTGTAAAAGTTTTACCATTGGACCATATTCAAAAATTAATAAATAAATATGGGCAGTTCAAAGTATTAATTGCCGTTTCTAAAGTTGATCCTATTCGTATGAAACAAATTGTTGAACTTTTAGAGCCCCATGCTTTAGAACTTTTAACTATACCAAGTTTCTCGGATATTGTTTCTGGAAAACGAACAATTGATGAACTTAGAGAAATTTCTATTGATGAACTATTAGGAAGAAAAGCAGTTTTACCTATTCCTGAATTGTTGAACGCTAATATTTTAAACCAAACGGTCATGGTCACAGGTGCAGGAGGCTCTATTGGAAAAGAACTTTGTAGGCAGATCTTAGTCTTAAATCCATTAAAGTTAATTATAGTTGATATTAGCGAGGCATCGCTTTATGAAATTGATCAAGAATTGAATAAAATGAAAAAAGGAGCTCGACTTGATATAGAGATTTTACCTGTTATTGGTAATGTTCAAAATGCTCAATTAATGTCTAAAATAATAAGTGATAATAGGGTCAATACGATTTACCATGCAGCAGCATATAAGCATGTTCCTTTAGTCGAAAATAATATATTTGCTGGTATATCGAATAATGTAATGGGTACTTATGAACTAGCCTTGGCTTCGGTAATGTGTGAAGTAGAAACTTTTATACTAATTTCAACTGATAAAGCTGTGCGTCCAACAAATATCATGGGTGCTACAAAAAGGTTAGCTGAATTAGTTTTACAAGGCTTAGCAAAAACAGAACATAAAACTCGTTTTGCAATGGTTCGATTCGGCAACGTATTAGGGTCTTCCGGCTCTGTAGTTCCTTTATTTAAAGAGCAAATAAAGAACTCTGGTCCAATTACGCTAACTCATCCTGATATAATCAGATATTTTATGACTATTCCTGAAGCGGCTCAACTTGTGTTACAAGCAGGCTCTATGGGTAAAGGTGGAGATGTTTTTGTGTTAGATATGGGGAAGCCTGTAAAAATTATTGATCTTGCATATAAAATGACTCATTTAATGGGATTGACGATTAAGGATCAAATTAACCCTAACGGAGATATTTCAATTGAATGTACTGGCTTACGTCCTGGTGAAAAGTTGTATGAAGAGCTATTAATAGGCGAAAACGTACAAAAGACAAAGCATAAATTAATTTTAAGTGCTTATGAGAAAAGCCTTTCATGGGTCGAAATCAAAAAGGTTATTAATGATTTAAATAATGCTATATCTGAGCTCAATAAAGAGAAAGTCATTAAAATATTGATTGATGCGCCAATTGATTACATGCCGAAAGGATGTGAACCTAATGCTAAGAACGTTGATAAAGAAAAGTACAAAGCAGTTATATCCAAGTTAGAAGTTAACTCGAAGTTAAACCGGTTAAAAAGAGCATAAATAGTTTATGATTAATATATAATAAGAAAGTGGGCCATAATGAAAATTAGAAATGGTGCTCGCTACTGGACTTGAACCAGTGACCTACGCCATGTCATGGCGGCACTCTACCAACTGAGTTAAGCGAGCATATAATGCATTTGATGAAAATACTTAGTATAAATATAAAAATGGTGCTCGCTACTGGACTTGAACCAGTGACCTACGCCATGTCATGGCGGCACTCTACCAACTGAGTTAAGCGAGCAATATATTTTAAGGCAGTAACCTCTCAACAAGCCGCTAATATATAGCGACTTTTAGTTGGGATCAAGTAACATTTGAGTTTAATAGTTTGTTTGCTGTTTTTTTATTCGTTACATATACGAACCAGTTAATATTTAAACAAATATTAGTTTTTATATTATTTCAGCTATTTTTATTAAATGGAGCAATCGAAAGACGCTTTTTTACTGTATACAACATCAAAAGTGAAGCGACAGTTAACCCAATTATGATCCCGAGCCAAAAACCCTGAGCGCCCATCGCTTGAACAATATAATCCGTTTTAGCTAATACATAACCAATACTAAAACCGATTAACCAATATGAAATAAAAGTGATATATGAAATCGGGGCTGTGTGCTTTAAGCCTCTTAATACACCATTTGCGGCTACCTGTAGTGCGTCAGGTAATTGATAAAAACAAGCCAGAACTAAAATAGCAGATGCTAAAGCAATAACCTCTGGTACATCAGAATACAAATCGCTGATCCAATTTCTGCCAATAAAAGTAATTGAAGCAACAATGCAGGCAATACCAATAGCTAATAAGAAACTGGTTAAAATCGTACTTCTCAATTTTTCATATTGTGCTTGTCCATATAAATTACCAACACGGATACAAATTGCCATTGAAAGGCTCAAAGGCATCATAAATAGGACCGTAGAGACACTCGCCGCCACCTGATGGCCCGATACGACAACTGCACCTAAATTAGCAATAAATAATGGGATGCAGGCAAATAGTGTCACTTCAAAAAAGGTTGCTAGCGAAATTGGAATGCCCATTTTAAAAATACTGTATATTTGTGAAAATTGAGGAGGACTAAATTGGCTGAGCAAAAATTTACCATTGAGTTTTTTACTACAATAAGTGTAGATAACTTGGCTAACTGCCATGCACCAAAATACAATGGCTGTGGCGATACCACAGCCTGCACCACCTAAGGCTGGCATACCAAATTCACCATGTATAAATATATAGTTCGCGGGAATATTAACTGCCAAACCTATAATACTGATATAGAGTGCCGGCTTAGTAAGCGTCATGCCTTCAGATACATTTCTAAAAGTACAATAAATTAAAAATGCAGGTAAGCCCCATTTTACGAAATTCAAATAGTCAAGTGTCAGTTTTGATACTTGAGGCTCCATTTTTATATAATTAACAGCATAATGGAGTTGGTTGATCAAAAATAATCCGACTACAGATAAAATAAGCGCTAAATAGCATGCTTGATGTAACTGGGTTCTGATTTCAGTGGTTTTTTTTGCGCCATAATGATGTGCAACAATGCCTGTAAGTGCGAGTAGGATCCCTTGTAAACTGAGCAGAATTGGGTTCCATAATCCAGATGCAATAGATAATGCCGCTAAATCAAACTGGCTAATTTGACCTGCCATTATAGTATCAACAACGCCCATCAGAACGAGTATTACTTGTGCAAAAAAAACGGGAATAGCGAGTCGAAGCAAATATTTTGCTTCCCACGGACAAAACTTCATGCTTGCCTATCGGGTAAAAAATAAGGAGAATCGGATTATATTCTAATTTTATATGTATTAGGGAAATAAAATGTTTACGGGTATTGTTCAAACACAAGCAACTGTCATTTCAGTCAGTGAAGTAGAAGGTATAAAAAGGCTTGTGCTATCAGTTCCGGGTCAATACCTTCAACGATTAGACTTAGGAGCAAGTATATCTATTAATGGCTGTTGCCTTACTGTTGTTCATTTTGAATTGGGAATACGGGATGTCGTTGGGCAAGTTTACTTTGATGTGATTGATGAAACCTTACGATTAACTAATTTAGGTGATTTAGTTCAAGGTAAGAAAGTAAACTTTGAACGTTCAGTTTGTTTTGGTACTGAGCTAGGCGGGCATATTGTTTCAGGTCATATTCATACAACAGCGGTATTAAGTGATATAGATTTCAATGGCGATAATTGCAGCTTTAAATTTAATTTAGCGCCTAAGTGGTTAAAATATGTCATGCATAAAGGGTTCATTAGTATTAACGGCGCTAGTTTAACCGTAGGTGACGTAGATGATTCGGGCTTTTATGTACATTTAATCCCTGAAACCTTAAAAATTACAAACTTAGGGGTGTCAAAAATTAACGACTTAATAAACATAGAAGTTGATCAGCAAACTTATACAATAATAGATACGGTTGAACGTTATATGAAAAATAATACTTAACTAAATAGATGACAATGAATAACCTCTATTCATTGTCATTATCTATATGTAACTCTACTTTGTTATATGCGCGATCAATATGCATGTTTAAGTGAATAGGGTTACAACATGCAGCACAATCTTCATAATAGTCCTGATCGCCACTAGTCGTATCAACTTCAACCAAAACATGATGACCACAATGTGGGCAACTGATCCTCTGCATTTTATGGTCTTTCATAACTTACTCACTTAGTTGCTTTTAACGCAATAATTAAAGTGTAGTTTGCTATTGCAGATAAATAAAATAAACATAATTATTTTTGATTACTGATTTATCCTAGATCAAAAATAGATTCTATACGTTCCTTAACATCAATAAGATAGCGGCCTTGGAATAAATTTGCATGATTGAGTAAATGATAAAGCTGATAGATATCTTTTCTTAAATGGTAGTCTTTTTGTAATGGATAATGGGATTCATAGGCAGTATAGAAGGCTTCAGGAAATTGACCAAAAAGTTCGGTAAATGCGATATCTGTTTCACGATCACCATAATAACAAGCAGGATCAAAAATAGCGGGTTGATTATTCACAAATCCAATATTGCCACGCCAAAGATCGCCATGTAATAAACTCGGTAGTACAGTATTATGTCGATGCAGTTTGGTTTTGACCAAAGCTATCACTTCTTCAATATTACAAAAGTTAAAGCCTTTTTCTTGTAATAACTGCAATTGCCAACCAATTCTTTGCTCTGAAAAAAAATAACACCAATTTTTGTGCCATTGATTTGGTTGTATTGTATGGCCAATAAAGTTGTCATGTTGCCAGCCAAACATAGCTTGATCATGCTTTTTATGCATCTTTGCAAGTAAATCACCTAGCTTAGACCAATCGTTTGTTACATCTGTGTGTAAATCTAACCATTCTAATACAATATAGCTATGGGATAAGGTTTTACCTGAGCAGATACAATCAGGTATGAAAAACACACTTTCGTTCGTAAGCTCTTTTAAATTATACGCTTCGCAATCGAAATTCTCTTCATTTGATAGAGGCGCTAATTTAACTAAATAATGGTGGGTGCCGTCACTGATCTTAAAATTGGGGTAGTTGATATTTGAACTAATTTGTTGTTTGTTTTGAATTACAAAATTGAAATGTAATTTTTCACTAATATGCTTTGATATTGCGTGCCACATTATTCGCTCACTTTATCAGTTAAAGTTTAAAGTCAGGTCATTTCTTATATGAGTATGGCAAATAAATATTAATTAAGCATAGTTTTTAAAAATAACAAATTGATAGCTTGTGACATGCTAAGCATATGATTAAAATCACACAAAAGATTTTATATTTTGGAGCGTGATCTTGAATAAGAGTGTAGTAACTAATTCGTTAGCATTAATTTTAGCATTAGTGGGATTCTTCTCAGGGCAAGCAATTATTTTGTCTGTTGGATTATTTGCATTGTCCGGTGCGTTCACTAATTGGTTAGCTGTACATATGCTTTTTGAAAAAGTACCACTTTTATATGGTTCAGGTGTGATCCCTGCTAATTTTGAACAATTTAAATCAGCAATTAAAGTGATGATGATGGAGCAGTTTTTCACTAAAGAAAATATTGATAACTTTATGTCAGAGCAAGACGGTAAAGCGCATCAATTCAAACTATCGCCTATTATCGAAAAAGTTGATTTAGCGCCTGCATTTGATACTTTGGTTGATGTTGTAGAAAAATCGTCTTTTGGCAGTATGCTTGCTATGTTTGGTGGTACTGAAGCATTAATGCCTTTAAAAGACCCTTTTATTGAAAAAATGAAAGGGTCTATGATAGATATCACAGAATCTGAAGCGTTTAGTGAGTTATTACGAGAACAATTAGAGCAACCTAGTGTAATCGCTGATATGCAAGACAAAGTATCTGAAATTATAGATATTCGATTAGCAGAATTAACACCTAAAATGGTTAAAGAGATTATCCAAACCATGATCAAAAAGCATTTAGGCTGGCTAGTTGTATGGGGCGGGGTATTTGGTGGTTTATTTGGTTTAGCCGCAGCGCTTATTTAAGCTGTTTTTGATGTAAACCCTATAATTTATTTATAGGGTTTTATAATGGCTTTAATAGAGAGTAGGCTTTCTATTCAACCTGAGGTTACTTACCAATCAACTCCTTTTAATACTTTAACGCCAGAATCAAAAGCATGTTTTACATTTTTTACTTCTGATACCGTATCAGCTAACTCAATTAACGCACGGTGTGCTGCACGACCTGTGATCACAACACTCTGCATTTTTGGTCTATTTTCAATTGCTTCTATTACTTCATCCAATTCAATGTAGTTATACGACACCATATAAGTAATTTCATCCAATAAAACAACATCTATAGCGTCATCTTTAAGCATGCGCTTACATTCTTGCCAAATAATTTGGGCAGCTGCGGTATCAGTCTCTTTGTTTTGAGTTTCCCAAGTAAAACCCGTTTTCATTACTTGAAATTCAACATTATGTTGCTCTAAAAGGTTACGTTCTCCACAGTCCCATGTCCCTTTAATAAACTGAGCAACGGCACACTTTAAACCATGCCCTACAGCGCGTGCCACGGTACCAAAACCCGCAGTCGATTTACCCTTACCATTGCCTGTAATAACTAATACTAACCCTTTTACTGTTTGTGCATTAGCGATTTTAGTATCGACGGTTTCTTTTAATTTTTGTTGTCTTTCACTATGACGTTCATTTTTATCTGTCATGTTTATCCCTTTTTTATAAAGCAAGTAGCGTAGCTGATAGTGTGATGTAACCCATAATCTCTGTCGTTTGCTGAGCAAAACCTAAACAGTCACCTGTATAACCTCTTAAATGTTTATAAAACCATTTAATAAGTATGAGACGTGTTAAAGCCAATATAATCATTAATGTAACTGTAGTTTTAAAACTAATATAAAAGATACCGAAGCCAAATAGTATTAAAACACTGAAACTTACGATAAATATTAAATCTTTTAAGTTTAAATGCTCGGCTAAAGGTTTAGTTTTTGTGACCGCATCAGCGGTTGCATAATTTAAACTGTAGATAATGCTGGTGGCGACTGCTCTGCTCAGTGTATGCATTAAAATCATCGCATATATAGGCTCATTTAGTGCTGATAATAATGAAAACTTTAATAGTAAAACACTAAATAGGCCCAAACCACCAAAAGTGCCAATAGATGAATCTTTCATTATTGATAGTTTTTTGTGTATTTGATTATCACCGACACTAGCACCGCCAAAACCATCACAGACATCGGCAAGCCCATCTTCATGAAATCCACCTGTGACATAAAATCCAAATATCATGCTTAAAATTATTGCGATATCTTTAGAGAGAAACTGAATCGTAATAAAATACACTAGTGCGCATAAGCAACCAACAAGCATGCCGACTGCAGGAAAGTATCTGGCAGCTTTATTCAATCTACTTTTTGTAAAATTGACATGGGCTATGGGAATACGCGTTAAAAAACCAATAGCGATAATAAATATAATAAATTGCTCGCGCAGGAAACTCATATTTCTATGCCTAAATCACTTAAGCTTGCCATATCGTTATAAAAACTGACAGATGATTGTAGTAAAGGTAATGCTAATGCTGCGCCACTACCTTCACCTAATCTTAAATTAAGATCTAATAAAGCTGTCACATTAAGGTATTCGAGGACTTTTTTATGGGCTTGCTCTTGTGAGCAATGTGCAAATACCAGAAATTGTTTAACATTTGGATTTATCTTTAAAGCAACTAAAGCCGCTGATGTCACAATAAAACCATCTATGACAATCAGCATTTTGTTTTTTGCAGCAGCTAAAATTGCGCCAACTAATTGCACAATTTCAAATCCACCTAAATTTTGAAGTATTTCAATCACATCTTGGCTGTTAATTCTATCTAATGCCTTTTGGATTAAATTGGACTTTAATATTAATTGTTTATCATTAATGCCTGTACCTGTGCCAACGAGTTCAGATGCTGGCTTTTGAAGTATCGCGGCACAAATCGCAGCGGCAGATGATGTATTGCCTATTCCCATTTCACCTAAACCAATAGTATTACATCCATCTGAGTGTAATTTATTAATTAAGTTCTCACTATATTTTATTCCAGTTTCAACTTGTTCAAGTGTCATTGCAGGTGAGGTTGAAATATCATGCGTACAATTGCCTAATCGTTGATTTATTAAATCAGGGTGGGAGAGTTTTGTTAAAATACCGCAGTCAATGATATTTAAATGCCAACCTAAAGTTCGACTTAAACAATTAATTGCTGCGCCACCATGTAAAAAATTTTGCACCATTTGAGTAGTCACTTCACTTGGCGCTATGCTAATACCATATTTGGCAATACCGTGATCACCAGCGAAAATAAGCATGCTTGCTTTATTTATTGATATTTTGTCTGTCTGTTGTACTAATGCGATTTGTTTGGCAAGTGATTCAAGTTGTCCTAAAGCGCCAATTGGTTTGGTTTTTAGGTCAATTTTGTTCTGGATTTGTTCATCGGTAAAAAGCATAAAGTCGCAACTGATAAATAATTTTTGCTTATAGTAGTGATAATTTAAATTATCTCAAGTGATCAATTTTAAAGTCCTTTAATTATTTGCTAGGCTACACTTCATTGATATTAATAAAAATAGTATATGAAACAATTAATTTTGGGTGGTGTGCGTTCTGGAAAAAGTTCCCATGCCGAAAAAGTAGCAAATCAATTGTCAAAAAATGTGATTTACGTTGCAACGGCACAGGCATTTGACGATGAAATGAAAAATCGAATTTTACGTCATCAAAATGATCGCCCCGGTCATTGGCAATTGGTAGAAGAGCCTTTAGATTTGGAGAGAATCTTATTAACACACAATCAAATACACCATACTTTATTAATTGATTGTTTAACTTTATGGTTAAATAATTGTTTGCATTATAAAGCGAATGAATGGCAACAGTTTAAAACTGACTTTTTGCATGCTTTATCTCAATCTAAAGCCACTATTATTTTAGTAAGTAACGAAGTTGGCTTTTCAATCACCCCTGATAATGCCCTAGCAAGAGTATTTTGTGATGAGCAAGGTTGGTTAAATCAAGATATTGCGAAAGTATGTGATAGGGTAACCTTAACGGTCGCAGGTATTGCTTTAGAGCTTAAAAATGAATAGTCAATTGTACTTAATGAGACACGGTTTACCTGAAGGAGGTCAAAAGCTCAGAGGTAAAACCGATGACCCTTTATGCTCTGAGGGCAAGTTACAGATGCAAAAAAGTGCAAGTGAGCTAGATGTTGATATTGTGTTCTCTTCACCATTAAAACGTTGTGCTGAATTTGCATTAGAATTCTCCCAAAGCAAAAAAATTCAATTTATATCTAATGATAAGGTAGCAGAAATCGACTTTGGTGATTGGGATGGAAAACCCTATTCTGAACTTTTTAAGCACAGAAATTCGCAGGCTGAGCAGTATTTAAGTGACCCTTGGAATAATTCAATTCCTAATGGAGAATCTCTTAAAGATTTTTCAAACAGAGTAAATACGGCATTGATTGATATTTTATCAAAACATAAGGGTAAAAAAATACTCATAGTGACGCATAGTGGCGTGATCAGGCAAATGATAGCCAATGTTTTAAATATAAAAAGTCCTAATGCTAACTGCCAGCAAAAGATCAAAATTAATTACGCGAGCATTGTGAAATTTTCTATTTTTACTGATACTACAAATACACATTTCATCAATTTAGAATTATGACAGTTATCGTTATTTCATGTCGAATTACCGCTTAACAGTTACATTGTGAAACACATTTAGATAAAGTATTGCAAAATCAATCGGAGAATAACAAAAATGCAAAGATTTGCTCCTTCAATATTAGTGCTAGCTGTGACTGCTGCATTAGTCGGATGTCAAGATTCAGGTCCTCAAGATGCTAAAGTATCTTTTAATAAAAACCCTTACCCAAGCTCATACCAAGCAATGCCATCAGAAAAAACACTGATTAAAAACGCAACTGTACTTACGGGGACAGGCGAGCGTTTAGATGGAGCCGATGTATTATTGGTTGATGGCAAAATTGAAGCAATTGGTAAAAATTTATCAGCATCAGGCGTAAAAACAATTGATGCAAATGGTAAGTGGGTAACACCAGGGATCATTGATGTACATTCACATCTAGGTGCTTATCCAAGCCCATCTGTTGAATCACATCAAGATGGTAATGAAATGACTAACCCTGTGACTGCAGAAGTTTGGGTTGAGCATTCAGTTTGGCCACAAGACCCAGGTTTTAATGCTGCACGTGCTGGTGGTATTACTTCTTTACAAATTTTACCTGGTTCAGGTAATTTAATTGGTGGCCGCGGAGTGACGCTTAAAAATGTACCTTCTCCAACAATGCAAGGTATGAAATATCCAGAAGCACCGTATGGTCTAAAAATGGCATGTGGTGAAAATCCGAAACGCGTTTACGGTAGCCGCAAGGTAACGCCTTCTACACGTATGGGTAATATGGCTGGTTACAGAAATGCTTGGATTGAAGCAACAGAATATAAGCGCGCTTGGGAAAAATACGAATCTGAGTATGCACAAGGTAAAAACCCTGCTGCACCAGAGCGTGATTTAACGCTTGATACCCTAAAAGGTGTATTAGATGGTGATATTAAAATTCACAATCACTGTTATAAAGCTGAAGAAATGGCAATGATGATAGATTTAGGTAAAGAGTTTAACTACGACTCAGGTACCTTCCATCATGCAATTGAAGCATATAAAATTTCTGATTTATTAGCACAAAATGGTAACTGTGCTGCTATGTGGCCAGATTGGTGGGGCTTCAAAATGGAAGCGTATGACATGATCCAAGAGAATGTTGCTGTTGTAAATGCAGTTAAAAACTCTTGTGCTGTTGTGCATTCTGATTCAGATACAACGATTCAGCGCTTAAACCAAGAAGCAGGCAAGGTTATGTATCGTGCTAATGAAAATGGTTTTGAGCTAAAAGAAGAAGATGCCATCGTTTGGATCACTCAAAATGCTGCAAAATCTTTAGGTATTGAAGATAAAACAGGTTCATTAGTAAAAGGTAAACAAGCTGATGTGGTTATTTGGAATCAAAGCCCATTTAGTGTTTATGCTAAAGCTGAACAAGTATTTATCGATGGTGCAAAAGTTTACGACCGTTTTGATGAAAAATATCAAGCAAAAAGTGACTTTATGTTAGGCCAGCCAACAGCAGTTAAAACCCATTAAGAGGAGAATATAATGAAAAGATTTAATAAATCAGTACTTAAAAAATCACTTCTAGCGATTGCGTTAACAAGTTGTTCTTCTGCGTGGGCTGCGTCAACTGCAATTACCAATGCAACAATTTATACAGCAACAGAGCAGGGCGTTTTAGAGAACGCTACGGTTGTTTTTGAAGGCGGTAAAATTACCGCTATCAACCCAAACACTGTAAACGCTGATAACCGTATTGATGCAAAAGGTAAAATTTTAACACCAGGTTTTATTGGTTCTATGAATCAATTAGGTTTAGTTGAAGTTGGTGCTGTTTCTCGGTCTCGTGATGCAGGCCACAAAAAAGCAGATATTACTTTTGATCCTAGTCTTGCATTTAATCCAAAATCATCACTTATACCATATGCGCGTAAAGGTGGTATCACCCGAGATGTAATCGTACCAAGTGGTGGTGATAGCATTTTTGCAGGTCTTGCTTCTGTTGTTGATTTGAGCGGTGAATTTAATAGTGTTCAAACAAGCAAAGTGGCTGTTCTAGTTAACTTAGGCTCTGAAAGTAAAGGCTCTCGTGCGCATACTTTGACGCAACTAATAGATAAACTTGAAGGTCAGAAAAAGAAATTAGTAAAAGCAAAGTCGGCTAAAAAAGCAGATAAAAAAGATCCATCTAAAGAAGAAAAGATATTAACTGCCTTATTAAAAGGTGAAAAACCGTTAATTATACGTGCTTCACGTGCGCAAGAGTTATTACAGCTTATTAAGCTTAAAAAGCAATTCTCTTTAAACTTAATCATTGCTGATGCTGGCGATGCGGTAGCTGTTAAAGCGCAACTTGCACAAGCGAAAGTACCTGTAATCATTAGTGCTATGGATAACTTGCCTGGAAGTTTTGATTCTTTAAATGCATCACTTGAAAATGCGGGCATTTTAGAAAAAGCAGGCGTGACAGTTGGTTTAACCATTTCTGGTGATAGCAGCCATAACTTATATCAACTTCGTTTTGATGCAGGTAATGCAGTATCAAATGGTATGAGTAAATCAGGTGCTGTTAAAGCGGTATCTGCAAATATCGCGAATATGTTTGGCATTAATGCAGGTGAAATTGCAGTTGGTAAAGCCGCTGATTTATCTTTATGGAGTGCAGATCCATTTGAGTTAAGTTCAAATGTACAAACACTTTGGATTGGTGGTGAAGAAGTGACTACTGATTCGCGCCAAGATAAACTTCGTGAACGTTATATGAAAAAGTCAGATATGCCAAAAGCATACTCTAAATAATTTCATTTAGACATAAAAAAGCAGTGATTTAAATCACTGCTTTTTTTGTTTTAAAACTAACGATATTTAAAAAAAATTTATGCTTCGTCTTTGTGGTAAGTTTTAATTGTTAAGTCAATATATGCACTAATGAAAGCAGGTTCTTGGAATTTTTTCAAACCCGTTTCTTCAAATTCGATAGGCATAGGATTACGCTTAAGTTGTTCTTTGATTTCAGTTGGGTTTAAAAGGTTTACTTCTAAATCTTGGATCAGCTGGATTGCAGTTTCTAGTTTAAAACCAACAGCACCGCCTGCAAATTTACCCTTATGTGGTCTTTGTTTAATAGCAACGGTATCAACTTGATAATCATGCATTAATTTTGCGAAATCAAACTGAAATTTGCGTACTTCTTCAGTATCATTTGCATTGCTTAATACAAAGCGTGTTTGGCGTACATCTCTGATATCAAAAACGTCATTATCTTTACTTAATAAACATAAAAGGACTTCACTTCCTTTTATTTCAACACCGCATGTTCTCATTGTCGACCCTAATTAATAAATTTCGAGCGCTATTATAAGCTAAAATTATCTGGTCGCACAGTTTTAGCCATCATTTACTGAAAATTGAATATAAATAAATGCATGATCGCTATTTGTTTTATGTTTATCTAGAGGTGTCGTTTGAATGTGTTGATTTAACGTGTGATAACTTAATTCATTGATTTTACAATCTTTAATAGCAGGGTTAAATTCATTTGATACTAAGATATAATCTAATACTTTGCCATTGCCTTCATAAAATAACGTAAAAGGTTTTTCTGATGTATCAGGGTTACTTGAAATATTAAACGCATCATTGAAATTTAAATGTGTTGTTTTAGGGTTGTCTTCAGAACTATCAAAAATAACAGATAAGGCGCTGGTATGAAGCTCATCATTAAAGTCACCTAAGATAATACTTGGTAAGGGGTTATTAGCTTGCTCATGAAGCGCATCATGAAAAATTAACATGCCTTCTAAGCACCTTTGCTCTTGTGATACAAAGCGGCCAACAGTATCAGTTAGGGCTTCGCCGTAAAAATTATTTTCAGGTATTTTGTTATTTGCGAAATCAGTTAAATTAGTAGCACGTTTGGATTTTAAATGTAAAACATAGATGCGAATACAACCCAAGTTAGGCAGCTTTATCAACGCCTTGATTGGTTTACGACTAAAAGAAAAGTCTTCAGGTAAACCTAAATGTTTTAATAACGTAATATCTGGTGAAACAGCCTCAACTTGGATAATGGGATACTTAGATGCCAATGCAACAACAGGTGCGATATAAGTAAACTCACAATTTTTTGCTTTTGTAGCATCATCTACTTTACAAATATGCTGATAACCTAATGAGGCAGTAAACTCAGTTAATGCATCGAAACTAAAAACTTCCTGAAATGCGATAACATCAGCAGATATATGTAATAACTGTGCTTTTAACCAAGCATTTTTAGTTTGCCATTGAGTGGCTGAGTAGTTTTCATCTAACTGATAATAACTATAAGGAGGGCACGCATAGTTAAGTAAGTTAAGCGTTGCAATTTTAAATTGCTTTAATGGATCAGCTTGTTTTTGCGTTGGCATTTGATTCCAATATAGCTTGGTTTTATTCAAGTATGGGACTAAATGATAGCTTGTCAAAAAATGTTCTATTATAGCAATGAAATAATCAAGCTTAATTAACCCATAAATACATTAATTAAGCTATAAAACTTAGGCTTGTTTTGTTTCGTTATTTTTTAGTTTTAATTTTTTTAGCAGCTTATCTGATGCATTACCCGTAATAGAAAAAATAATGAGCGCAAACCAAATTAACATTGAAAATCCAGCAGGAACATTAGCTATCGCAATTATTTTAAGATTTTGCTTATTGAAGAAATAAGCCAAAATTGTTGGAATAAAATATATGATCAAAAATAACGGTATAAATGTCGCGTATTGAATAAAAGTTAAGTTTTGCAATGTTGTTAGAAATTGTTCCATTTTGAATATCCCCTTAATTGAAGTGGACAAATAATAGATGCATTCTTAATTTTCAAAGTAATAATGTGTTGAACGGTGAAATAAAATGATCAAAGGTGGCAGGATTTATTAAAAATAAGCATTACTTATCTTAAACCTATGGCATTTGACTACCATAGGTTAAGTAATAAGCGATATATGATCTGAAATTAACGTCTTTGATGTTGTTTGTTTTTTTTGTTTTGTGATTTAAGTTCAAAGTCTAATTCGTCAGGAAATACAACTAAGCCGTCTTCTTCGATGTTTGGAAATACAACAATCGCTAAATCATCATCTTCTAAACCATGAGTCCAACGTGCATGCCATGTTTTTAAATCAATTTCTTTTGCTTTACACTCATCCCAATCGCCTGTTGCCCATGCTTGTGCAAATGCTTGATTTGGCCATACTGGTACACAGTCTTCATCGTCAGTATTTAACATCACACAGCCATGTTCATCAGTTAAAATCCAAATAGATTGGTTTTTAACGACTTCTTTGATCAGATATTTATAACGTTTCTCAATATCATATTGACTGATAGTGGTAATCATTTCAGGTGTTAAAGCTGTGCTCATAGGGGATCCGTGGTTAACTTTATAAAAACGTTGCAATGATAACACGATATATAGGGGTTTCAGGCAGTTTTTTTAACTTGAATGAGTATAAGTATTTACATAGATAATGACATTGAATAAGCTTGAGTCGAAATTAATATTTCCAATCATAATCGACGTAAAGGAATTAAAATGAAAAAGCTTAAAAATGAAACAGCTCTGTTAAAACAAGCGATTATTATTGGTGAAGTATATGCAAATAATCGTGGGTATAAAAAGTTCTCAGGTACTAATTCAGCTAAAGAAAAAATTGAAAGCCTATATCGCTTATTAGTGAGTGATAAGTTAATACAGCCGCTTAAAGAAGAAGATGAAAATCAACTTAATATGAAGCATAGACTTGCAGTTTGGATATCTAAACAGCTGCCTAAAGATCATGAACTATTAAAATAGCGTCAGATAAGCAAGGTAAACTATTGTATTTTTGTCTCAGGTTTAAGACAATACGACTCCTGTGAATTTCACAGGCAAATAATAAATAACATAACATTACTTTAATAATGATCTTCATCGTAAGAAAGTTTCACTATTTGAGTTATAAAACCTATTAAAAGTAAAAATTACATGTGACGCATTGTAGGTGTCACCACTGTAATAAAGGATATAAAATGCCAGTAATTACACTTCCAGATGGTAGTCAAAGAGCTTTTGAAAACCCAGTTTCAGTTTTAGATGTTGCAAATGATATAGGTCCAGGCCTAGCTAAAGCAACCATCGCAGGTCGTATTGATGGCGAGCGTGTTGACGCTTGTGAAGTTATGACCCAAGATAGCCGTTTGGAAATTATCACCGCTAAAGATGATGATGGTTTAGAAATTATTCGTCACTCATGTGCGCATTTACTTGGACATGCTATTAAGCAAATGTTCCCAGATGTAAAAATGGCGATTGGTCCAACTATTGATAATGGTTTTTACTACGATATCGATCTTGAGCATTCAATTACACAAGACGATTTAGATGAATTACAAAAACGCATGACTAAGCTTGCTAAAACGGGCTACCAAGTAGTTAAGAAAACAGGCACTTGGCAAGATGCGTATGATGCATTTTCAGAGCGTGGCGAAAGTTATAAACTTGAGATCTTAGATGAGAATATCTCTAAAGAAGATACGCCAGCACTTTATCATCATGAAGAATATATCGATATGTGTCGTGGTCCTCACGTACCAAACATGAAATTCTGTCAGCACTTTAAAATAATGAAAGTTGCAGGCGCATATTGGCGTGGCGATTCAGATAACAAAATGCTACAACGTGTTTACGGCACAGCATGGGCTGATAAAAAACAATTAAAAGCATATATCCAGCGTTTAGAAGAAGCTGAAAAGCGTGATCACCGTAAAATTGGTAAAGCACTTGATTTATGGCATTGGCAAGAAGAAGCGCCGGGCATGGTATTTTGGCATAACGATGGTTGGAATCTTTACTTAGAGCTTGAAAACTTTGTTCGAGAAAAACTACGTCATTATGATTACGAAGAAGTAAAAGGTCCATTAATGATGGATCGCTCTCTTTGGGAAAAATCAGGTCACTGGGATAAATACTCAGATGCAATGTTTACAACGACATCTGAAAAACGCGAATATGCGATTAAACCTATGAACTGCCCAGGTCATGTTCAGATATTTAACCAAGGTTTAAAATCTTACCGTGATTTACCATTACGTATGGCTGAGTTTGGTTGTTGTCACCGTAATGAACCATCAGGTGCATTACATGGCTTAATGCGCGTACGTGGTTTTACACAAGATGATGCACATATCTTCTGTACTGAAGATCAAGTAATGGACGAAGTATCTGCATGTATTAAAATGGTTTACGATACATACGAAACTTTTGGTTTTGATAACATAGTTGTTAAATTATCAACTCGTCCTGAAAAGCGTATAGGTGATGATGAAACTTGGGATAAATCTGAAAAAGCTCTTGCTGATGCGTTAAAAGCTAATGATATTGAATTTGAATACCTACCAGGTGAAGGCGCTTTCTACGGCCCTAAAATTGAATTCACATTATATGACTGTTTAGGTCGTGCTTGGCAATGTGGTACAGTGCAATTAGATTTTGCATTACCAGGTCGTTTAGGCGCAACTTACGTAGATGAAAATAATGAACGCCAAACACCAGTAATGATCCACAGAGCAATTTTAGGTTCATTAGAGCGTTTTATCGGTATTTTAACGGAAGAGTATTCTGGTAAATTCCCAACTTGGTTAGCACCAAAACAAGTTGTTGTTATGAATATAACCGATAAACAAGCCGATTTTGTACAAGAAACAGTAAATAAATTGAATAAAATGGGCTTTAGAGCAAAATCGGACTTGAGAAATGAGAAGATAGGCTTTAAAATCCGCGAGCACACTTTAAAACGTATTCCTTACCTGCTTGTTGTTGGTAACAAAGAAGTAGAAGAAAACGAAGTTGCTGTAAGAACTCGTTCAGGTGAAGACTTAGGTAAATTTAAAGTTGACGAATTTATTAATAAATTAAGCGAAGAAGTTAAAAATCGCGCTTAATGCAGTATAATTAAAAAAGTGATGCGGTATCAAAAATAAACATACCGCATTTATTTATATATTTTTTGGAGGAAGGTCCCATTAGAGGCGGCAAAAAAAATCAACAAGCAGCTCAAAAGCATAAGCTAAACGATGATATCACAGCTAGAGAAGTTCGATTAATCGGTTTAGATAACGAGAAAATTGGCATTGTAACGCTTGCAGAAGCATTTGCAAAAGCAGATGAAAGCGGCGTTGATTTAGTTGAAATTAGCCCTAATGCCGAACCACCAGTATGTAGGGTGATGGATTACGGCAAATTCTTGTTCGAAGAGAGCAAAGCTCAAAAAGAACAAAAGAAAAAGCAAAAACAAGTCCAAATAAAAGAAATCAAATTCCGTCCAGGTACTGACGAAGGCGATTACCAGATAAAACTACGTAACTTAACTAAGTTCCTAGAAGCTGGTGATAAAGCTAAAATTACAATTCGTTTCCGTGGACGTGAAATGGCTCACCAAGACATTGGTATCACTTTATTAAATCGTATTAAAGACGATTTACAAGAGATAGCACAAGTTGAATCATTCCCAAGACGTGCCGAAGGCCGTCAAATGGTTATGATGATGTCTCCAGTAGCTAAAAAGTAATTTTAAATGCGCAAGCATTTAAACCTAAATTTAAATTAGGTATACAAGTTAAGGTACATTTTTAATGTACCTTCACCTGATTTAACCGGCCAATAAAAGTAATATTGTATCTAGCTTGCTAGATAAATATTCGCCGGAATTCGTAGTAAGTTTGGCCATACAAGTGATGATCTTTGCATTATCCGCCTGCTTACTTTATATAACGCAATACATTTGGAGTTATTGCAATGGGCTATAAGCTTAAAAGCCACAGTGGCGCTGCTAAGCGTTTTAAAAAGACTGCTTCTGGCGGTTTTAAACGTAAACAATCGCATCTTCGTCATATTTTGACTAAGAAATCTTCTAAGCGTAAGGCTCACTTACGTCCTAAGACAATGGTTCATAAAAATGACCATGGTCTTGTTTCACGTATGTTACCATTCGCTTAATAGAGGTTTTTTAAAATGGCAAGAGTTAAACGCGGTGTTATCGCACGTCAACGTCACAAAAAAGTATTAAAACAAGCTAAAGGTTATTACGGAGCACGTTCACGTGTTTACCGCGTAGCTTTTCAGGCAGTAACTAAAGCGGGTCAATACGCTTACCGCGATCGTCGCGCTAAGAAACGTACTTTCCGTCGTCTTTGGATTGCACGTATCAATGCTGCTGCACGTCAAAATGGTCTTTCTTACAGCCGTTTCATCAACGGTCTTAAGAAAACTTCTGTAGAAATCGATCGTAAGATCCTTGCAGATATCGCTGTTTATGACCAAGTTGCTTTCACTGCTTTAGTAAATAAAGCAAAAGAAGGTTTAGCTGCTTAATCTTTTTTGATTAAAAGCTGTTAAAAGGGAGCCTTGGCTCCCTTTTTGTTTTTTATAATTTGATAGCACCTAGCACCTAGCACCTAGCACCTAGCACCTAGCACCTAGCACCTAGCACCTTATTTACTCTTATATAACAATTTATCTAGCATGTTGGTTGAAATGAATCGTTTTAAATAACCAAATAAATATGTTGGGAATGTCACATAATATCTGGGTTTTGCCTTTTTACGCTCAATTGCATGATATAAACATTTGTAAACCGCTTCAGGTTCTAAGGTAAAAGCACTGGTCTTAGTCTGTTTTTCTAATCTTTGTTGCTGTAATAAATAATTGTCTCTGTGATAGCTATTGGCTACGTCTATATGTTCATTGAATGCTTTTAACGCATTGACTCTAAATTGAGATTTTATTGGGCCAGGCTCTATTAAACTAATTTGTATATTAGTTTCTTTCAGCTCCATTCTTAATGTATCGGTTAAGCCTTCTAATGCGAATTTACTGGCATTATAAGCGCCGCGATAGGGCAGAGCGATTAAACCTAATACGGATGAGTTTTGAATAATGCGACCAGAGTTTGATTGCCTCATATGTTTAAGCGCTAATAATGTTAATTCGTGCCAGCCAAATAAGTTTGTTTCAAACTGTTGCCTTAGTACATCAGTTGGTAAGTCCTCAACAGCACCAGGTTGTCCGTATGCACCGTTGTTAAATAATATGTCTAGTTTACCGTTAAGCAGGCTTAAAGCATGTTTGAAACCTTGATTGATACTCTCACTATTGGCCAAATCTAATTGGATACAGGTTAAACCTAGGCTTTTTAACTTATCAACATCACTTTGTTTTCTGCAGCTAGCAATTACATTATAGCCTTGCTCATGGAGTTTTTGAGCACAATATAGACCAATACCCGAAGAGCAGCCTGTAATTAAAATAGATTTTTTCATATGAGCCTTATATTAAAATCAAAATACATCTTTAAACATGAACGAGTATACTCAAAATAAAAAACAAATTCGTATTCATTCTTAATTTGGGTATAGTGAGTTTATTCAGAGCATTAGGTTGTTTATATGTTTAAAAATTTATTATATATTTTTTTACTTTCATCTTTGTCTATTTCAATGAAAGTGCATGCTAAAGATAAGATTACTTTAAGTGTTGATAATTATCCGCCTTATATAGATGGGCGCAAAAATAACAAAGGAAAATTAGCTAAAATAGTCACTGATATATTTAAGATGCAAGGGTATCAAGTAAAGTATCAATTTATGAGTTGGCCAGAGACTGAGCTTGCTATCACGCAAGGTAATAGTTTTTCATTTATGTGGTATAAAACAGAGCAACGGACAAAGAACTGGATATTTTCCGATCCCATTACCTCACTCAATACCAGTTTCTTGTATCGTAAAAATACAAAACTTAAACTAGAGCGTATAGATCAACTTCGTCGCTATTCAATTGGTATAACAAAAGGGTACAGCTACGGCGACTATTTTGATGATTACAAATCGCAATTAAAATTAGTTTCGAGTATTTCTGATTATGAAGGGATAAAAAAACTATTAGCGGGAGAAACTGATCTCTTATTAATTGAGCCACTAGTCGCGAAAAGTTTGCTTGAAGACTGGTTTTCTGATGAAGTTGATAATACAAAATTAAGTTATGTTAATTATTTATCGAATCAACCAATCTATTTGGTTTGTAGTCAACAATATGTATCTTGTGGCCATTTAATGCAAAAATTCAATTTTGCGTTGAGAGAATTAAAAGCCAGTAATACATTAATTATAGAGTAGTTTATGTTTTCGTCTTTATTAAAAACACCTTCAGTTGTATTTACTACCTGTGCACTCGTTTCGTCATTTTCGGCTATCAGTGCTGTTTCAACTGATGCACATTTACCGCCCCTTATAAAATGGCAAGGCCAAAGCGAAAGACTGATGACAACAAGCGGTGATCTTTTAACAGATTTTGAAAAATCTTTAGGTAAAGTGTCACCTAATTATCAACAAACGATGGTTTATCTAGATAAGCTGGCATTAAGTAACAAAAAACAGTTTTCAATTACAACAATTGGTTTGAGCTCTCAAAACCGCGACATTAAAATGTTGATAGCAAGTGAAAATGGTGATCTTGATAATGATAAACCAACAGTACTATTACAGGCAGGTATTCATTCAGGTGAAATAGACGGTAAAGACGCAAGTTTTATGCTGCTTAGAGATATCAGTGAAGGCAAAAGACATGATATATTAAAGCGCGTTAATATCTTATTTATACCAATATTAAATGTTGATGGTCATGAGCGTAGTAGTCGGTTTAACCGTATAAACCAAAGAGGCCCAGTTGAAATGGGCTTTAGAACAAATAGCAAAAATCTTAATTTAAATCGTGATTACACTAAGTTAGATACACCAGGTGTTAGAGCACTTGTAGAGGTAGTAAATAAATATAATCCAGATTTATATATCGATATTCATGTGACTGACGGTGCAGATTATCAATACGATATTACCTATGGCTATATGCCAACTTTCGCTAGCGAATCACCGCTTATTTCAAAAGTGTTAGAAGAAAAATTCAAACCTCTATTAGATAACAAACTTGCTAAATCAGGTCATATTCCAGGCCCGTTAGTGTTTGTAATGAACAAACGCGATTTTAAACAAGGTTTAGCGGGTTGGGTTGCAACACCAAGGTATTCAAACGGTTGGGGCGACTTAAGAAACTTACCGAGTATTCTTGTTGAAAATCACTCTTTAAAGCCATACAAACAACGTGTTTTAGGCACATATGTATTTATTGATGGCATTATTGATGCCTTATCAAAATATGATACTGAGCTCGCAAGTGCAGTAAAACATGAACAAACACATTTACCTGAACAACTTGTGGTACAAAGAGGTTATAGCAAACAAGCCGATTTAATGTCATTTAAAGGTATAAAATATGAAACTTTTCATAGTGACTTAAGTGATCATCAAGAAGTCAAATATATCGGCGAAAAAATTCACTACGATAATTTACCTATATACTGGCAAAAAGAAGTAAAAGCTCAGGTTAAAGTACCAAAGGCATATTACATTCCGTCACAGTACAAAAATATAGTGACTAAACTGCAACTTCAGGGTATTGAAGTAACACAAGTTAACGCTAAACTTGAAGGTTTAAAACAAGCAAGTGTAACAGAGTTTGAATTTGATAAATTGCCATTTGAAGGCAGAATGCGTGTATCTGCCAGTTTTGAATATAAAAAATTGCCGAAAACTCATTTAGATAATTGGTATAAAGTTGAAACAGCACAAACCTTAGGTAAATTAGCTGTACACTTATTACAACCTGAAGCGTCTGACTCATTTTTTCAGTGGGGAGATTTTAATACTATATTTCAACGCACTGAATATGTTGAAAATTATGCTTTAGTACCTTTTGCTAATGATATGCTGGAAACTAACCCTGAGATAGCTAAAGCGTTTAAGCATAAATTAGCAACAGATAGCGACTTTAATAAAAATGAAAAAGCACGACTTAATTGGCTTTACCAACAAACGCCTTTTTACGATAAAAGTTATTTAAAATATCCTGTTTTAATACAAAGTAATTAACTGAAATTAATTTAATCAATATTTTTCTTTATACTGAGGTTAATCTGTTTCAGATACTGGTATAAAGAGAAAATTTATGTATAATTTCACCTATTAAAAGAGAAAAAAAGAAAAAATCATGTCATTAAATCAAGTGGATCGCCAAATCCTTTCTTTGTTACAACAAGATGCAAGCTTATCTACAGCTGAAATTGCCGACAAAGTAGGTTTATCACAATCACCCTGTTGGCGCCGTATTTCAAGGTTAGAGCAAGAAGGTTTTATTAACGGCAAAGTAGCATTGCTAGACCCTAAAATGCTTGGTTTTGATATGTTAGTGTATGCCCATGTGCGTTTGTCAGATCATAGTAGTGATAAACTCGCAGAATTCGAACGCTTGATCATGAGCTACGAGCAAGTAACAGAATGTTACTCTATGGCAGGGACAATGGATTTTATGCTGAGAATAATCTCTAAAGGCATAGAAGGCTATGAGCATTTTGTTCGTGATAATTTATTATGCTTAGACTATGTGCAAGAAGTGCATTCAAATGTCACTATGACATGCGTAAAACGTACTACTTCATTACCACTGTAAATACAGATTATAAAACAAGCGCTATCAGCGCTTGTTGTTTTTATAGCATTATAACGCCTTTAAACTGTTATATAATTTAGTAAATTTAACCCGCTTTTTATAACCTTCAAAAAAATGTTTATGCGTCACTTTGCCCTGATTATCGATTACAACAACACCAGGATATGGAATACCGTAATGTGAGCTTCCGGCCTGATATTGCTTATTTAAAATATCGTAATTTTTCATGGTTTTAGCATCAATATCTGATAATAGAGGGTAAATAATCTTATGTTCTTTTGAGAAAGTATTAAGCACTCCTGCATTATCGTAAGAAATTGCGGCTAATCCATAGCCTAGACTTTTAAGGTTATTAGCTTGCTCATTAAATTCTATTAAATGTTTTTGACAAAATGGACACCAATCTGCTGAACGAAAAAATAGGATTATAAGCCCGTTTTCACCAGTTAAAGATTTAGTTGAAACGTGTTGCCCTTTTTCATCTAAAGCGACTAGTAATGGTGCTTTTAAACCAATGTCTGGACCTATATCAATTGATTCAGCAAAGCTTAAATGCGTAAAAACAACTAAGCTAAGCAAAATGAGCTTTGATGCCATTGTTTGTAAAAGTGTCATATAAGATGATCCTGTATTCATTGTTTATTGAGCAAGTTGCTCATTCAGTGGGAAAAGACCTTGCTAGGCGGCAATAAATTTCAGTGAGGTTAAAAAATATAGGAATAGGCACTGACTTCGTGATTTTCTCGTATTAACATTTTTATATTTTTGAAGATGCTGATTTGATTTTGTTATTCGGGGTGAATCGTTGTTCGATTAATTTTAAGCTTTACTATCTAGTTTGTGAAGGAGATACAAATAGCAAAAGATGCAGTTGCTATTGTAATTCTTGGGTTCAACAATTAAGTGCGATTAATTGTTGAATCCAAGAGTGGTATGTGTAGATGTTTTTGTATTTAAATTTAATGTTTATTTCTACGTAATTTCAATAACCACGAAGAGTGGTTTTTTTCAGCATCGTGGAATACAGCCATTGTGAAAAAAAACATCAAAAGTAAAATAATATGTGCGGCAACACTTATGCCAAAATATATGATGCTGCCGATGTATAACGCAAATGAAAAACTCCACAAAGATGCTAAAATTGTCATGATGTAAAAACGACTCACAGGATCTGGAATATGTCTAAGTGGGTTTCTATTTGAGTTAAATATATATTTGTAATAATCATAAATCGAAAGTGCTAATTTTTTCATGATGTGCGCTCTTATAAAAAAATAACTTCAAATTACAGTACGGTTTTAAACCTTGTTTAGATCTTTAAATTGGTCATTTAATCTTAATTAATACTTAAATCTTTGAGGTTTCAGTAATTATATTTTTAAAAACTTATCTGTGATTTTTCAGGAAACATCATATAGTAATAATATTTAATTAAAATATTTTGTGAGTCTAAGTTAACAACTACCTTAATTTATAAATCATACTAAAATAAAGCAGCATAGGTGACTAATTCTATGTACTAAATAATAAATCAATTGTGAAAAGCACGTTAACTTGCTAAAATTCGCGCCCTTTTTTGTAATAAATTATTAATGTCTTTGGGGACTTAAATGTTTAATTTGCTGTCAAAAGCTCCAAAATCAGCTAAAAACGATATTTTATCGGGTTTAACTGTTGCACTTGCATTGGTTCCAGAGGCTGTTGCCTTTGCCTTTGTTGCAGGTGTTGAACCTCTTGTAGGTCTATACGCTGCGTTTATCGTAGGTTTAATTGCTGCTATTGTTGGTGGCCGCCCAGGTATGATTTCAGGTGCAACAGGCGCACTTGCAGTAGTGATGGTGAGCTTAGTTGCTGTACATGGTGTTGAATATCTATTTGCGACCGTATTGCTCATGGGTTTATTACAAATTCTGGCAGGTATATTTAAACTCGGTAAGTTTATTCGCATGGTACCGCATCCAGTAATGCTCGGTTTTGTAAATGGTCTTGCGATTGTAATCTTTTTAGCGCAGTTAGGTCAGTTTAAAGTCATGGATGAAGCAGGCACATTACAGTGGATGCAAGGTGAAGCTTTATACTTGATGTTAGGCTTAATTGCATTAACGATGGCAATTATTCATTTCTTACCAAAATTAACGACAGCAATTCCATCAACACTTGTTGCCATTGTAGTGGTAACAGGCTTAGTGTTTGGTTTAGACCTTGAATCTCGTACTGTACTTGATTTCTTAAAAGACATGACTGGTGATATGAATGCGACAATCGCTGGTGGTTTACCAACATTCCATATTCCAGTAGTACCATTCACACTTGAAACTTTATATATCATTTTACCTTATGCATTAATTTTAGCTGCAATTGGTTTAATTGAATCATTATTAACGCTTACTTTAATTGATGAAATTACACAAACACGTGGTAATGGCAACAGAGAATGTATTGGCCAAGGCGCTGCAAATGTAACATGTGGTATGTTTGGTGCGATGGGTGGTTGTGCCATGATTGGACAATCTATGATCAACATTAATTCAGGTGGACGTAGCCGTTTATCGGGTATTAGTGCTGCAATAATCTTACTTGCGTTTATTCTTGTTGGTTCTAGCCTAATTGAAATGATCCCATTAGCTGCGTTAGTGGGTGTAATGTTTATGGTTGTATTAGGCACATTTGAATGGTCAAGTCTCCGTATCATGAAAAAAGTACCAAAGTCAGATGCTTTCGTAATTATTCTAGTGTCAGCAGTAACTGTTGCAACTGATTTAGCCATTGCAGTATGTGTGGGTGTGATTGTATCTGCATTAGTATTTGCTTGGGAACACGCTAAGCACATTTACACAAATTCATATATAGATGAGAATGGTTCTAAAGTTTATGAATTACATGGTCCTATCTTTTTTGGTTCAGTAAATAACTTTTTAGAGCTTTTTGATGTTAAAAATGATCCAAAAGATATCATCATTGAATTCAAATATAGCCGTGTAACAGATCACAGCGCGATTGAAGCAATTGATACTTTAGTTGAACGCTATGCTGCAACAGGTAAAACTTTGCATTTACGCCACTTAAGTGAAGATTGTAAAGAGCTTCTAACAAAAGCGGCAGACTTAGTTGAAGTGAATGTAATTGAAGATCCTAAATATAAAGTTGCAGATAACCGTTTAGGCTAATCTCTTTGCTGCACATATATTTTTGAAAGCCACTATGTGGCGTAATAATAAAGGTATGAGGTTTAAAACTTCATACCTTTTTTTATATTTAATTTAAAGCATATCTTGAGTTCGTCTTACTTTTCCACCAAGAAGTGGCTTGGGGAATGCGATTAATCGTAATAAAATCAGGATAGCTGACAGTGTTTTTTGGATTGCAGAATTTATAATAAAGACAAATGGAATAATAAAATTAAGATTTTGAACTGGCAGCAATTAGTCGATAACCGACAACGATTTTTTTGGGTTTTACAAGTATCTGGTTGGATAGGATATGCCCTATTAAATTACATAGGCTCAAAAGTATTTGAGATGCGCGATATTTATATCTTTGTCATCATATTAAATGCTTATGCGGGCTGTCTGATGACGATTCCTCTTAGATATTTATATCGAAAAGTATGGAATGCCGGCCCTTGGGTATTGATAACAGTCGTATTCACCTCTTCATATATTACTGGCACGCTATGGTCGGTTCTGCAAAAATTCAATCTGTGGGAAATATATAGACATGGCTTTAGGCCTGATGAATGGTTTTATTATTTTCAACAAGGTTTAGACTCTGTATACATCATTCTATGTTGGAGTGGTTTATATTTTGGTATTAAGTACTATCAACTATTGCAAAGTGAAAGACAAAAATCACTTAAAGCATTAAATATGGCGCATGAAGCACAATTAAAGATGCTGCGTTACCAACTAAATCCTCATTTTTTATTTAATACATTAAATGCCATTTCGACTTTAATTTTGATTGAAGAAAACAAAAATGCCAATCAAATGGTATCAAAATTAAGTGACTTTTTAAGATACACTTTAAATACCGATCCGATTAAAAAAGTACCGCTAGAAAAAGAGCTGTATGCACTGAAACTCTATTTGGAAATAGAAGAAGTTAGATTTGAAGATCGGCTTACCGTTAATGTTGAAATAAGTGATACAGCAAAAGAAGCATTAGTGCCAAGTATGATTTTGCAACCCATTATTGAGAACTCAATTAAATACGCCATTGCAAACACCATAAGCGGTGGCACGATAGAAATTAAAGCCCAAATTTTTGCAAATGAACTATTGTTAGAAGTTGTAGATAATGGTCCAGGTGCAGAAATAGAAGACGGACAATTGGCTAAAATATCAGGAGTAGGGATAGCAAATACAAAAGATCGACTAAAGACTCTTTACGAGAACAACTATTCGTTTGTATTATCTAATAATGAACCTTCAGGTTTAAAAGTTAATATCCGTATTCCGTATGAAAGAATTTCTAAAAAGGCAATGCCAAATGAATAGTATCAAAACAATAATTGTTGATGATGAGCCACTTGCACGTAAAGGTTTGGCAGTAAGACTAAAAGATTTTAGCGAAATCGATATCATACAGTTATGTAAAAATGGCGACGAAGCAATTGAAGCTTGCCAATCACAGCAAGTTGATTTGATTTTTTTAGATATTCAAATGCCCGGGAAAAATGGCTTTGAGGTAGTTAAAGCGTTAGTTGAATTCTCATCAAATATGCCAGCAATTGTTTTTGTGACGGCATTTGATCAGTATGCAGTAAATGCATTTGAAAACCATGCTTTAGATTACTTATTAAAACCCGTGGATGATAACAGACTAAAACAGGCGGTAGATAAGGTGCAAAGTTTTTTTAAAACTCAGCAAGATAATGTTCATAAAAATAAATTAGCAAATTTTGTTGCAGGGCTAACTGGTAATAATTATGAAGAGATCTTAGAAAAACTAGCAACTGGAGCAAAAATTGAAGAAAAGCGCTTCCCAGAATCAATTGCTGTAAAAGAGCAAGGTGAAATAGTACGAGTACCCACTGGCACCATACAATGGGTTGATGCTGCAGGTGATTATATGTGTTTACATACCAATGATGGTAAAACGCATATCTTACGTAAAACGATGAAAGAACTTGAAGCTGAGCTAGATCCTAAGCTATTCGTACGTGTGCACAGAAGCGCAATCGTTAATACTAAGCAAATTAGCAAACTAGTGACCCAAGTCAGCGGAGAGTACCAGCTAGTATTAGATAATGGTCAAGAACTAAAGGTAAGTCGAAGCTATCGAGATAAAGTAAAAGCGGCTTTAGCGAGCTAGTTAAAGACAATAAAGTTTTAGCTTTATTAATAAGGGTGATAATATCACCCTTTTTTATTATCTATTAAAAAATACTATGCGTTTGTCTCCCCAGCAACAATATCAAGAACAATTAAAACAGCCAAACTATGTAATAGATGAACAACAGAGTCTTGCTGTTACAAAGTTAAACTTGTTATATCAAGAATTAAATAATCCTCACATACAACAGCCACAAGGTATTTATATTTGGGGTGATGTTGGTCGAGGTAAAACATTTTTAATGGATATGTTTTTTAATAGTTTAGAAAATGAAAAAAAGTTACGTCTGCATTTTCATCATTTTATGGCCAAAATTCATAAAGCCTTATTTCAACAATCCGGCTATAAAAACCCGTTAAAACGCATTGCGCGTGATATTGCTAAAGAATGTCGCGTTATATGTTTTGATGAGTTTTTTGTATCGGATATTGGCGATGCAATGATTTTGGGTCGTTTGTTTGAAGCGCTATTTGAGCAAGGCGTCACTTTAGTTGCTACTTCAAATATTCCTATTAATAAACTCTATGAAAATGGCCTGCAGCGTGAGCAGTTTTTACCAACAATCGCCTTATTAAATAAATATACGTCAGAGCTTCATTTAAATGGTAAACAAGATCATAGACTAAGGCATTTGGAATTTTCACAAACATATTTTTTAAATCATGATGACTTTAAAAATATGTATTATCAGATCATAGACAAAAATGAAGAATTAGAGAATATAGTAAAGATATTAGGGCGTGAAATTAAAGCCGAGTCACATTCAGGCAATACAGCTTGGTTTACTTTTGATGCGTTATGTAATGGACCCCGTTCGCAATTAGACTATATAGAACTAGCATCTAAATATAAAAATATATTTTTAAGTGAAGTGCCTTTACTTGGAGGTCAATGTAGAAGTTGGATCAAAGCCAGAGGCACCGAAGATGGTGCTATAGCCACTGTAACAGGTGAGCGACAATTAAGTTATGCAACACAAGATGACGCAGCTAGGCGCTTTATAAGCCTTGTAGATGAGCTTTACGACCAAAACTCTAACCTTTACATTGCCGCTGAAGTACCTCTTGATGATTTATATGGGGGTGGGGCGCTTGATTTTGAGTTTAAGCGTACTTTTAGTCGATTAGCTGAAATGCAATCTGTTGAATATTTAGAACAGAAGTGAAAACTGTAAAAAATTAATTCTCTACTATACTGAAAAACATTATCAAAATCAGAACGCTAAATAAAAGTGTTCAGGATATTAAGTTAACAGAGGAATTGATTCATGGTATCAATAAATAAACTTTCAGTTTTAATTATCGCAATTGCAACATTAACTGCTTGCAGTAAGGCTGATCCCGTACCTGTGAGTGAGTGTAAAAAAGTAGTTAGTCATGCTAAAAAAGTGCTCGGTGAGCAAGCACTAAGTAGCAGTAAAATGCTTAAACAATGTAAAGCGGCATCAGATGAAGCCAGAGGCTGTGTTTTAGCTGCTGATAAACCCATGAAAATTTTAAAATGTGACTTTTAAAGAAAAAAACCTGCCCCGCAGATTTTTTAAGGCCACTTCGTAGCTGCAATTTATACTTTCAAATAGGTGGGGCATATTCAAACCCACCTAACGATATTAATCTCCTTACTTATAAAGGATTTATCTTCGCTACAGTACTCTGCATGGTAAAGCATATTTTTAGTGATATAATCCCAGTTCCGGGTCAAGGTAAACCTGAAACATCGTCATTCCCGTAGTGTTTTTATCTGGAATCTATTTTAAATTGCACTTAAAAGCATAAACTGAAGATGATTCTCTGGGTAAAGTTCTTCGAGATAACAAAGAAATATTCAAATAAAAAGTAGAGTAAACACATGAAAATTTGGGTTGATGCAGATGCATGCCCTGTGGTTATTAAAGATATATTATTTAGAGCCGCAGATAGGAAACAAATACAAGTCACTTTAGTTGCAAATCAATATATTAAAACACCCCCATCTCGTTTTATTAATCAAATTCAAGTTTCTTCTGGTTTTGATGTTGCTGATGATGAAATCGTTAAAAGAATGCAAGCCAATGATCTCGTGATAACAGGTGATATTCCATTAGCAGCTGAAGTTATCGAAAAAGAGGGCATTGCACTTAATCCAAGAGGCGAGCTTTATACCACCGAGAATATTAAACAGCGATTAAACATTCGTGATTTTATGGATACTATGCGTTCAAGTGGTATACAAACTGGTGGTCAAGCACCACTTAGTCAAACAGACAGACAAAACTTTGCCAATAACTTAGATAGAATATTGGCAAAGGCTTAATTTAATTAATTCTCTAACAATGTTTTTAATTCTTTAACAAAAATATCTATATCTTGTTTAGTGATATCTAAGTGCGTCACAAGGCGCACTGGATTACCTGTACTAATTAAAATATTCTTTTCTTTAAGTGTTTGTACAATATTGTTGATAGCTTCTGGTTTATCTAGTTTAAAAAAAGCCATATTGGTTTGCACATGTTTTGTATTAACATTTATCCCATCAATATCTGCTAAAGAATGAGCTAAATACAACGCATTAGCATGATCTTGTTTTAACTTTTCGACATTTTGTGTCAAAGCGACTTTAGCCGCAGCAGCTAAAATACCGGCTTGGCGCATGCCACCACCGAGCACTTTTCTCCATCTTCTGGCTTTTGATATGAGTTCTTTTGAACCTAATAATAATGAACCAATTGGCGCACCTAAACCTTTAGATAAACAAATTGTCATTGAATCAAAATGTTTCGATATTTCAGTAATATCCACATCAAGCGCGACCTTAGCGTTGTAAACTCTCGCACCATCTAGATGTAATTGCAATTGATGTTTAGTGGTAAACTCACGTGCTTGTTCAAGATAACTAAGCGGAAGTACTTTACCATTAATGGTATTTTCTAAGCTCAGAAGCTTAGTTCTGGCAAAATGGGGATCTAACGGTTTAATATAACTTTCAAGCTTTTTAAAGCATAATGTACCATCGTTTTCATTTTCAACGGGTTGTGGTTGAATTGAACCTAAAACTGCAGCACCACCCCCTTCGAATTTATAATTATGGGCTTGTTGACCACATAAGTATTCATCACCTCGCTCACAATGTGACATTAAAGCGAGTAAATTTGCTTGTGTGCCTGAACTACAAAAAATAGCCGATTCAAATCCATGGTTTGCAGCTGTCCATCGCTCTAATGCATTAACAGTCGGATCATCGCCATAAACATCATCACCCACTTGGGCATCAAACATAGCTTGCTTCATGGAAGTACAAGGGCGAGTAACTGTGTCAGAGCGAAAATCTATCATGATTAATCCTTTAATAGTGCAATTTTTTCATTAATGAGTCTGATGGTTTCTTTTTGTGTTTTCATCGCACAGTCAAAAGCGGCTTGTGCATCTTTATTTTTAATATGGTTTAGAATATCAGCATGGGTTTGATACTCATCTTCAGTGACCGCTCTTAAACGTTGTGTAAAACGAATATTGATTTTAAGTGCAATTTCGATGAAATGTGTTAGCTGACTAAAAAATGGATTATTACTGGCAACTAATACACTTTTATGAAAATCAATATCTGCTTCGTGGGTATCATCATACCCTTCATGTGCTTGTTTCATTCTTTTTAAAGCGTTTTCAATCAGTATGATATCGTCAGAAGTTGCATGTTCAGCAGCTAAAAATGCGGCTTCTGGCTCGATTGCTAAACGTAATTGCTGAAAATGTCTCAGCATATATAAATCAGGTTTACCAAGTAAAATCCACTGTAGAATATCAGCATCAAATAGATTCCACTGTTTTATATCCAGTACAGTAATACCTTTTCTGGGTCTAGAGCTAATCAAACCTTTAGCTGTAAGCATTTTAACCGCTTCACGTGTTGCAGTTCTGCTTATATCAAATTCTACACTCAGTTCAGCTTCAGATGGAAAACTACCTCCCACGCTATATTTACCTTGAAGAATTGATTTACCTAATTCTTGTACTAATTGTTGCGTTAAATTGCGATGAGGCTGCTGCATTTTATTATGATTATCTCGGAACAAATTAATAAATGATGATCGAGTTTACCATAAAAAATACTCACTAACGGAGAGTAAAACGTATATTTTTACAGAAGCGTCTTTAATACCTTGAATATATCATTTTCCATCAAACCATATTTAACCATAACAGAAACAACTATATAGAAAACCAACCAAAACATCCTCAATTACATTGGATGACAAATATCTCTATCTAAATAATATTTTGTATATTATATTTACAATCAAGTCATATTTATACTATAAATAGGACTTAGCTGATTTATAGGTTAAAAATAAATGGTCAAAAGAACCATAAATTCAATGGGTATGTATCAGAGGAAAAAAAATGAAAACTAAAACAAAATTTAAGTTGAGCTATTTGTCATCTTTATTGCTAGTCAATTTAGGTATGGCGAGCAGTGTAATCGCACAAGAAGATGCAAATGCAGTAGCTAACAAAGACATCGAAGTGATTGCAGTGAGTGGTATTAGAGGCAGTTTAATAAAATCTCGAGATATTAAAAAAGAAGCTGCCACGGTAGTGGATGCGATTACTGCTGAAGACATTGGTAAATTTCCAGATCAAAATGTAGCAGAATCATTACAGAGAATTACTGGTGTAGCGATAGACCGCACTGGTGGTGAAGGTCAATTGATAACCGTTCGAGGAATGGGTCCGGAATTCACATCTGTTTTGATGAATAAAAGAACGATTGCAACAACTAGCGGTGGTCGTGCATTTAGTTTTGATATTATGGCATCAGAATTAATTAGTGGTGCAGAAGTACATAAAACACAATCTGCTAACTTACAAGAAGGTGCAATTGGCGCTACGGTAAATGTCACAACTTTAAAACCTTTTGATATTGATGGGTTCAAAGCGATTGGTACTGTTAAAGCACAATATGATGATATGTCTGGTAGTACAAAACCACAATTTTCTGGTTTGATCAGCAATACGTTTGATGATGAAAAATTTGGTGTATTATTTTCTTTTGCTCATAGTGAACGTGAGAGTCGTTATGATGAAGCGAATACTGCTTATTATTGGCATACAGATTTAACGATGGATGACGGAACGTATTACGACGATGTGTATTTTCCACAAAATTACGATCAAATAGCGCAAACAGAAGAGCGTAAACGTACAGGTGGTAATTTAGTATTTCAATATCAACCTACAGACAACTTAACGATAACTGCTGATGCGCTTTATTCTAAATATGAAATTGATTACCGGCAAGATATCTTAGCCCATTGGTTTACAAAAAATCAGTTAACAGATGTTGAGTTAGATGAAAATGGTACTGTGGTTAAACTTTCTATGGGCAAAGGCAGTAATAGCGACTTTATGGTACGCCAGTCTGAGACTTCAAATACTTTAAAAGCGTTTGGCTTAAATATGGATTGGGATCTTAATGATGATTTAAATTTAAACTTTGATATCAGTTACTCTCAAGCAGATTCGGATCCTAAAGCGGGTATGACGGATACGGTTGCGTCACGACCAGGCGATTATACATATGATCGTAGTTCTGGATCACAATTACCGGTTTTATCATTTGATCGTAATAATTCAACATCAGGTTTAAAAGCAGGTTGGGGCGATCGTTCAGGTACGATTGTTGAAGATGAAGTATTTGAATCTAAGATTGATGGTATTTGGTTATTAGATCAAGGTGTATTAGCAAAAGTTGGCTTTGGTGCAATGATTTCAGATAGAACATTATCTAGCAGATATCAAAGAACAACACGTCCGCTACCTTGGTTATGGGGAGATAATAGCAATGCGATTATGTTACCAGAAAGTCTATTTAATAATTTTGATGCCAATGGATTTTTATCTGGTGCCAGTGGCAATCCTGAACAAAACTGGTTAAGTTTTGATTCTGAGGACTTTTTTGATTACATCACTTCCGATGAAGTTATTGATATGATGGATGACCCTGAACAAGTGCGTAAATTATTGGCTGATAACGATGGTCATACTATGCACCAAGTGCCTTGGACTTATGAAGTAAATGAACAACTTAAAGCGATATATGCTGATATTTACCTTGATGGCGAAATAGCTCAAATGCCATGGTCAGTTACAACAGGCTTAAGATATGTTCAAACGACAAGTAAATCAATCGGTTTTGCAATTCCACTGTTAGATTTAGAACCTTCAGAAACAGAAGAAGGTGTTGTTAGAGCAATTGAAGGCGATGATTACACCGAATTAACTGTAAAAAATACTTACGATAATTGGTTACCAAGCTTGAATGCAAAGCTAGGGTTAACAGATGATATTGTGGCACGTTTTGCGTATTCAAAAAGTATAACACGCCCAGAGCTGGATGAAATGTCACCAGAATCTGGTTATGGTGGTGGTCGAGTAGATAATCTAACTGGCTGGGGTTCTAATCCTAACCTTGGCCCATTTGAGTCTAAAAATTTAGATTTAGCGCTAGAATGGTATTATGAAGAGGGCAGTTATGCTGCTGTAGCTATGTTTAAAAAAGATGTTGATGGCTATTTAGCAACTGAAGAAGTGGATGAAAAAGTAACAGTACCAAGTGGTACTTATGATTATCGTATTTCTCGCCCTGTTAATTCAGATCAAGCTGATATTGAAGGTTATGAAATAGCAGTTCAGCATATGTTTACAAACTTACCTGAACCACTTGATGGCTTAGGTGTAATCGTAAATAAAACTTTTGTTGATAGTGAATCCACTGCAGATGACCCATCACAACCTCTTCCATTAGTTGGTTTAGGCGATGCATCTAACTTAATTTTATTCTATGAAAAAGATGCTTATCAATTTCGTATCGCATACAACAAACGAGATAGATTTATGCAATCTAAACCACGCTCATGGCGTGATGGTCATTACGTAAATGATTATGCGCAAGTGGATATAAGCGGTAGTTATGATGTAAATGAAAATTTAACTGTATTTTTTGAAGGTATAAATATCACAAATGAGTTAACAGTTAAAACTGCACAATACTCTAATCAAATTTTAGAAGTAACAGAAACAGGTCCTAGATATGCATTAGGGATCCGGGGGTCTTTCTAAGCTTCATTTTAAAATAGTTGTTGTATTATCCTGACAAAGGGGCCTATTACAGGCCCTTCTTTATAAAGTTTTATAAATGGCATTTCATTAAGGCATATACCATAATTTTAAAGTATCAAAATTTAGGGGATGGGTATGATAACTAAAATCGTTTTTATAATATTACTTTTCCAATAAATGCAAAAAGTATTTATAGATCATTACCCGCCATTTCAAATGTTAAGCCCTAAACCATCAGGCTAAAATATATCTGCAATAAATCTGTTAGTTAAAATACTTAAACGTGAAATAACATATGTTGAAGGTTATAGCTTCTCTATCTTTAATTGAAACCATGTTGTTTAAAGTTGAAGTTCTATTGCTTCTCTATCCTTTGTAGGCATATTATTAACAACTAGCATATAAGAGTTATCCATCATACGCTCAATTTCACCTTGTGGGATTGAGCCATTAAGAATTACTGTGTTCCATAACCTTTTATTCATATGATAGCCTGGGATCACAGCATCAAATATATCACGAAGGGCAAGGGCTTCATCAGGGTCACATTTTAAATTAACCCACCAGTCTTGATTTTCACCATTGCCTGCTTTACCAATTGATAGGGTTGCAAACATTTTGTTGCGTACTTTAAAAACAGTCACATCTTCGCCAAAAGGTGTATCAATTTTAGCTTCCGGTTTAGATAGCAAGTAGTTTTTTATAATTTCCATAGTCATAGTCGATATCCCTAATTAAGCAGCGCATTATTTTGTAAAAATTGTTTGATGTCACTGATCATCTGATCAAAATGTGGATTAAATGTAAGTCTAGCCATAGTTTTATTAATTGTCGCAAAATCATGTAGATTTTTTTTATGATTTTCGCCAAAAGTATCTGTTTTTAAACATGATGCGTATAATTTTGGCTCACCTAAGTAATGACCACAATTACGATATACAGAACTTAGCCCATATAAAGGGTTATTGTAAGAGTTCGTGATCCCTGTATGTGAGATATCGATCACCCTTTTGCAATTTATTGCACTAGCGCAAACAGTCCCTTTGGAATTTGTTGTCGAATTTGTATTATATCTTGTTATAACGGATTTTTTTGCGTTACTTTGTTGCTGCCATTTGGCAAATAACTTATAAGAGGTTTCACTGTTTATTGTATTATCTACATCGCTACTGACTGCATAAAATGGGATGTCAAAAGCCGAATTTAATGATTCATCTAATAATTCAGTGACATGTTCACTTAAGTTATAAAACTGTGCTGCTGCATTCATTGGAAATGACTCATATTTAGCGAAATCAGTATCAGCGGCTTTATCAACCCAAGTTAAAAATGGCACATAATTAAGATAAGGCGTGTATTTCGCGCTTGAAGATTTTGCTTCACTGCCTAATGACCAAAACAATGCAGCTTTTATTTTGTCATTCTTTTTATTGTTTTTCAGATAATCAAAAATAAGTGCGCCACCAGTAGAAAAACCCCCTAATAAAACTTCACTGTATTTATTTTTACTATTTTCAATAATGTATCGTGTTGCAAGCTGCCAATCTTTATAGCTGATTTTAGATAACTCATGTGCTGTTGTAGCATGGCCTGGTAACAATAGTGTTCTCACATCAAATCCCATGTCATAAAATTTTTCAGATAAGTCATGAAAATGATAAGGCGTATCGGTTAAACCGTGGATCAGTACAATCACTCTATCATTATCTTTATGCGATAACTCATAGGGGGCAATTAGATTGGCAACATTAGGCTCAAGTGGCGCGGATAAATTATTAAACATTGAAGTTTTATATTTATCACATTTAATAAGTGCTCTAGGATTTGATTGTATTATATTTTTTTTGGCAAACGTAAGGTAATCAGCAAAAGGTGTCTGAGCATCATAATCAAAATTTAAATCTATGTCTTTATTACGCGTAAAGTGCGCTCTAAAAGTGCCTTTATCTATTAAATTTTGATGGTTGGAAACATTAGCAATAATATTAACACAGCTTTCATTTGCGTGATTAGAATTAGAAAAAGTGAATAATAGGAAATAAAAGCTAAATATAATTGATATTTTAAATTTCATTTTATGTAATAATATTTTGTAATTTCAGTATTTATAACATAAAAGCGAAGTAAAAATGATGAAATCAATGCTATTTTTTATATTACTATTCGTATCAGGCTGCCAAACAACGACTAATAATAAATTAGAAGTCGCAGGGTTAGCATTTTATAATGATACTGACTTTGAAATTTATCAGGTATCTTTAAAAGTTAAAGCTACCGGAGGCATGGTAGCATGCACATTAGTTGAACCTAAAAGTTATTGTGGTACGGGGTTTCCAATTAAGCATTATCAAGCGGGCGAACTTATAGTAACTTGGCAAAATCATGCTGGTATAACGCATGCACAAGAGGTAATGCTGCCTTACCCTGATAATTTTAAAGAGCATATCGCATATGTCGCTGTGATTAAATTTGAAAAAAATGGTGGTTTTAAAGGCTTCTTCAGGCAAAAGAAGCCTTTGAGTTAAAAATAAATAATTAAAATATTATTATTCTAACTCATTGTACTTAGGATAAAGTGTTTTGTTGCCCCTTACAGGGAATGAAAAATAAAAAACACGTTTTAAGACTGAAAAATATTGTTTAGCAAATCCACCCGTATTGTAAGGGATACCATATTTTTCTGCGATTTCTTTAACCTCTTTAGACATAGCTACATACCTATGAGCGGGTACATCTGGGAATAAATGATGCTCAACCTGAAAACTTAAATGCCCAGTCAATATATGAAAAACTTTACCACCTGTGATATTCGCTGAACCTAACATTTGACGATAATACCAATGACCTTTGCTTTCATTTTCGCATTCTTTTTCAGTAAAGGTAAAAGAGCCTGAGGTGAAGTGACCGCAGAATATGATCGTTGAAGTCCATAAATTACGAATAATATTAGCGGCTAAATTTCCAGCTAATACCCAAAGAAAAAATGGGCCGGCTAAAGCGGGGAATAGAATATAGTCTTTTGCTATTTGTCGACCGCCTTTACTAAAAAAAGCTTTTTTTAGTTGTTCATCAGATGTTTTGCTTTCTCTGTTATCTTTCTTTTTACCAAAAAATACCCGTTCACCTGCCAACTCATGAAAAGAAACACCCCATTGAAATAATACACTTAAAATAAAGTAAATAACTGATTGCCACAGATTCTTTAAGCGCCAAGGGTAATCATTGCTTAAACGTAATAAACCATAACCAAAATCACGATCTTTGCCAATAATATTTGTATATGTATGGTGTTCATAGTTATGTACTCTGCGCCATGACGCGGCATCACAGGCAATATCCCATTCAAATTTTTGAGAGTTAATATAGGGGTCGTTCATCCAATCATATTGACCATGTAAAACATTATGACCAATCTCCATATTATCTAAAATTTTTGATAATGAGAGAGATAAAACACCAAAAACCCAAAGAATAGGGGTAATAAAACCAAGTAAAATCAATGTACGACCTATAATCTCAGCACTTCTTTGCAATTTAATTAAATTTCGAATGTAATTAGCATCTGTTTGTCCTACTTCAGATAGTTGTTTATCGCGTACCGTATTTAATTCTAATGCTAAGCTGGCCATCTGCTCTTCATTTATTTTGTTCATTGTTACAGTCCTAACGATACATGTGTGACAGGAATACTGATGCAAAGTTGAATGTCTTCTTCGCCATTATCTGAATATGTTTGCGTTTTGGTATTAAAAACAATACCAGAGTGTTTTTTACATTTACACTCATGACAGATCCCAATGCCGCAACCATAATTTGCTTTTATATCGTTGCTTTGCGACACAGATAATAAGTTATTTTGCTCTTCTTTAACTTGAGATACCGTTTTATTACTTTTTAGATAATTAATTATACGATCTTGTTTCAGATTTAAATCAGCGATCGGAATACTCGTGAACTGCTCACTGAATATTTGTGTTCTAGCGACTGAGCTATTAAGTAATAATAGCGTATTGTCTGTGATCATGTTTGCAGATCCACATAAATGTATATTTCTATTTGTAAAATCATCACAGTATTTATTTAACAGAGCGACAGATAGACGACCTTGCTTTGCTGTGTTTACTTTAACGAGTTTAAAATTCGGATAATTTTGTGCTAATTGCTCAAACTCTTTTACAAATATATGTTTTTCACCACGCTCAAAATACATCAAAGTGACTTGTTTAAGCTCTCCTGATGCTAAATGGCTCATAAGTAAACTTTTAAAAGGTGTAATACCGCTACCAGATGCAATAAACAACATGTCTTTAGCTTTACTCTTTAAAATAAATTCGCCTTTTGCTTGAGAGATTGCGACTGGCGTATTTAATGCTAGGTTTTGTCTTAGCCAAGGCGTCACTTTGCCAGATATTTGCTTTTTAATGGTTAAGTCAATTGTATTGTGCTTATTAAGCTGTTCTATTGATGATGAAATACTAAAGCAACGTTTAATAAAGCGGCCATTCATTTCTACTAATAATTCGACGTATTGCCCAGGTGAAAAATAAAACTTTGAATCAACTTTTAAAGATAAAGTGAATATTTCATCATTATTATCAAAAATATGAGTCACTTTTGCTGCAAAAAAATCATCAGAGCTAGTGTGAGGTAGCGCTTTATTAAATGGGGCAACAAAAGCAGAAAAACTGTCTGTGTTGAAAAGTGTTTTAGAGAGTGTTTTTAAAATCGAGCGAGACATTGTGATCTTTAAGTTATTAAATTAAAGTTAGCTTACACGTGTTCGCTGAAAACATCAATAAATAGCGATAAATTGAAATAGGTTAACATTTGGCATTTAAATTACTGTTTATTAAAGTGATAGTTTCTATTCTAAAGTGTAATTCAGCGAACAAGTGTTTTTTAAAAGGAAGTAATTTTAAGATAATTATAGAAATTTGTTATGAAAATGGATTATAGAAAATAAAATGAGCTACTAAAAAGTAGCTCACCTGAAAGTCGTTAGATTGAATTAATTTTGGTGATAAGTTGGTTGGTAGCTTTCATGGCTTCTTGAACAGGCCGAGCAGGGGAGGCTTTTGTCATTTTAAAAATTCCTGGGCATACAATGCGTCACATATTATTTAAATTTGATACATCTTCTGCTGAATTAGCATCTACTAGTATCACTCCCAAATTATCAGAAGTAATATGAAACCACATATCAGCTGCTTTTAATCTCTCCTTTACCGATATGTTTTTATTGAGTTCCCAGTACATTAAAAAGAGCATGATAGATCCTCCATTTTAATTTTTATATTTTGTAGCTTAATTACAGGAGTAATTTGGACACTAGATGTGTAGATATATAAATAAAGCTGAGATTGGAGAGTTTAAAATTTAATTACTGATGCTTGTGCACTTATAAGCACCGAACCCTAACTCATTATAGGAGTTAGGGTTGAATGTTATTTAACTGGCTGCTTTATCAAATTGAAGTTCGCATAATCGATTATAAAGAGGCGAGGACTGTAAAAGAGAATTATGAGTACCTATACCTATAATTTCTCCTTTATCCATAACAACAATTAAATCTGCATGTAATACGGTTGCTAATCTGTGCGCTATTATGACTGTGGTTCTATTTTCCATTAACTGATCAAGTGCAGCTTGAACATGGTGTTCGCTTTGTGCATCTAGGGCGCTGGTGGCTTCATCTAATAATAGCACTTCAGGGTCTTTTAATATTGCTCTTGCTAGGGCGACTCTTTGTTTTTGGCCACCAGATAAACGGACACCTTGTTCACCTAAAAAACTGCCATATCCTTGTGGTAAGTTTTCGATGAATTCATGTGCGTGAGCTTGTTTTGCTGCATTGATCACCTCATCATCTGTCGCATCAGGTTTACCATATCGTATGTTATGCCAAACATCAGAGCTAAATAAAATAGGATGTTGTGGCACCATGCCCATTGTATGCCTAAGCTCTGTTAATGAAATTTGAGTAATATTTGAATTTTTAAGTTTTATTTCACCTGATTGCGGGTCATAAAACCTTTGTAATAATTCAAACATGGTTGTTTTTCCGGCACCTGATGGCCCAACCAGTGCAACGGTTTTACCATTAGGGATCATCAAATTAATATTTTTAAGTGCGGGCGCATCAGGACGTGAAGGGTAACTAAAGTTAACATTTTCAAATTCTATATCGGTTTGAACAGTTTTACTCACGGTTAATGGCGCTTCGACTGTTGTTATATCGCTTTTGACTTTTAATAACTCTAATAAACGCGTTGCAGAGCCTGCCGCACGCTGTAACTCACCATATACTTCGGCAATAGTAGCTACCGACATCGCGACCATGATTGCATAAAATACAAATGCACCTAATTCTCCACCAGACATTTTGCCTGATAATACATCCATACCGCCAATCCATAACATAAAGCTAATGGCAGAAAATGTAAGGAAAATCACTACGGCTATCAAAAATGAGCGGTGTTTTACGCGTTGCTTTGCAACATTAAAGGCTTTTTCAACTTCTGAACCAAATGCATTTTTTTCTTTTTCTTCATGGTTATAGCTTTGAACAACTTTGATATTTTGAATTATTTCTCCCGCATAAGTGCCTATATCAGCTATCGCATCTTGGCTACTAGCTGCGAGTTTTCTTACTTTTTTGCCAAAAATCATCATAGGGATCAAAATTAATGGTACACAGGCTAATACAATTAAAGTGAGTTTTAAATTGGTGATCAGCAACATAATAATGCCGCCAATCAGCATTAAAAAACTCCGTAATGCCATTGAGAATGAAGAACCAACAATTGACTGTAATAACGCGGTATCAGTTGTAAGGCGAGACATGATTTCACCGCTGCGATTTTCTTCAAAATAGCTAGGGTGTAAACTCACAATTTTATTAAATACCGCTTTTCTAAGATCTCCACTAACACGTTCACCCAGCAATGACATTAAAAAGAATCGGCAAAAGGTGCCTACGGCTAATAAGCTGATCATTGCAATTAAAATCAATATTGCGTAGGTGAGTTGTTCTTGAGAGCCGGCAATAAAACCATTATCTATAACAAACTTTACACCTTGTCCTAAGGATAAATTCACTGCCGCAGTAAGTAGTAAGGCAATCAGTGCACTTGCAACCATGACTTTATAGGGTTTTATAAATTCAAAGATAGGCAATAAGCTTGTAAAAGCTTTATCATTTTTTTTGTCTGTCATTATTTAATTCAATTATTGAGCTTTATATATAAATGGATGTGAAAAATATAAATTCAAGTGATAATTACTATGTTAGGATTTTATTATATGTATCTAAATGTAAATAGAATATGGAAAATTTACCAAAACTGGTCGACTGTAAAATTTCACTAAATAACAATATCGCACTATTAAGCTTTAACCGAGATGATGTAAGGAACGCCTTAACAGGCACTGAAATCGTAAATGATATTGTTAAAACGGTTCACTGGATCAATAAAAATCATCAAGTCGCTGCGTTAGTAATAACAGGTGAGGGGGCTGCATTTTCATCTGGGGGTAATATAAAAAATATGGCAGAGCGTTCAGGCGATTTTGCTGGAGATGTGCAAACCCTAGAAAAAAAATACAGAGAAGGGATTCAACAAATGCCACTGGCAATGAATAAACTGGAAGTGCCAGTAATTGCAGCAATAAATGGCCCAGCTATCGGTGCGGGTTTTGATTTAGCTAATATGTGCGATATAAGACTCGCATCAACTAAAGCTAAATTTGGAGAAACTTTTGCTAACTTAGGATTGATACCTGGTGATGGCGGCGCTTGGTTTATGCAACGTATTATTGGTTATCAAAAAGCGGCAGAATTAACATTTACAGGGCGTGTGATAAATGCGAATGAAGCAAAGGAAATTGGTATTGTACTAAACACTGTTGAACCACAAGATTTAATGGTTAAAGCAATGAACTTAGCATCTGATATTGCAAATAAACCAACTGCCTCTTTAAGGTTAACTAAAAGGTTAATGAAAATGGCGCAGCGAACAGAGCTTGCAGACTTTTTAGACATTTGTGCTGTATTTCAGGGCATGTGCCATAACAATCCTGAACATTTAGATGCAGTTAATGAATTAATGGCAAAACTAACCAAATAGTGAAAACTAAATGTTGAGAATAGAATGAATATAAAAATGAAATCAGCTCAATAATCAGTCGATTAAATACTGCTTGTGATTACTTTTAATAGACTTAGTACGCGTGTTTTGGTGACATTATGCATACTAGCTTATTACTATTAATGCTTTTTGTGCTCTCGATCATATGGGGATCATATTAAGATGACTGTTATAATATACAGCTATTCCATACTCTGTTGGTTTATTATTAGGCTGCTGATAGGCAGTATGCTTGATTTTGAACTAACTACACCCATATTTTATGAGGTAAAAGCATCTTTTTACCTGCCAATCAGTTGATGAAAACTTAATCATGTTTATATTTTTACCTGCCTTAGTGTTTGAATCTTCCAATCGGTGTTGTAATGGGAGTGGTTGTCGCGGGTATTAGTTTCGCTTTTATAGGGTCTTTATTTAATGACAGCTTAATAGAAATCGCTCTGACTTTAGTATTATCCTATGTGGTGTTTTACTTATCAGAAAATGTATTTCATGCATCAGGTGTTGCTGATTTGGCTAATTTTCAATACCTTGCAATTATATTTATAGGAGTTTTAATTATTCGCACTGTCGTTATTGTTGCTTTAATGCCGATTTTGGCACGTATAGGCATAGGTTTAACTAAAGAGAAATAAATTGTACTTATTTGGGCTGGCTTAAGAGATACAGTTTCACTTTCTTTAGCCTAATAGTGGCGAAAAATAAAAACTTAAATATTCACCTTAGAGACCAAATACTATTTTTAACTGTAGGCATTGTAGTTTTAACTATCATATTAAATGGGTTATTTGTGATGGCCAAATTAGGTTTAGACAAATTGCCTATCGCTAAACAGCAAACATTTAATAAGCCTTGTTATTGATGCGGGGGTTGGTACGGGAGTTGGTGCTATTGATGAGCTAAGTCATACGACTTAGGCTCTCGCTGCTTCAACATCCAGATAAGGTGTCTGCTCCGCGACATCCTCCCTTATTTGTTATGTTTCTAACGCTAACACCATTAATTGTGCGTTTTTACCATAACTTGAGCAAACTTCTTTAGCAGGCATATTTATAAAACCAAACTTAGCCCAAAAACCAGTTGAGTTTTGAACCGCTACTAATCGTATTTTTACAAAATTATGAGCTTTGGCATTATCAATTAGGTTCTGCACTAACGCTTTACCAATATTTTTTCCTCTTGCTTCAAGCGCTAATGCGAGATCATGAATAAATAAAGTTGAGCTATGAGTTACAGATATTTTTTCATTTAACTTTGGTGGGATTTCATTCGCCCATGGGTGTGCTAATAAGTAAGCTATCGCTTTACCTTTGTGGTCTAAATATACCGCACAGCTTTGAGGCGATGAGTGCCATTTATTTTTTAGAATGTTTACATCTTCAGGAGCGATATCGGTATAGGCTTCTTCCTGAATTTTCATGATGTCATCCCAATAACTTTCAGTAATTAGACTCATTGACATGGTGTAATCTCCTTGAATCATAGCAAACCTGTATAATTAATCTACAGACTCATTTTTAGCCGTGATTTCTATAAAGTCTTTGATTACATCATCGCCAATTGAGAAATTTAAATTCAATGTAATATCTTGATTCAGACTTGGTGTTTCAAATATGGAAAATTCACCTGAAATTTTTTTGAGGTGAATACTAGCAAAATTAAAATCATTTGCACTACAAGTTAGTATTCTGGATAGATTAATATTCATGAATTCACTTGAAGTGTTTTTTATTAAGTAATTACAGAATTCTTTACCCTCTTGTGTCTCATTATGTTCACAGTTCTGTGAGAATTTGGCCCAATAATTAATCAATTTAACCTTTAAAGGTTTATCGACTTTTGATTTGCTAGCAAAAGCAGTTAAATGTACGCACAATTTATCTTCTTGCGCAGACGCAATGGATGGCATTGCAATAAGTAATATCAATAAAGCCTGAAGATTAAACCTAAACACTAGAAGTACCTAACGCCTCACTAAGAGGCAAATAGTAGTTGGTTAAAATACGCGACGAAGGAGCAAAAACCAACTGTTATTTGTCCTTTTGAGTGACTTGTTAGTTTGTTTATTCACCGCCGCCACTGCTATCACCGCTATCCGAGTTACTCCAGTTGATATGTGAACTACTGGTCCAGTCGCCACCTTTTTTATTGGATTTGAAATTCAATGAAGTTAATAGCAAAATTGCACCAAAAACTATTGAAGTAACCGCTATTAAAAGGTTACCTGGAGAAACTGTTAATTCAAGAATACCGAATACAATAAGTCCTGCTCCCAATATGATTTTTAAAGTTTTCAATTGACCTCCATGACAAACTAACAACTTTTTAGATCCCAAACAGGTGTATAGTATTCACACAAGGTGGTGTCTAGTAATTTTTAATATAAATAGAATACGTGTTTAGTTATTTAAAAACAACATAATAGAGGGTTCATTATAACTTAACAGGTATGAAAAAAGACAAATCGGTGTATAGCAGGTCACAAAACAGCTCATAACAAATACTGTGTAAATTAACGTCTATAAATTACATCAATTTCAAAAATACTGCGTTTTAACCCATAAAATTAATCGTGAATGAAAGCGATATTTAACCCTTAACATCCATCGTGCTTATTTAAATTGATATTAGCTGACTCACTTAACTGAATTGATATAAAAAAACCGACTAATAAGTCGGTTTTTATTTAAAAAAGTTAAGTCAATAAGCACTGAATTTATTTATTCAGGAAAAATGCCTTCATTGCAGAATACATTGAGTAAATATCTACTTTAGAGGCAACAGCATAAGGAGAGTGCATTCCAAGTACAGGTACACCAAAATCAATTACATCCATGTTGTTTTCAGATAGTGCACTACCGATAGTACCGCCAGATGCTTTACCTTTATATGTGCTTGTTTGCCATAAAATATCTGCGTTATCTAAATAGTTACGCGTCCAAGCTATGTATTCAGAGTTGGCATTAAAACCACCGCCATATAGTTTGATATTAATGCCTTCACCTAATTTAGGAGCATTGCCTAATTCCCAAACGCCAGGCCAGTTAGGGTTTACACCAGGGTTAACATCTACTGAGATTACTTTAGTTTTACGTAATGTTTTACGTAATATGTAATCATTATATGTTGTTGGTGATTGTTGATATAATAATTGGCTAATTGTATCAACTAGGTCGCTTGAATCTGCGCCTGTATTATTTAAATTACCGACTTCTTCATTATCAACTAAAAAAGTCATTGCTGTTAGTTCTGGTTTATTAACTTCTAAAATTGATTTAACCGCTGCAAAAGCAGAGATTTTATCATCTTGTCCATAAGCTGCTACCATAGAGCGATCAAAACCGACATCTCTTGGTTTAACTGCTGGTATTAAAGCAAGTTCAGCAGATACTAAATCAGCGATGTCGATATCATAGTTAGTTTTTAAGAAATTAGTCACTTCTTGTTTAACCGTTGAGTCGTTACCCGGTTTTGAAGCGATGATAATATCTAATTCTTCTTTTTTGATAACATCTCTGTTAGTACGTTTGCGGTAATCACGGTCAACATGTGGTGCTAAATCAGGAATAATTAATATTGGATCGTTTTCATTTAGACCTATATTGATATTAACATGCGTGCCATCTTTTTTATCAACACGACCAATTAAGGCTAATGGAATGTTTACCCATTGGTAATTTTTCATACCGCCATGAGTATAAGTTTGAAAAAGCGCAAAACCATTTTTTTCATAAAGTGGGCGGCCTTTTAATTCAATACGCGGTGAATCAATATGCGCACCTGCAATGCGAACGCCATCAGATACTGGTTTAGTACCAATGACCATTAATGTCATAGCACGGTCACGGTTTATGCTATATAACTTAGCACCGGGAACAATTTGACTATCGTCAGTTAGTTGCTTAAAACCTGATTTTTCAACAAGCTTTTTAGTTTCTGTTACAAAAGTCAGCTCAGTGCGGCCTTTATCTATAAATGATTTATATTCTTCATTATAAGATTGAACTTGTTTTAACTCTGATTGTGATAAAGCTAACCAAGAATTTTTAATCTCTTCTTTGGCTATAACACTTGATGTTGTCAGCATTGCAGCGATAGATGCTGCTAATAATATTTTATTTCGCATTGTCAATTTCAATTATTTTTTAGATAGTTATATGTTAATAGTCATGCAAAGTTATATCAATGCTGTTCCACGGAGACTTTTGGTTATTTATCTGATTTTAAGCCAACTTAGATATATTTTGATATACTGACTGAACTATCAATAGAGGTAAATTATGTGTAATCAAAAAAACAATCAAAAACCACAGAGTATAGACACAGGTCGGGGTGTGATAAAAGATAATTATTTAGCAGCCTTGGTCACATCTAAAGTGTTTAGAACCCAAGTCGTAAAAGCTAAAAAAGGAAAAGGATCATTTAATAGAAAAGAAAAACATCAAGGGCGAGAGTCCTATTTAATAGCTGCTTAATAGCACTTATTAAATAGGGCTTTTGATTGAAAAAGTCAGCCTCTGTGAATGTCATTACATATTAATTAAATTATCAATAATAAGATTCAAATCCGAATGTGAGTTGGGGTAATGTTTGTCCTTAACTATACTTAAAGTGATAAACTTTATGGGAGTTGAACATGGCTATTTCACGTAAATTAGAAGATTACTTCAGTAAACAAAATATTTCATTTCAAAGGGTTTCTCATTTTTATAGTAATAATTCAATCGGTAGTGCAGTGGCAAGTAGCATTCCACCAAAAAATATCGCAAAAGCAGTATTATTAGTCGACCATGATGGTCATCGGCTTATGGCGGTGTTACCTGCAGATCAAAAAATAAATATAGTATCAATTAATGAAGAGCTTCACGCGAGTTTTGAGTTATTAAAAGAAAGAGATGTTTTTAATTTATTTATGGATTGTGCCAAAGGGGCTATTCCACCCGTTGGCGAGGCATTTAATATGTCTATGGTATATGATGAATCTTTAGATATGTTAGATAATGTATTTATTGAAGCGGGCGATCATGAAACATTATTGAAATTAACCCACCAAGATTTTGAAAACATCATGGGCAATAGTAAACATTTGAAAATTTCTAAAAATATGCTTCATTAGTTCTAGTCATTAATATTGTTCTGATATAATTTTATATCATTAATGCTCGAAATTGCGCGCTGTTGGTTTTTCTTAAATAAAGAGATTATTTGATCAGCAGGGGAGTTAAAACAATTTATGGGTATGTATAAATCATATCCATAAATTTTACGGAGTATTTTCATCTGGTGAAGCCAAGCTGCAATGGGACCAGTGATTTCTTGGCCATTTGATGTTTTAAAAGGTGCTAAATTAATTTGGGTTTGTTCTACTTCTATTTCATTATTTTGAAAGGCTAAAATTAATAAATTGTTTTGTTCATGCAATAAGTGATTAGCAAGTCTAGGCGATATTGTATTTGTTTCGCAATCATAACTACGTAATTTTATACCGATAAAATTAATATTCCTTTCCTCCAAATCATCATTTCCTTTGGGGTGATGTACTAGCTGAATATTGCTCCAACTAATACTCCATTTTCCCTGTCGATGATAATAAAACAATTTATCATCTGTTAAACCTAGGCAATATTGCGGCTCAAAGTATTTAAAAATACTAATGCTAATTGTTAAGACAGAAATCATGGTGAAAATCATGATGTAAATTTGATATTGCTGCCACAAATAAAATGATGAGATGAAGCAAGCGAGCCCAATAAACACACCAAAAAGCAACGTAACAAATTGATTACGGTGGGCTTGGGATTTGATTAAAATAGGATATTCAATTTCATTCATAAACTAAGTATAGACAAAAATTTAAAATAGCTAATTGAATTTACAACAATAATCCTCCATCAATATGAATTGATTGGCCGGTAATATATTTACTTTTATCAATTAATAAATACTGAGCTAAATTTGAATGGTTATGTAAAACAATTTCTACATTTAATGTGAAAAGCATAATGGAATATTTCACACCAAAATAAATAATTCTCCGTTAGTGTTAATTTAAAGTAGGGCGTAAGCCGTTACCTTGGTAGAATTAAATTAGAATCGCAAGATAACGATGGAAATAATCAGTGGCTAAAGCAACAAAAGAAAAAATAAAATTCGTATGTTCTGAATGTGGTAATGATCATCCTAGATGGCAAGGCCAATGTGCTAGTTGTAAAGCTTGGAATACCTTAGCCGAATTTAAAGAAGCTAAATTACCAAGCCAGCAAAGAGCACAAGCAATTCAGGGTGGTTATGCGGGTACTTTAGGTAATGTTGTTAAAAAAATGGACGATGTATCAAGTATTGCACTTGATAAAACAGAGACTGGTATCGGTGAATTAGACCGTGTTTTAGGAAATGGTTTAACGATAGGGTCAATTATTCTAATTTCGGGTGATCCTGGTGCGGGTAAAACAACAATATTAACGCAACTTGCTGCAAACATGAGTCATAAAACAACAGCAATGTACTGTACTGCAGAAGAAAGTTTAGAGCAGTTTAAGGCGCGCGCAACTGAGCGATTAAAAATTAATTATGTACCAGATCAACTACTGTTAATGTCTGAGTATATTATTTCTAATATCATGGAAAAAGCCCTTGAAGCTAAGGTGAAATTTTTAATTATTGACTCAGTTCAAGCACTAGAAAGTGAGCATTCAAATGGCAGTGCGGGTTCTATTGGTCAAGTAAAAGGCTGTGCACAAGAGCTAAGCCGATTTGCGAAAACCCATGGCATAACGCTTATTTTAGTTGGTCATGTAACTAAAGGCAGTGATTTAGCTGGACCTAAAACATTAGAGCATATTGTTGATACTTTATTACATATTGAAGTAAACGACAGTATTATTCGTACTATGAGGGCAAGTAAAAATAGATTTGGCGATGTTGATCAGGTTGGTATTTTTCAAATGAATTCTCGTGGCATGATTTCAGTTGATAATCCAAGTAAATTATTTTTATCTGGGGCTGATGAGAGAGCTGTAGGCTCTGCGATAACTTGCATACGTGATGGTAGCCGAAACTTATTATTAGAAGTGCAAAGCTTAGTATCTGAATGTGAAGGTGAGCATCCACAAAGAGTGAGCATAGGTCTTAATTTTAACCGTTTAAAGATGATCACTGCGGTATTACGTAAACATGGCAGGATCCAGTTATTTCATGATGTTTATGTTAACTTAGTTGGTGGTTTAAAGTTACCTGATACGGATACCAGTGCTGATTTAGCCCTAGCTGCAGCTTTGGTTAGCTCACTAAATGATATTGAAATGTCCCGTAAATATTGTTTTATGGGTGAAATATCATTAAGTGGTGAAGTAAGACCTATCAGTGGTGGTGTACCTAGAGTAAATGAAGCAATTAAACACGGTTTTGAGCAAATATATATTCCAAAGGCGAATTATCATAAATCTATGGAAGAAGGGAATGCTAAGATTATCGTGATTGAACATATCACTGATTTATTAGAGGCCTTAAAATAGCTTAAACTGTGATATTAGAAATAAAGACTCAATCATTTGAGTCTTTATATTCATCACTGCTTAATTCTTTTGAGTCATTTAAGTTATTACTTTGCCATTCGTCGCCAATTAAATCTTCAGAGTCATCGGTTTGCTGCCAAGAATATGTTTGTTCTTTTAATTTTGGATCCCAATGCCTAAAAAAAATTGCTGATAAAATCCCAGCCATTGCGCCAAATAGGTGATATTCAAAAGAAATGCCTTGTTCTCTGGGTAAGATGGTCATTACCATAGAACCGTACATATAAAAGGCTATCATTAACAATACACTTGAGCGCTTATCTCTGCGTAATATGCCTGCGATAAACAAATAAAAAAATAAGCCATGGGTTAGCCCGCTTGCACCAAAATGGTAGCTGTCTCGGCCAAATAACCACACACCTAAGCCTGATAATAGCCAAATAATTGCAATTGCCCACCAGTGTGATCTTGGATATCCGTATTTTAGAAAGCCTCCAAGTAAAACTAAGGGTAACGAATTACTTAATACGTGCTCCCAAGAACCATGAATAAGTGGTCCAGTGATCACACCAATCAAGCCTGATAATGTCTGTGGTTTAACACCCAGTTGATAAATTTCAATTGAATAGTAAGTTTGCCACGCTTTAATGAGCCATAATAAAATGACAAATAGGCTAACTGTGTAAAAACTTTTATGTAGAGAAGTATTTTTATTCATAATAAAGATATTGGGATATATTATGGGTTAACAACTCAAATTTGATATTTTTTAAATCGAATCATAAAAATGATAAAAAATAATGCATTAAAAGTTGAACTCAGATCTGCAAAAATTCCATATTTAGGATTGATAGCAGACCATTATTGGTTTGTAATAATAACGGATACTAAAAAAGAACGTTGGGAAGTATGGCAAAACCCACACTGTTGCAAAACAAGTTGGGGGCATTTACATCTAAATTTATTACCATTTGATAGTGCTGTTGGCAGTGGTCAGAGTCGAGTGGAGTATGTATTTTCAGGGCTAAAAGCACGTGTATTAGCAAAAACAATACAGCACTCAATAACTGAATATAAAAACCTTTTTTGTTATCGCTATTGGCCGGGGCCAAATAGCAATACCTATGTGCAAAACATGTTAGATAAAGCAAATATTGATTTGTGTTTATCTGCTACTGCTATTGGTAAAGATTTTTATGGTTGGTTTGATTATTCAAAAAAGATAAAGGTGATTAGAGTATCAACGCCGTTATTGGGTATTAAAATAAGTTATCAAAATTTTTATGAGTGCAATATTTTGTCTTTTACTTTTGGCATTTATTTAAATCCAATTAAAATTATCCATCCATTTAGTCGATATACGGCTTTATTTAAATAATTTATCAGTCATTGTTATATTTTATCTTCTCTTGCTCAAGATTGTAGATGATCTGATAGGAAGTGGTTATTTGTGAATTATATCGCTTGGTTATATCAGCAGATTGCATTTTATAGTATTGCGGATCATTGGCTATTTCAGATTGTCTTTTTAGCCGAGCCAAATCGTTGTTTAAATTAACTTGATATAAACGCAGTTCATCTTGATGCTTTCTAATTTTAGAATTAATTTTATGGGATTTGAGAATGTTGTTTATTTGTTGTACTTGCGTATTACCATTAAATTGTTGATCAAATTTAAGAATATTGTTTTGCATGCTTATTTTATACATCAGATCTGACTTAGCTTTGATTAAGTTGTCTAACATATTTTGAGAATTATTGATTTTCTGTGTGTAGCTTGTAGTGATATTTGCCTTATTATCATCAAGTTCTTGGTGGTTAAATTTACCTAATGATTTATTCGCTTTGGAATTGAGTGCTAATATCTCGGTTTTAAGTTGACTTTTAAAATGTCGTTTTTGAAGCTTAGCTTCTTGTATTTTTATAAGTACTAAACGTAGTTGCGTTAAAGCACCTATAACAGTCTCACTATAAAAATCATGTTTATTTAAATCACTTTCATAAGTGGTTGTTGACTTTTTGACTATAATTTCAACAGCATCATCACTGCAAGGAAACTGGCTGAAACTTAATACGCCTTCGAGCTCACATTTATAAATTGAAGCCTGTGATAATGATGAAAATATAAATAAACTTAAAATTAATAATATACGAAATATCATAGTGCTACATTTTAGAATGAATTAAGTATAGTAAGCTTAGCAGCTGATTATAAATTTGTGAGATAAGGCTAAAAAACTTAAAAGAGTTTTTCAAATTATCACTTTTAAGTTAAACTTGTCACTTGTGTCAGTTAATGTTTTATAGGTCATTATGCTCTCGATTTCACACTTTAATCGAAATACCATCAAAGGGGATATCTTTGGTGCTTTAACATCTACAATTGTCGCGCTTCCTTTTGCGCTCGCATTTGGTGTTACCTCAGGGGCGGGTGCAAGTGCAGGTATTTATTGTGCGATATTGACGGGTTTTTTTGCTTCTCTTTTTGGTGGTACTAATCAACAAATAACAGGGCCAAATACCGGTTTAACTGTTGCTATGGCTGCAATATTAACGCATTTTGTATCTTTATCACCTGAGAATGGCTTAGGCGCTGCTTTTACTGTGGTGACTTTAGCTGGCTTGTTCCAGATGCTGTTTGGTCTGTTGAAGTTAGGTAAATATTTTATTTTGGTTTCTTATCCTGTGATCTCAGGTTTTACTTCAGGGATTGGCATATTAATTATTCTATCGCAAATAGAACCTTTGTTTGGTTTACCTTTATCTGATTTGTCTTACTCAATTACTACTTTTACTGATACAAATGTTTTATTAGGCGGTGCGTGTTTAATATTGCTGATGTTGTGGCCACAAAGATTTAATCAAGTGGTACCTGGTAGTATAGTTGCATTATTATTGGCTGTTATGTTTTTTGGAATTTCTGATAGTCCATTACCAGTTGTTGGTGCTATATCCAGTGAACTTCCTTCTTTTTCATTACCTGTTTGGGAAAGTGCATTAGCAGGTGAGATGATTAAATCTGCGTTACTTATCGCTACATTAAGTACGCTAGATTCATTAATGACATCATTAACGGTTGATAGTATTAGTAAAGATTTACATGACTCAGATAAAGAGCTAGTGGGTCAAGGCATTGGTAACATGATCGCGGGGTTTTTTGGTGCTTTACCAGGTGGTGGCGCAACTATGCGTACTGTCACTAACATTCGAGCGGGGGGAACAACACCCTTATCTGGCATGTTACATGCGCTTTTTATACTTGCTATCGTTTTATGGGCGGGTGAATATACTGCGTTTATTCCTGTTGCTGTTTTGTCTGCAATTTTAATTAATGTTGGAATAAACATTATAGATTGGAATTTCTTAAAACGATTACACCAAATTCCATTATTTAGTGTCGGTTTAATGATATCGACTATGATACTGTCGGTTGCTGTAGACCTTGTTACGGCTGTATTAATAGGCGTTTTTATCGCAAATTTAGTGACAATTCGCAGGCTATCAGAAATACAATTAGATAATTTGAGCATTTTTACAGACAAAGAAATAGCCCAATTACCTTCTGATGAAAAGGCATTGTTTGAAGTGGTATCAAATGATGTTTTATTGTTAAATATTTCTGGCCCTATCGGTTTTGGTGTTGCGCGAGGGTTAAAACAAAGTGTATCGCAAATAGATCAAAATAAAACTTTATTGGTTGATTTTACGCATGCGAGGTTTGTTGGCATCACTAGTACCATAGCCATAGAAGAAATTATTTTAAGTTACCAAAACCAAGGTAAAGATATTTTATTAGCGTGTTTATGTGATCGTATACGTCAAGACTTCGACAAAATAAAACTATTAGATAAAATTGATGAAAAACATATTTTTAAAACCAGAAAAGATGCACTGCTATATATGAATAAAAGATAAAAATCTTAATGTAAATTTAAATGGATACAAATCTTTATTTTATTACTTTGTATCCAAACCTTTCAAAATGTTTAAATTTAACAAATTACAAAATAATTTAATTCACTGTTCTTAAGGAGTTATTTTTAAAATTCCAATTAAAGGCTTAAGTACAAATGCCAATGATACCTACTGATACATAAGCCTACAAACTGAAAACGACCTAACGTACAAAAGTTGTTAATTTCACATCATCGAAAACATGATTGTGAGACTTTCAATATGAATAAACAACATAAAATTACCTTGGGTTTATTAGCTGGGCTAATGACACAGCCATTATTAGCAGTAAGTGATAAACAGATCCGAATAGTAAATGGTGACAATACACAGCTAAACGCATATCCATTTATGACGTCTTTATACAATAAGAATGCAGATAATCTATCACAGGGTCATAGTTGTGGGTCTTCTTTTATAGGAGGTCGGTATGTTTTAACTGCTTCACATTGTATAGAAGGGGCAAATGCAAAAGATTTGGCCGTTTGGATTGGCGGTCATGATTTAACTAAAGAAACTCAAGGTAAATCAGTAGATGTTGCCCAGATTTATATGCATGAGGAATATGGTGTTGGAGGAGAAACAAATAATGATATGGCAATTTTAGAGCTGGTATCAGAAGTCTCTAATGCAACCCCTATTAAACTCATTACTGAAGAAATTTTTAATCAAATTAAAGTGGGTGATGATTTTACTGTAATGGGCTGGGGGGCACTGGAAGAAGGAGGTCAATCCCCAAGTATTTTACAAGAAGTAAAAGTTCCTTATATAACTCATGAACAATGTAATGCAGCAGATTGGTATAATGGTGATATTACAGAGCAAATGATTTGTGCTGGTTATGAACAAGGCAATAAAGATTCTTGTCAAGGCGACAGTGGTGGGCCATTAATTTATAAGCATGAAGATGAGTTTTACCAACTAGGTGTGGTTAGTTGGGGTGACGGTTGTGCTAATGCTAAAAAACCTGGCGTATACGCTAATGTAATTAAATTCATTGATTGGGTTAAACAAAAGCGTGCAGGGGTGTCGTATCAACAGTCAAATGGGAGTGGTTATGTTGAGTTTCCTTATAAGGAAATAAAACAAGTCGAAATGAAAAATGTAGGATCTCAAACATATAGTGTAACTGGTATAGAAATACTAGATGGTAACAATACTGTTGCAAGTGTTTCTTCTAATGGCTGTGATACCAAATTACTTGCAACAGGAGACGCTTGTAAAATCGATATAGAAATTACAAATAGTGAAGTAGGAGAGTCAGGTTTTTCGCTTAAAGTGATGACTAATCATCCAGATAATAATCAAGCTTTAATGTATTTTAGTGCATTAGGATTGGAAGCAAGTAATTTAGCTATGGACTCATTAGTGGGCTCTAATGAGCATATTAAATGGTACTCAGGTGCGGATGCTGTATGGGAAGCACAAACAGACAAAGTAACACAAGGTGACTCTGCTGTTTCTAGTGGTGAAGTTGAAGATAGTCAACGAAGTGTTTTATTAGCTGTGATTGATAATCCTAAAGCTGAAAAATTAAGCTACAAATATCTAGTATCATCTGAATATTATGATGATTTATCTGTGACTCATAATAATAATCGTAAGCTTTTAGTTTTTGGTACAGATCAAACGGAATTTGAATCACAGGAACTTGCTTTAGAGCCTGGTAAAAATCGAATCGCCTTTATATATACAAAAGATCAACTAGAAACTGAAGGTGAAGATAAAGGTTATATTGATGAAATTGCTTTAACTATTAAAAATACAGCACCTATTGCTAAAGTAGCGCAAGAATCTATTACAGTTAAAAGCGGTGGACAAATTACAATTGATGCAAAAGCGTCAACTGATGAAGATGGTGATACATTAACGTTTGAATGGGCTGAAATGGGTACAGATCTAACAAGTATTGCCGATAAAACTAAAGGCTTAACTACTGTTAAAGTACCAAAAGTTAAAAAAGACACTCACATCATATTAGAAGTAACAGTAAAAGATACGGTAGGGGCTGTGTCTAAAAAGCAAATTAAAGTGTTAGTTAAAAAGCAAAAAAGAAGCGGTGGTAGTAGTTCTATGATTATGTTTGTTTTACTTGCAGGCTTCTTAACCAGAAAATCCCTTAAACTTAAAAACTAATCAAAGTTATTTATAAAATTACCTTTGTAAGAGTTAAGTTCAGCTAATTTTATAAATTATAATATTAAAGAGTGAAATAGACGTATTTCACTCTTTTTCTGTTTATATAATAACTATTAACAAATCTCTAGCAAATCCGAACTTCATATCCTTTTAAAAATTAATATCTCTATCTCTTAATTCCTTGTTATATTGACCTTAGATTTATATGTTTAAGGAATAAATATGTACCAAACAGTATTAAATTTTTGGTTTGAAGAAATAAATCAATCTCAATGGTGGGTAAAAGATGCTGCCTTTGATCAGATGATAATTGATAGGTTTTCTGCTTTACATAAAAGTGCCATGGCGGGAGAGTTATTTGAGTGGCGTAAAACAGCCAAAGGTAGGTTAGCTGAAATAATTGTATTAGATCAGTTTTCTAGAAACATGTTTAGAGATACTGCAAAATCATTTGAAAGTGACCCATTGGCGCTGGCTTTAGCACAAGAAGCAGTATCACTAAAAGTGGATTCATCATTAACACCAATTGAAAAAAGCTTTTTATATATGCCTTATATGCACAGTGAATCTTTGATAATTCATAAGGAAGCTGTTGGTTTATATAAGCGTAACGGTATTGAGTCTAATTATGAATTTGAAATTAAGCATAAAGAGATAATAGAGAGATTTGATAGGTATCCGCACAGAAATAAAATATTAAATCGAGTTTCAACAATCGAAGAAATTGAATTTTTAAAACAACCAGGCTCAGGGTTTTAAAGGTAACATATATTTGTGAGTTATGGTGATAGGTTACATTTTGCAATTGATAATAAAAACCGCACATAAAGTGCGGTTTTATTTTTGATTAAATTATTTTGAACTTGCAGATAAATCTATATTAGAAAAATCTTCAAATCCAAATACGCCAATATGCCAAACTCCAGCTTGAGGATCACTAATAGTACAAGACTCATTGTTACCAGCTTTGTATGGACGGCATTTATAACTTGCAGTAGTCGGTTTTTCACCATGACGCACGTATAAATCAGCATCTCCAGTTCCACCAGACATATTTACAACTAATTCATTCATTCCAGAAGGCACATTAATTGTATGATATAGCTTAGTGGAAGAGGTACCAGATAAGTTAGACTCCTCTAATTTATCGTTACCTTGTGAAGCGGCTGTATAATCAGCGATTAAGTTAACCCCTGAATAAGCTTGATAACCTAATAACATCACATGATACGTACCAGTTTGTATATTTGATATATTACATGTTTCAGTATTACCTGTTTCATAAGGACGACAATCATAGGTATCGGCTGTTGCTTTTTGCCCAAACTTCACATGCATATCGACATCACCTGAACCGCCAGATGTTTTGAATGATAAATCTGTTGCACCAAATGGTACTTCAAATGTAAAGTCAGCAGTCGTGTTAGCGTCTCCTGTTAGATTAGATTTAGCAATGCCTTTAACTAAAGCCGAAGCGTTGATTGCTGTAGTAGTAAAGGTTGCACTCGAAGACCAAACATTACCACAGCCATTATCAGCTCTTACACGCCAATAATATGTGGTATTGGCAGTTAGATCAGCAGAAGGCTGGTAGTTCGTTCCGTTATTAACAGTACCATTAGCAACGATATTATTAAATGCAGAATCAGTAGCTATTTCAATACGATATCCAGTTGCTGAAGCGTCAGACTGCCAACTTAATGTTGGACGTATTGCGACATCATTAGTGCCAGCACTTGGGCTAGTTAAGCTAACTGCGCCAGGTTTATTTGCAACTGTTACAGCAATATCAAGTGTTTTTGCGCTTACACCATCTGCTGTGCCATTGATTTTAAATTTATAGTTGCCAGTATTGATATCACCCACTTTAACTGATGCATCTGAATTTGAACCTATATTGAGTGGGTTTTTAGTGAAACTGCCAGTAATACCTGTTGGTAAATCACTATAGGTCAGGTTTATAGCCTTATTAAAACCACCTGTTGCAGCAGATGAAATTGTGATTGGTTTCAAATCTGCATTGGCACATACTTGTTGTGTTAAATTTGTTGCTTGAATACTAAAGTCAGGTGTTGTTGAACCACCACATGATGCAAACTTAAAGTTAGCAATACGCGTTGCCCATTTCCCGCCTTCTTTACCATAATCACTTGTCATCCAAAAAGTACAATTGTCTACTGGATCAATTGATAAATGACTATAGTCACCGTTTCTATCACTAGCGATATGACTTGTACCGGCAACGATAACTTTTTCAGCTTGCGTCATAGTCCCTTTTGTATCTGTAGATAAACGACCTGTCATACTAATACCAGGGTAAGTATCAACACCTGCTATATGATATGATAAAGCAATATTACCGCTGCCATCCATTGCTGCAGAACCCATAAAGCGATTATCTGTACCAGAAGGGGCATAAGTACCTTCTTGGTGTAGTTGCCAACTACCAGAACCTACTTTTCTTAATTCAAACCAGCGGATCCCTGCGCGATCAGAACCTGCGTCGTGAATAAAGTTACCTACGATAGATTCATGTGCAGAGAATTTTCTGTATTGCGCACGATACATCACAACTTCACGTACAGGATCTAATGTTTTTGTTGAGCCTTTTTGCTTTAAACAACCATAACCTTGCGCGCCGCTTGTACATACATCAGAATCAAATTCGCTCATTGCAATTTTGATAGGACCTGTTAATTGGCTATTAGCACTATTGTCATAATCGGGGTTAAAAGTCCAAAGTTCTAGATAATCCTGATTGGCATTATTGCTACCTTTATTGTTTATTTCATCGTCGTTTTGACGTAAAAATAGACCTGGAGTATTAGCTTCAGGACCTTCAACTGTATCGACATCAACAGGTAGTAGCATTTGAAATCCAAGACCAGATAACTTAGGTGCTGTTTTACGTTGCATTCGAGCAGTTTGACCAGCGAGAAGTTTAGATCGCTCAATAGCATAGATACCAGGACCCGCATTTTCATTCGTACCTACGTAGTATGAATCTCCCCAACGGCCAAATTTAGGATAATCAGGAAATTCTGGTGCTTGAAATTCATAAGCATACCAGCCGCCTGTAACTGGGTTATCAGTTTTTGAAACATAAACACATAAACTTCTGCCTGTTTGGTTACTAAACTCAGTCATTACATAGCGCTGTGCTGCTTCATCATAAAAAACGATTGGATCACCCAGTGCATTTTTACAAAGGTTTGTTGCCAGCGTTGACATTGCCGTAGGTCCAGAGACTTTATTACCTGTTGCTTTATCAAAGATAGAAAATAAAGCACCATTATTACCGTTAATAGATTGAATATAGTGATTTTTACCGACTGTGCCTGTGGGGTCTGATGGATTGACACCAGTAAAGCCAATACCATCAATATTTACTGAACCATCTGTTACAGCACGGTTATAAGTATTCTGAGCATCATTTTGTAATTTAACTAAATGGTCATCGTTACCAATTACTGCATTGATAGGCCCATTAAGTGGGCTTTTATTAAAATTAGGATAAATTCTTCTTGGAATTGATTTTACAGGATCGCCAGGAGACCAAGGTTCAACAGTTGTTAAATCACGGACATCTCCATTAAATAACTCCGGTGAAACAGTGTCCATGTGTTGAGCACCATTAAAAGATTGAAGTGTATGGCTATCGTTTATTACTTTTTTTTCAATCGCAATAGCTGGTTCTGTTAACGTAAATACTAAAGCTGTACTACCTAGTATTATGCTAATGTGTTTAGCTACTTTTGAAATTTTGTTGTCATTATATTTCATCGTTTATTACCCGATTTTACTTAAATTACGTTCGCTTAAACTTTGCTCCTGCAACTGTTATTTTTTCCTTTTTAGATAAGCGAACAGGTGTTAGGTTTTGTTTTCAAGCAGGGTTAAGCCTGCTAAAAAACATAACCAATTCTTTTATTGTTCGATGTGTTATTTGATACTATTTTTTGCGGTGTTGGTTTTTATAGTTCTTATCGATGATGGGATCACCTGGTTTCCAAGGGGACACTGTTGGCAGATTTCTAATATCGCCAGAAAACTCAGCTGGGATACCGACATAGCCACCATGAGGTTTATCTATCATATTGATATTTATAAGACCGTTAGGGGCTATTAATTCCATTAGAGTACTTGAATTATTTAGCGCAATTGATATCGAGCTGTTTTTATGGTTTTTATAAATATTGTGTTGGGCATAATTCGATTGTATAAATTTTGCTTGAGCTTGTATGGATATGTTAGATAATTTAGATATGGTGAAATGTATATCTCCGGTCTGGGTTTCAATATATTGATTATTTGGCCAGTTAATATTGTAATGATCTATAGTGATATTACCGGAAATTGAACTCGCATTTAACGCCCCAACAGATCCTAAAGCAATGTTTCCTGAAATTGTTTTGGCCTTAAGGTTAGAGAAGTGTTTCTTTGATTTTATATCTCCCCAAGTAGATTCCATTTCTATACTAATTGTTTCAGGAATTGTAACCGCTATATCAACCCGGCCAATGAAATCACCATCTTCATCTCTTTGACCATTTGGATAAATTACCGTGATGAGAGTATGTTCGGATGTTTCTCTTATATTAAAATCTGGTATGGCCGGGTTTGGGCCAATTTTTTGTATGGCAGCTGATACACCTATTTGTGATTCACTTCTGATCCGCGTGCTTACGTTACCATACTTGTTAATAACCTTTACCTTTCTGCTAGGTGGTAATTGCCCAATCCAGTTGTAGTTTTCTATTTCAACATCTTTTAATTCGTATTCTTTTGCTTGTGCAGGCAGATTAATAGCACACAAAAAACCAAATAATACAGAGATAGGTTTCATTACATATACTCATATAAGTTAACTTTAATGGGAACAAGTGTTAATTCTTGTTAACTGTTTTGCAACAAAAGCAATGTAGCAGTTTGTACCATTTTAGATACTAAAGCATACAAATAGATACAAAGACTTTATGTTAATTCAAAGCGTAAATTGATAATTTTTATGAGGATAGAAAGAAAGATAATTAATATTAAGGGTGTATTTGTATGTTTTATAGGGGTTTATTAGTTAATTCGTTATGTTTTTTGGCATTTAGTATTCATGCAGATGAAATACAGAAAAAAAATGCAGATATAAAACCATTAGAGTCGATAGAAGTAATAGGTAAAAAACATAATATAGATTATTTTAAATTTAACAATAGTGAATATTTATTCATAGATGAAATAGAGAATCAAACAAAAGCAATTTCAACATTATTATCAAATATGTCTGGTGTAGATTTAAATGGTCAAGGTGGTTTACTTCAAGTTGTCTCAGTTAGAGGGCTTTCTGGTTCTCGCGTACAAAGTCAATTTTCTGGAATTAAAATTAATAGTGAAAGGCGAGCAGGTGCAGCAACTTCTTTCATCGACTCATTCTTTATAGATAATATTGAGGTTATTAAAGGTATTGGTGCTAGTTATTATGGTTCAGGTGCAATTGGAGGCGTTGTTCAAATGACGCCTAAGCAGTTTAATGAATTTCAACTTAACAGTAGTTACGTTTATCAGAATGAACATTTAGTGAATAAACTTGCTTGGGGTAATGATGATATATCTTTAGGTTTAAGTCATCAAAAAGCGAATAATTCCACTTCTAGTTCAGGATCGTTATTAAACGATCATTTTGAACAATTATCTGCAAATGTTATTTTTAATTTTGATTTAACAAATAATATTAATGGTCATTTTATGATGATGCCTAGTTTGTCTAGAAATATAGGTAAAGCAAATTCAGATGATTATAATAATAAAAAAATAACTACCTACCCAAAAGGTGATCATTATATCTCTCAAATAGCTTTATATAGCCAAGGTTGGCAATTTAACCTTGCAGTTCATAAACACGCTTTAAATACACAAGTTGTGAGGTTTAATAAAAGAGAGAATAACGTTTCAACGGGCTCTACAGATTATTCATTTAATTATCAAAGAGATTTTGAAATTGGTGAACTAGCTACAAGTATGGGATTAGATTATCAATATAGGTCCGGTGTAAAGTCATTAGAAAAAATAAGTAACTTAAAAAATGATTCTAGTTTTTTTAATGTGAATTTAGATGCTAAGCAATATGACACTGCAATATATGCCAATGTAAATCATAAAATAAATGACTTAATTTTAAGTTTAGGTGCCAGAGGGAATTTGATAAAACAGGATACTATAAACAATATTAGCCATAAAGATACGCATATTACAAATTTTACAAGTTTGGCATATGAGTTAAATAATAATTATATGATTAGCTTCGCTGTTAATAGGGCTTTTAGATTTCCTACATTATCTGAACGGTTTTACACAGGCACCACAGGCAGAGGTCAAACAATAGGTAATCAAAACTTAAAATCAGAAGAAGCTTTTAACAAAGAATTATCTATTAATTATCAATTAAAACAAGATAATTTCAAGCTTGCCCTATTTGAAAATAAAATTGAAAACTATATAGAAAGGGTGCATTTAAGTCCTAATTTCAGAACTTATCAAAATGTAAAAACAGCAAAGCTAAAAGGAATGGAGTTCAGTTTATATAAAGCATTATATAACAACTTTAGCTATCAGATGTCAGGGCATTTTTTAAAAGGGAAAGATGATTACGGTAATGCTTTAGCTGATATAGCACCTAACAAGCTACAAATGTTATTAAATTATCAAGACACTAACTACAGATTGAATATAACCATAAAACACAGATTTAATAAATCTCGAATCGCTAAAGGTGAGCAGAATTTAAAAAGTATAAATACAGTTAATGCCAGGTATATTTATGATTTAGATGATAATATTAGTTTTAGTTTTTGGGTCGATAATTTATTTAATGAAGACTATTTTGTTACTTCAGATATTAAAAGTGTTAAATCAACCGAACGACAAATTGGGTTAGGTCTTAATTGGCGAAATTGAAATAGAATTAAAACCTTTATGATAGTTACAATACTTAGGCTAGGCTTATAGTTAAATAATTGGTTTATGTATTTGAGAGTAATGTTAATGAAGTTGTTGCTGATGTATTTTTGCATTCTGTTTTACTCTGTGAGTTTATATGCGGATGATATTCGGACACTAAAAGTTGCTATATATTTAGACCCTCCCTATGTTGATTATAAAAATAATCAATATATAGGTGAAGACATAGATTTATTAATATATTTAGCTAAAAAGTCTAATATGCAAATCGAATATATTCGCTGTCCGATTGCAAGATGCTTATATCTTGTGAAAGAAGGTGTTGCAGATATGGTTATGCAACTAAAGAAAACACCAGAGCGTATTAAAGATTATATATTTTTACAACCTGCAACTTTTATTCAGGAGTTTCCTTTAAATTTTTATATAAATAAAGGTTTATTTAATACAATACAAAACTATCAAGATTTGACTGGCTTAAAAATTGGCGTGATCAGAGGCATGTCTTATTTTGATAGATTTGACAAAGACACTGAACTCTTAAAAGTAAAAGTTAACAATCGAGAACAATTAGTTGGTATGTTAAAAAAAGGCCGAATAGACACTTTTTTGGATAGGGATGATGCGATGCTACCAATTTTAAATAGGTTAAATTCTCAAGGGGAGATAAATAAAGCAAAGTTTAAATTTACAAAGTATGTAAACAGTTATTTGGTTATTTCAAAAAAAACCGACATATCAACATATCGCAATAAGTTATCACACCATTTAAAAGACATCGTAAAAATCAAACAAAATACTGCAAATAAAAAATAACTTTCCTACACTTCAAATAGTAACTTGCTTTGTATCAAGTTCGATACAAAGCGCAAACAAACTGTTACCCCAATAGAATAGTCCTAATGTTAAATTAGAATTTAATATTAATCGTCATATTTTCGGAGTGTTATATGCAGAATATTTATCGTTTATTAGTCGTCATTATTTTCTCGATTGCTGGTAATTCAGCCTCTGCTAATAATCATTCGTTTTGGACTCAGACATTTAATAATCAAATTAATAAAAGTGACAAGTTGAACAGTAAAGCATCGAATTCATCTTTATATCGCTTAGATTTAAATTCATTTTCAGATAATCTAAATTTAGATGCTTCGAATTATGTAGTACTACCATTACCAAATGGTGATTTTTCAGTATTTATTTTATCTCGCTCTCACGTTATGGCGCAAAGTTTATCGAATAAATATCCAAACATACAAACATTTTCTGGGTATGAGATTGGTAACCCACAACATAAAGGTCGCTTTGATATTACGATGCATGGGTTTCACGGTGTATTTAATTATAATGGCGATAAAGTCTTTATTGAGCCTGTCAACCGAGATAATAATAAGATTTATCATAGCTATTTTAGAAGCGACTCCCAACCTATATCAAAAGATGCCTTAGGTCATAGGTCTGAATCTAAGAAAGATATGTTTAGATTAGAACAATTAAAACACTCTTTAAAAGCAAAAAATGTTAGTAAAGTGTCTCAAATTAAAACTTATCGAATAGCAATAGCCACGACAGGAGAATACAGTGAATTTCATGGTGGTAATAAAGAGAGCACTTTAGCTTCATTAGTCACTTTGTTAAATCGTGTAAATGAAATTTATCAAAGTGAACTCGGTATTAAATTAGAATTGGTTGCTAATAATGATGCCATTATATTTACAGATAAAGATACCGACCCGTTTAAAAATACAGATGAAGATATCGATGTGATTTCTGAGACTATTAATAATACGATTGGTCTAGATAATTATGATATTGGTCATATTGTTGGTACAGGAGGCGGTGGTTTAGCTGGTTTTGCAGTAGTATGTTCTCAATCTAAGGCTGAAGGTGTGACTGGTAGTAATAGTCCAACGGGAGATGCTTTTCATGTTGATTATGTTGCTCATGAAATTGGTCATCAGTTTGGCGCTGATCATACGTTTAACGGCTCTTTAGGTGCATGTGAAGGCAATAGAGAAGCGCTTAGTGCTTATGAGCCTGGTAGCGCCTCAACCATTATGGGTTATGCTGGCATTTGTGATGAACAAAACTTACAAAATAATTCAGATCCGTATTTTCATATTCGTTCTATTGATCAAATTAGCCAATTTTCATCACAAGCATCTTGTGGTGCAAGTGTTGTACAAAGTAATCAAACGCCCACAATCGAAACCTTAGCTGAATTTACAATTCCTGCTAAAACACCATTTATGTTAAGTGGTGAAGCGAGTGATGCTGAAAATGATTCCTTATTATATAGTTGGGAACAATATGATTTAGGTGTTCAAACTAATAGTAAACTAGATGACCAAACAGATGATGGTACTAAACCTCTGTTTAGAAACTTCACACCAAAAAATACAGGAGTCAGAGTTTTTCCGAAAATAGATGACGTTCTTTCTGGTAATATCGCTTTTGGAGAAACGTTACCTACAACAACAAGGACTTTAAATTTTAGGTTAACAGTAAGAGACGGCCAAGGAAATATCTCAGATAAAGCCGTTAAAGTGAATGTGATACAAAGTGCTGCAGGTTTTAAAATTAATGAACCAACAAATTCTTCTCGTTGGAACAACACGATCAACTTAGTTACTTGGGATACTGCAAATAGCCAACAAGCGCCTGTTTCATGTAGCCATGTGGATATTTTACTTTCTACTGATAGTGGAATTAATTTTAACCAAACACTGGCGTTAAACACATTAAATGATGGTTCTCAAGAAATAGAAATTTCAGGTGTAAATACCGACAAAGCACGCATTAAAGTGATGTGTAATACTAATATATTCTTTGCAATCAATAATGGTGATTTTGAAATTAATGGGGGCACTATAGTTGATAGTAAACCTATATTTTCTAGTCAAAAATCCTTACAAACAAATGAAGATACAAGTTTAGAAATCAGTCTATCTGATTTGATCTTTGAAGGAAATCAATCGGTAGATTCAGTTACTTTAGCTGGTGGAAGTAATTATACGTTTAGTGGGCTGACGGTTACACCTAATGCTAATTTTAATGGTATTTTAAATATCAATGCCACAGCTAAAAAAGGGGAATTATTAAGTGACGTATTTAATATCAAAGTTACTGTGAATTCAGTGAATGATTTCCCTATTGCTCAAGCTGATTTTGAAAATGTAGATAAAGGTTCTTCAGAGAATAGTATTGATGTTTTAGCAAATGATTCTGATGTAGATAGTGATACGTTAGAGTTAAATAGTTTTGAGTACACAGGCGCTGGAAGTGTTGTAATATCAGATAATAAAATTTTATATACGCCAGCTGCAGATTTTACTGGAGTCGAATTAATTGGATATACCCTAAGTGATGGTAATTTAGGCATAGGTGTTGGCGTATTGACTATCACTGTTGTTGATAAAACTGTCGTTGAAGAAGTAATAATAGAAGAAGTTAAAAAGTCTTCAGGTGGTAATCTAAGTTATATATTATGTCTCGGACTTATATTTTTAATTAGAAGAAAATGGGTATTAAAATGAAAAAATATATAGTTGCATCAGTATGTGCATTAGCGGCATGTGGTAATAATGACGTCACAAAATCACAGCAAGAGCAGGAAATGCAAAAGCCGCTTAATAAAGTAATGGAAGCAGTTGATATGGCGAAATCTCAATCAGATTATCGGCTATATATGGCACTTGGACGAAAACTAACGATCCCAGGCTTTGAAAATGAGAACTTTGAAACAATAAAATCTCAATGTGGACTTAAGCCAATGAAGGGCACAGGTGATGTTTTTAAGTCCACAGATGCTAAAAAAGAAAGGCGTTTAAAATATCAATTTGCAAAGCAGTTCAACGAGATTATGTATCCATTATGCTTGAAAAATAATAATGGAAATTAACAATATTTAAAATGTGTATTTTTGAGTATTTATAATAATTAATAAGATAAAGATATATGTCAGAAAATGAAAAAATTTTATTAATAGATGATGATGTTGAATTAACATCTTTAATAAAGCAGTTCTTAATCATGAATGGCTATGAAGTTGAAGTAGAACACCATGGTGAAAAAGCAGTATTAAGTATACTTAAGCATAAACCTGATTTAATAGTGCTAGATTTAATGCTACCAGGCGTTGATGGTTTAACGATTTGTAGGCAAGTGAGAGGTGATTTTACAGGTCCTATTATTATGTTAACGGCATTAATTGATGATATTGATGAGGTTACGGGTTTAGAAGTGGGTGCAGATGATTATTTATGTAAACCAATAAAACCTAGAGTATTATTAGCGCACATAAGAGCACAACTAAGACGACAAACTAATTTAGCTAAGCAAAATCAGCAAGATATTAAAACCGTGAATTCAGGTGAGTTAATTATTGATGCTAGAAAGCGGATCGTTTCATATCATGACAAAGAAATTGCACTTACAAGCGCTGAATTCGATTTACTTTGGGTATTGGCATTAAATGCCGGTAATATTATTTCTAGAGATCAACTTCATTTAGAAATATTTAGACTTGAATTTGATGGATTTGATCGTTCAATTGATTTAAGGATATCTCGATTACGGAAAAAACTGGGTGATGATCCCAAGGAACCTCAGATCATTAAAACAATTAGAAATAAAGGCTACTTATTAGCGAATTAGAAATAAAAATCAAACCTAAGTTAAAGATTATTATATAAATTTTATCTTAGGTTTGATACAAATGGATACACAGCAGAATTAATAAATTTGTTAATCTGTTACCAAATTAGACACTTTTAAGGTAACTAAAATGCAAATTCAAAACCCAACACATATCTCAGCTATATCAAGTACTAATCAAACAAATAACCAGGACATTAAGCCAGTTAATCAGGTAACACATACGAATGATACTTTAAAAATTTCTGATTTAGGCAAAGTGACTCAAGAAATCGATTCTTTATTTGATAAAGTTGATAACATTTATATGACACATTTATCTGCAGAGCAAAAACAAGAGCTCGAAACGAGTTATCAGCAATTAGATACATTATTCGAGAGCAAACAACCAAACGAAGCGCAAGATAAAAAAATTAACGCGTTATTCGAAAAAATAGACAGCATTTTTACTTCAGCCGAAAAATCACTTAGCCCAAATGAACAAGACACTTTATCTAAATTAGAAAGTAAAATTGATAATTTATTAGAAATAGAAAATGAAGGTTTTGGGAGCCAAATAAATGAAGACTTAGATTCTGCCTTTAAGCAAAGGGATGAATTATTAACTTCTAAATTATCATCACAGCAGAAAAATGATTTAAAATCTTTAAATGAGTCTTTAAATGCTTTATTCGATAACTTAACAAATGATGAAAATAATGATAAAGCGAATAAGCTATTTGAAAAAATTGATAATATTTTACAATCTAGCTATAACAAACTCAGTGAAAGTGATAAAAATAAAGTAGATGAATTAGATAGTAATATTAACAACTTATTTCAAGATTTAGAGCAAACGATAGAAGAAAACATAACTTATTAAAATTTATTTTAAATTCGTTTAAACCTTTTCTTTATTAGTTTGCGACTTATTTAATAATTACTCATAAAAGTCACAAATAAAAATAGACACAAGGAATAGCGATATGAAATTTTATAAATCGATTTTAGCAAGTACATTACTTCTTACGATGAGCCAAGGAGCTTTTGCGCATAGTAACTATAGCGATGAACTCATTTTACAAAAAACTGAAAACTTGAAATTATCGACTGATAAGATAAATGATTTTGTGATTGAAGCGGGCTCCGGAAAGTTAAAAGTGATTGCTTCAGATGTTGATTCAATTGAAGTTGTTGCAGAGATATATCAACGTAAAGCACACAATGATTACTGCTTAGATTTAAAAAAGATAGGTAATAAAGCTAAGTTGGAATCAGCAAGCTGTAATCATAATAGAGATACAAGAATTGATTTAACAATTGAGGTACCAGAGAATTTAAACTTAGATGTTGAGGATGGTTCTGGCTCAATTAATATCTCTGGTGTTGCAAGTTTAAAATTAAAAGATGGTTCTGGTTCCATTAATATCAGGAATGTGAATGGTAAAGTGGAAATTGATGATGGTTCAGGCTCAATAGATATTAAACATGTAGAAAATGATGTATCAATAGATGATGGGTCAGGTTCAATCCACGTACGTAATGTTTCAGGAAAAGTGACTGTATCAGATGGTTCTGGCAGCATTAATGTCAACAAAGCTAATAGCTTTGAATTATTGAGCGATGGCTCAGGATCTGTCAATGTAGATAACATTGCAGGTAAAGTGATTATGGATGACTAATTTAACGATAAATCAACTATAAAATATCAAAAATAAGAAGCTACAAAAAACCATCAAATGTTAATGTTGATGGTTTTTTTGTTAATTAGCAGTTGTTTTTTCGAGGTTTATGCCTGCTTTCATTGTTTTTAATACCCGCCTTACACTTAATATGCTAGATTTCTGCCGATTTTAATTCTATATCAAAATAACCTAGCGAAGTGTGTTCAGGGTATTTTGGTATATAACTATGGTGAATTACGGGCTATGTTAGAAACAATTGTAAATTTTATTAATATGCTCCTGTGGCAACACATATTGATATATGGGTTAGTAGGCGCGGGCATTTTTTTCACACTTAGACTTGGTTTTATACAAATAACGCATCTGGGTCATGCTACGAAATTAATGCGTATTAGCCGAAAAGGCAGTGCAGATGGTTTATCTTCTTTTCAGGTCTTTTGTACTAGTATGGCAGCTCGTGTCGGGGCGGGAAATATGGCAGGGGTTGCAGTTGCCATTACAACAGGTGGACCCGGCGCTATTTTTTGGATGTGGTTAATTGCATTTTTAGGCATGGCAACATCTATGGTGGAATCAACCCTTGCTCAAGTATTTAAAGTTAAAGATGAAGAAGGACAATTTCGTGGTGGTCCAGCATATTACATGACAAATGGTCTAGGTCAAAAATGGATGGGTGTTTTATTTTCAATCTTTTTGATCATCGCTTTTGGATTAGTGTTTAATGCTGTACAAGCAAATACCATTAGTGCAGCGTTAACCGAAGTATTTGCATTTGATGCAACTATCATAGGTATCGTGACTGCTGTTTGTAGTGGTTTAGTGATTATGGGCGGTCTTAAAAAAATAGCGCGTGTATCAGAAATCATAGTCCCAGTCATGGCTTTAGCATATTTATTTGTTGCAGCATTTGTTGTGGTAACAAATTTAGAAAAACTACCAGGCGTATTTAGCTTGATTATTAATAGTGCGTTTGGTTGGCAAGAAGCAGCAAGCGGTGGTGTTGCATATGCAATCGCACAAGCGATGAAAGCGGGTATTGCAAGAGGACTATTTTCAAATGAAGCAGGAATGGGCAGTGCTGCAAATATAGCAGCAAGTGCCACGCCTAATCCTAATCACCCAGCATCACAGGGTTTTATTCAAATGTTTGGCGTATTTGTTGATACATTAGTGATCTGTACAGCAACGGCTGCAATTATTTTATTATCTGGGGATGTTGCAACACAAGGTGATGGAATTTCATTGACGATTATTGCGCTGCAATCACATGTAGGTCAATGGGCGGGTGCTTTTATCGCGGGCTCTATTTTACTATTTTGTTTTACTTCTATCATTGCAAATTACTCTTATGCTGAATCAAATATTCTATTTTTAAGTAAAAATAAAACCCACTTTTTAACTCCATTTAGGTTATGTGTTGTGGGTATGGTGATGTTTGGTGCGATTGCTAAAATAGATATTGTTTGGAATTTGGCTGATGCCTCTATGGGATTAATGGCTTTAGTAAACTTAGTTGCATTAGTATTATTATCTAATCTTGCAATTAAAGTGATTAAACATTATTTAGCTCAAAAGCGTGCTGGTGAAGAACCGAGTTTTAAAGCCAGTGAGTTCCCTCAGCTTAAAGGAAAAGTAGAAAAAGGAATTTGGGAATAATTTAATGGTATTACCAACTTATCTTAACTGAATAGTTGGTAATACTTAGCACTTCTGATAGGTAAGTTATATCAATGTAAAATTTTTGATATGCAAGTATTACGAATGAATAAGCGTTAAAACCTCTTTCGTCCAAGTAACAATTCTTTACGATTAAAACCATTGCTATTTTATACAGTCAGTTTAAATTACTAGCAGATAATTCCAATATAAGAATACTGAATACGCTATGGTTAATAAAACGCTAATTGCACTTGCCGTTTCTGCTACTTTTGCATTAACAGGTTGTCAAACACTATCAAATGAATCTACCACTACAACAACTGCGCCTGTTGCTAAAGTGATTGAAGCACCAGTTAAAGCTGGTGAAACTTCAATTACATTAAAGCAAGCAATGGCCCACCCTGATTGGTTAGGTCGCCAACCACTTTCTTCATATTGGGCTGCTGATTCAAGCTCTGTATTTTATACTCGAAAACAAGCAGGTAACGAGCTTAAAGATTTATTTAATCAAAATCTAACAGCAAATAACAATGGTGACAAAGTAGCGGTTGAAGCACTGCACCAAACGGGTTCTAAATATGCTGTTTACTCTAAAGATGGTAAATTACAAGCATATGTATTTAAGGGTGATGTATTTGTTCAGAATGTAAAAATGGGTGCTTTAACGCAAATTACACGTTCATCTGTAAATGAATCACAAGTACAATTTTTGAATGACGGTAGTTTAGTTTACCGTGAAGGTTCAAAGTTAAATAAAGTTGATCTTAAAACCGGTTTAACAGTTGAGATCGCTAATTTAAAAATGGCAGATAAACCTAAAGGTGTTGTTGAGCCAAAAGATTACATCGCACAAGAGCAACATAAATTAATTGATTATATAGCGCTGACACATAAAAATAAAAAAGATAAAGAAAATTTAAAAAATGAAATTAACGCTAATAACCCTAGCCGCGTTGATGAAGCATTTTACTTAGGTAAAGGCATGCGTTTGGTTGATGCACAACTGTCACCGAATGGTACTCATATCATTGCAGTTGTGACTAAAAAAACATCTTGGCGTGCAGATGGCGATATTATGCCAAATTACATTGCAGATGATGGTCGTGTTAAAGCAGAAAAAGTACGTCGCCGTGTTGCTGATGCCAAACCACAAACTTCTACTGTTTATTCGTTAGACTTAACGACAGGTGCACAAACAGAATTAACATTTGATAAATTACCTGGCTTTGATGAAGATGTACTAGCAGATGTTAAAAAAGAAAATTACGCCAGAGATGGTAAAAAATATAAATCAGAAAAAGCGCCTCGCTCTATTAATTTAATGAGTGATTGGACTTGGTCACAAAGTGCCATTCAATGGAATCAACAAGGTACACAGGCTGCTGTGATGCTTGAAGCTTGGGATAACAAAGATAGATGGATTGCATCAGTAGATTTTGATAAATCAGAGTTTGTACCACAACACAGATTACATGATGATGCTTGGGTAAATTATGCTTACAATGATTTTGGTTGGTTAAATAACTCAGAAACATTATATTTCTTATCTGAAGAATCAGGTTACAGCCAACTTTATAAAAAGCCAGTAAATGGTGAAGTATCAGCTTTAACACAAGGTAAATTTGTTATTTCGCATTTAGATTTAACAAAAGATGATAGCCATATTTATTATAAAGCTAACGAAAAGCACCCTGGAATTTACGAAGTTTATCGTGTAAATGTTCAAACGGGTAACCGTGAAGCTATCACTGATTTAAATGGTATGACAGATTTTTCATTGAGCCCTGATGAATCTAAATTATTATTGTCTCATTCAAAATTAGCATTACCGACAGAGTTATACATCACAGATGCGACAGCCGGCGCAGAAGTGACTCGTTTAACAAATACAGTTTCAGAGCAATTTTTAAAAACATCTCTTATTACACCTAAAGTAGTTGCTGTTGAATCTTCTCATACTGAACAGCCAATATATGCAAAAGTATATTACCCAGCAGATTATAAAGAAGGTGAAACAGGTAAAAACCGTAAAGCTGTTATCTTTAACCATGGTGCGGGCTATTTACAAAACTCACATCTAGGTTGGTCTGGTTATTTCCGAGAATTTATGTTTCATTCACTGCTTGCTGAGCAAGGTTATGTCGTAATGGATATGGATTACCGTGCATCTAAAGGCTACGGTCGTGACTGGCGTACAGCGATTTACCGTAATATGGGCACACCTGAAATTCAAGATTTAGCTGATGGTGTTAAATGGATGGAAAAAAATGCGAATGTTAACGATCAAAGAGTAGGAACATATGGTGGCTCTTACGGTGGTTTCATGACATTTATGGCATTATTAACACGTCCTGAATTATTCCAAGCAGGTGCAGCACTTCGCCCTGTAAGTGATTGGGCTCATTATAATGATGGTTATACATCTAATATCTTAAATCGTCCTGACGTTGATCCAATTGCTTACGAGCGTAGTTCACCTATCTATTTTGCTGAGGGTTTAGAGAAGAACTTATTGATCAACGCGCCTATGGTTGATGATAATGTATTTTTTCAAGATGTAGTGCGTTTAGTACAGCGTTTTATCGAACTTGAAAAAGAAGACTTTGAAACGGCAATTTACCCTGTTGAACCACATGGTTTCCGCCAACCTTCAAGCTGGTTAGATGAATACCGTAGAATACATAAGTTGTTTGAAGAGAAGCTATAATTAGTTTTTGCTCAAAACTTGATAAAAGCCTAGGAATTTCCTAGGCTTTTTTAATTGTATTACGTTCTGTTAGCGTTTAATTTTAAAAGTGGTTTTTCAAGTAAAAATAAACTTCCACCTATCGTACCAATTAAATGTGCTTCAATAGCAACCCTTGCATCAATCAATGCGCCGACATCGGCATTAGGCCCAGAATATTGCTCCCATAACACTTTTGCCCATACGCCTAGCAATAAAAGATAACCAGATTTCATGCCACTATTAATATCTTTGATAGCACCAAAAACAATCACACCGTGTAAAAGACCGCTTAGGCCTGTATAGATATGCGTATCAGGATAAAATGCGTATAAACAACAACCACAAACTAATGCGAGAAATAGAATATTAAAAGCATATCTTTTGGCTGAAGTATGCTCTGCATGTAATGCCCATATCATGACAATCCCACCACAGTTGAGTGCTAAGTGATACCAGTTTGAATGCACAAATTGACCCGTTAGCAACCGCCAAAACTCACCTTGTTGTATTAATGAACGATTAAATTCAAGTATTGGATTTAAAGACAATAATTCAAAAGAAAAACTACATAAGATGAGAAGTAACGGCGGAAAAATATATTTTTTACTTAAAGGTAAATCAATCATCTGTATCCATAAAACGGTTAGGTAAAACAAAAAGAACTGCTAATGCTTTGCTTATTTTGCTGTTTTAACATTAAAATGCAAATATTGAGTTAATAAAAAATACAATTATGAAAAAAATAATTACTTATTTATTTGCAGCGACCTTGCCATTGTCTGTTGTTGCCCAAGATGTTGCACAAAAAACAAAAAGAGAAGATAGAGAACCTGAAGCTGCAACTGGCTTTCATTTTAAAAAAGCAGCCATAGGTAATAAGTTCATGGTTGCCGCTGCCAATCCATATGCTGTTAAAGCGGGCCAAGCTATTCTGGCAAAAGGCGGTAGTGCGATTGACGCGGCAATTGCTGTACAAGCTGTATTAACGTTAGTTGAACCGCAATCATCAGGAATTGGCGGTGGTGCTTTTATTATGCACTACGATAAAAAAATGGATCACTTAACAACTTTTGATGGCCGAGAGACTGCACCGAGTAAAGCTAACTCAGAATTATTTTTAGATAAAAATGGCAATGTAGTGAGATGGATTGATGCGGTTGTGGGCGGGCGTTCAGTTGGTGTACCTGGCGTACTTGCTGCATTAGCAAAGGCTCATATAACAAAAGGTAACTTACCTTGGAGTATGTTATTTGAAGATGCGATTTCTCTCGCTGAAAATGGCTTTACAGTATCTCCGAGATTAGAAATGTTGTTAAGTAAAAAATTTAATCCGGGTGTGCATAAAACGCCTGTCACAAAGGATTACTTTTTTCCTAACGGTCAAGTTATAAAATCAGGGTCTAATAAAAAGAACCCTGAATTAGCTCAGTTTTATAAAAAATTAGCAAAAGAAGGGGTTATCGCATTTTACTCAGGTATTAATGCCAATAAAATAGCCACAACAGTGCAAAATTCAAAAGTTGCACCAGGTTTATTAACTGTTCAGGATATCAAGCAATATAAAGCAAAAGAACGAAAAGCGGTTTGTGCGCCGTACCATGAATATAAGGTCTGCTCTATGGGGCCACCTAGTTCAGGTGGTGTAGCGTTATTACAAATATTAAGGTTATTAGAAGATAAAAATCTATCACAATATGCAGTTAATGATGTGAAAGCGCTACATTATTTTACCCAAGCTTCTCGTTTGGCTTTTGCTGATAGAGATGTGTATATGGCAGATCCTGATTTTGCATCAATCCCTGTAAATGAATTATTATCGCCTAAATATATTACTAAACGGGCTGCTTTAATCACTCAAAATGATATGGGTAAAGTAAACGCGGGCGAGCCGGTACAAAATTTAGCTTATGCGATTGATGACGCATATGAAATGCCATCAACCAGTCATATTTCTATAGTTGATGCAAAAGGCAATGCGATTTCGATGACAACCTCTATAGAAATGGCATTTGGTTCAACCTTAATGGTGAACGGGTATCTATTAAATAATCAGTTAACAGATTTTGCATTATCTCCTAAGAAAAATGGTCTAGAGGTTATAAATCGGGTTGAGCCGAATAAGCGCCCAAGAAGCTCTATGTCTCCAGTGATGGTATTCAATAAAGATGGGAGCTTAAGACTTGTTATAGGCTCACCAGGTGGCAGTCGCATTATAAATTATGTGGCACAAGCAGTTATTGGTATTTTAGACTGGAAACTAAGTGCACAAGACGCGATTAATATGCCAAGGATCACTAATCGTAATCGTTATACTAGCCTAGAAAATAAAACTCAACTTGCTTCTAAAGCGGCTGATTTTGAAAATTTAGGACATACAGTTAAAATTGTTGATTTAAATTCAGGGATCCATGCTGTTGAATTGATTAATAGCAAACTATATGGTGCAGCAGATCCAAGGCGAGAGGGCATGGCACTGTCAGAATAGTTTAAATACTCTTTTTAGTAATGGGAGGAGAAAACTCTCCTCCCTAATCCAAATACTCTGATAAAGTTAATCTATTACGGACTTTTGCCATACTTGATGCCACTTTAACAATTCCTCAATTGGTTTTGGTTTACTAATTAAATATCCTTGCATCAAAATGTTTTTATCATAATTTTGTAAAAACTCTAGTTCTTCAAAAAGCTCTATGCCTTCAGCCACTAAATCTATCTTTTGTTTTTTAGATAAATCAACCAGAGCATTAACAATCGTTTGTGAAAAAGGGTCATTATGGATCCCTGAGATTAAACTACGGTCTATCTTTATCTCAGTAAAAGGTAATGTTCTAAGTTGATTTAAATTCGTAAACCCAGTGCCAAAATCATCTAAAGAAAGGCCAAACCCTCTCATTCTTAGCCTATTGAGTGTTTCAAGTTGCTCTGGGCTATCAAGCGCATGCTCTTCGGTTATTTCTAAAATAATCTGGCTTGGATTTAAATCATAAATATCTAAAATAATACCTAACTTATTAGGGCAATCTAGATCTTTCAGTTGAATAGAAGACAGATTGATTGCCGTTTTAAAATCATGATCCAGAGTTTGAATTAAGCGGCTATGATCGGCAGTTGATTTTTCGAATAATTGAAATGTAAGTAAGTTAATCAAATCATATTTTTCAGCGACAGGGATAAACGCAGAAGGCGCAATTGGGTGAAGATCTTGTGGCCTAACTATACGTGCTAGCACTTCTATACTTGATACTCTATTGGTCTTACTATCAATTTTAGGTTGGTAAAAAGGCGTGATCTGGTTTTCAGTTATTGCATTTAACAACTCTTCTTCGGTGAGCTCAAGATTTGATTGCACACCTTTTTGTAAAAACAAATGAAGCTTACCCAGAACAGCAGTTAGATTTTCAGTTAAAATAGGCTTAGGTAAATTACCAATCAGATGTGTCATTCCTTTTCTTGCAAGATCTGAGGCCAAAGATATAACGCGTTTATCCATTTCAGAAACAATGACGATGCCACCACCAAAGCCATTTTTACCTAATATGCGAATAAACTCCATGCCGTCGATTTCAGGCATATTTAAATCTGTAAAAATTGCGTCATAGTTTAGGTTATGTAATTTTATGCCATCCAAGGCTGAACTTGCGCTGCGGTAAACATCTATATTTTTATAACCCAGCTCTTTTAAATTTGCGCAGAGCATCATTAAAATAGCATGGGAATCATCAACAAGTGCAATTCGTATATCAAAGCGATTCATAAACTCAAATTCCTTTTTGATAAGTCTGATCTAATATTAGCTTTGCTTTGTAATTTATCCAATAAAACGAGATATTTTGGAATAATAGGTAAAACATAATGACTTCAAATAATATCATCTCATCCGAGCTGTAACTTTTTTGTATAAATAGCGTTAATTCATGTTTTTATGTCATGTTTTTGCGGTATAGAAGTGAATATTCATTGCAATTTTTTATATAACCATAATAATTAGCTATTGAATTGAACACATTAAAACGCTAGAGAGACAATGAATAATCAAAGCTACTTATATATCCCTTATTCGGGGCCAAGCCTACTAGAAACACCTTTATTAAATAAAGGCAGCGCATTCACAGAACGAGAAAGAGAAAGCTTTAATTTAACTGGTTTATTGCCTCCGCGTTACGAAACAATCGAAGAACAAGTTGAACGTTGTTACCAACAATATACAAAATTTGATGAAGACCTAAATAAGCATATTTATCTACGCGCAATTCATGATAATAATGAAACACTTTTTTACCGTTTGGTACGCGATCATTTAGAAGAAATGATGCCAATTATATATACACCAACGGTAGGTGATGCATGTGAGCAATTCTCCGATATTTACCGTAGTTCTCGTGGTTTATTTATATCATATGAAGAACGCCATCAAATTGATGACATTTTACGTAATGCGACAAAAAATAGCGTCAAAGTAATTGTTGTAACAGATGGAGAAAGAATTCTAGGCCTTGGCGATCAGGGCATTGGCGGTATGGGCATTCCAATAGGTAAGTTATCTTTGTATACAGCATGTGGTGGCATAAGCCCAGCCTATACTTTACCTGTAATGCTGGATGTAGGTACTAATAATGAAAAATTATTAAACGATCCTATGTATATGGGTGCACGCCATAAACGAATCAATCAAGATGAATACGATGAGTTTGTATATTTATTTATAAATGCAATCAAACGCCGCTGGCCAAATGTATTATTGCAGTTTGAAGATTTTGCACAACCTAATGCAATGCCATTACTTAAACGTTACAGAGATGAAATTTGTTGTTTTAATGATGATATTCAGGGCACAGCTTCAGTTACTGTAGGTTCATTGTTAGCTGCTTGTCGTGTTAAAGAAGTAAAACTATCAGAACAAAAAGTTGTTTTTGTGGGTTCTGGTTCTGCTGGTTGTGGTATTGCTGAGCAAATCATCAGCCAAATGGTCACTGAAGGGGTCAGTGAAGCACAAGCGCGTAGCCAAATTTTCATGGTTGACCGTTTTGGTTTATTAAGTGAAGGCATGGGTGGCTTACGTGATTTCCAAGCAGCACTCGTACAAAGTAAAGATGCACTAAAAGAGTGGAGCTATAGCGGCGAATTTGCATCGTTATTAGATGTAATGCACTGTGCTAAACCTGATATCTTAATTGGTGTTTCAGGTCAGCCTGGTTTATTTACAGAGCAAGTTATTAAAACGATGTACCAAGGATGTGATAGACCTATCATATTCCCATTAAGCAATCCTTCTAAGCAAGTAGAAGCAACACCGCAAGATGTGATTACTTGGACACAAGGTCAAGCAATTGTTGCTACAGGCAGCCCATTTGCACCATTTGAGTTTGAAGGTAAAGAGTTTAAAATACCACAATGTAATAACAGTTATATTTTCCCTGGTATTGGTCTGGGTGTGATTGCAGCTAACGCAACGCGTGTTACTGAAAGCATGTTAATGATCACCAGTGAAACACTAGCTGAAAACTCTCCACTTGCTAATACCGGCGAGGGGAGTTTACTGCCAGCACTAACAGACATTGAATCTTTAAGTAAAAAGATAGCCTTTAAAGTAGCTAAAAAAGCAATTGAAGAAGGTGTTGCATTAGAAATTTCAGATGATGCAATCAGAGCCGCGATAGAAAAAAATTACTGGTTACCGGAATACAGAAACTACAAACGCTGTAGTTTATAAGATACAAGTGATAAGTAGTTAAATAAAAAAACCTTACACAAATGTGTAAGGTTTTTTTTTAATAAATCATAATCTACTTTTTAACTTCTTTATATTCACCATTATCAATATCGTCAATAGACCATTTGCCAATACTGTATCTGATCAGCCTTAATGTAGGGTGCCCTATATGTGCGGTCATTCTTCTTACTTGTCTATTTCGCCCTTCAGTTATTTTTATTTCTAACCAAGTTGTTGGGATATTTTTACGCTCACGTATCGGTGGATCACGCTGCCAAACCTCAGGATCATCCATAACACTTACTTTAGCAGGTAATGTCATGCCATCTTTTAATTTTACGCCTTGGCATAAGTCTAATATAGACTGCTCGGTTGGCGCACCTTCAACTTGCACCCAATAGGTTTTTTCTGTTTTATGTTTTGGCGAGGCGAGCTTATTTTGTAATTTACCATCATTGGTTAAAATAAGTAGTCCTTCACTGTCTCTATCTAGCCTGCCAGCAGCATATACATCTTTTACATTAATATAGTCAGCTAAGGTTTTACGTGGTTTTAGTTCATTTTTCTCATCGGTAAATTGGCAAAGGACATCAAAAGGTTTGTTGAATAATACAACTTTAGTTGGGCCTTTTGGCTTTTGTTCTACTGATTTATGCGATTTATATTTATTTGTAGGTTTTGTGGGATTAAAACGAGGTTTGCTTGGTTTTATTTTAATTTGTGACATTTCGCATAAAATTTAAAGTTATCTTAAATTAATTATACTAAAAAAGGGCATCATGTGATGCCCTTTTATTAATTAAATCAGTATTAGCAAATATTAAATATTGCTGATGATCTCATTTAATGTCGTGCTTGGACGCATTTCTTTACTTACAAGTGCAGCATCTGCTTTGAAGTAACCTTTAACGTCAACTGATACACCTTGTGCATCATTAAGCTCAGCAACAATCTTAGCTTCATTTTCAGTTAATAACGCAGCTGGGGTTGCAAATTTTGCTTTAAGATCAGCATCATCATTTTGTGCAGCAAGTTCTTGCGCCCAGAATAATGTTAAGTAGAAATGGCTACCACGGTTATCAAGTTCGTTTACACGACGAGAAGGAGATTTATTCTCTTGTAGGAATTTAGCAGTCGCTAAGTCTAACGTATCGCCTAAAACTTTTGCTTTAGCGTTATCAGTTGTCACACTTAAGTGTTCAAATGATGCAGCTAGTGCTAAAAACTCACCTAAAGAATCCCAACGTAAATGATTTTCTTTTTCAAACTGCTGAACATGCTTAGGCGCTGAACCACCTGCACCAGTTTCAAATAAACCACCACCGTTCATAAGTGGCACGATAGAAAGCATTTTAGCACTTGTACCAAGTTCTAAAATTGGGAATAAATCAGTATTGTAGTCACGTAATACGTTACCAGTTACTGAAATAGTATCTAAACCTTGCTTGATGCGAACTAAAGAGAATTTAGTTGCTTCAATAGGAGACATGATTTGAATATCTAGACCTGTAGTATCATGCTGTGGTAAATATGCATTTACTTTTTTGATGATTTCACGGTCATGTGCACGTTCTTCATTTAACCAGAAGATAGCAGGTGTTTGAGATGCACGAGCACGGTTAACAGCTAATTTAACCCAATCTTGGATTGGTAAATCTTTAGCTTGACACATACGCCAGATATCACCTTGCTCAACAGAATGCTCAAGTAAAGTATTATCGTTAGAATCAACAACTCTTACAGTACCTGCTTCTGCGATTTCAAATGTTTTATCATGAGAACCGTATTCTTCAGCTTTTTGAGCCATTAAACCAACGTTAGGTACACTACCCATCGTTGTTGGATCAAACGCACCGTTTTCTTTACAGAATTCAATAGTCGTTTGGAAAACACCAGCATAACAACGATCAGGAATTGTTGCCTTAGTATCTTGTAGTTGACCTTCAGCATTCCACATTTGGCCAGAAGAACGGATACATGCAGGCATAGATGCATCAACAATCACGTCACTTGGTACGTGTAAGTTTGTGATACCTTTATCAGAATCAACCATTGCAAGTGCAGGACGTGTATCATAAACAGCTAGTATATCAGCTTCAATTTCTGCTTTTTGTGCTGCAGGAAGATTTGCGATTTTAGCATAAACATCACCAAGACCATTTTTAACATCAACACCTAGCTCAGCAAATAATGTAGCGTGTTTTTCAAATACATCTTTATAGTAAACAGTAACAACGTGGCCAAAGATGATTGGATCTGATACTTTCATCATTGTTGCTTTTAAGTGAAGCGAGAATAAAACGCCTTGCTCTTTTGCTTCAACCATTTGAGCTTCTAAGAAAGTGCGTAATGCAGCAACACTCATTTTAGATGCATCAATCACTTCGCCATCTAATAATGGTTGGCTAGCTTTTAGTACTGTAACAGTACCATTTTGTGCAACGTGCTCAATGCGCGTATCCGTTGCTTTTTCAATAGTTACAGATTGCTCTGAACCAAAGAAGTCACCTTCAGGCATAGCAGCAACGTGAGACTTTGAATCACTTGCCCAAGCACCCATTGAGTGTGGGTTAATTCTAGCATATTGCTTAACAGAAGCAGGTGCACGACGATCTGAGTTACCTTCACGTAAAACAGGGTTTACCGCACTACCTTTAATTTTGTCGTAAGTCGCTTTTACTTTTTCTTGTTCTTCAGTAGATGCATCTTCTGGGTAATCAGGTAATGCATAACCTTGAGATTGTAATTCTGCAATAACAGCTTGTAATTGTGGAACAGACGCACTGATGTTTGGTAATTTAATGATATTTGCTTCTGGTGATTTAGCTAATTCACCTAGTTCAGCAAGCGCATCAGCAATGCGTTGTTCTTCTTTTAAATATTCTGGAAAGTTTGCAATTACACGACCTGCTAAAGAGATATCTCGTGTTTCAACAGCAACATCAGATGCATTAGCAAATGCTTGGATAATTGGTAGCAATGAATGTGTTGCTAACGCTGGTGCTTCATCTGTTTCTGTATAAATGATTTTAGATGTTTTTGTAGTCATCATATTTCCTAATATTCCCAGGCCATTAAGCCTATTCTCAACAATGCAATCATGGATGCTAAATTAGAATTATTACGTTTTTAACGCCTTAATAGATAATTTAGCGCCGGGTAGTATAGCAAAAAAGAGTAAAAATAAATAGCTTACAGAGAAGAGTTTATTAAGAAAGTGAAACGCTTTGTTTACAGTTAATAGATAGTTATTTACACCAAAGGAAATATATATACTTTAGTCTAATGTGTAGGGAGGATTTTTAAAGGAAATATGTGGTAACAGGAAATGCGTAACTAAAAAGGCTCCAAAATATGGAGCCAGCTATATTTTTAAGCTAAGTTTTCATCTGTAGGTGCTATATTAGTTGCATGCAAACCCTTAGGACCTGCTTGCAACTCAAAGGTAACATCTTGACCTGCTTTAAGTGTTTTATATCCATCCATGACAATTGTTGAGTAATGAGCAAATATATCTTCATCATCTTTATCATCTGCAACAATAAATCCGAAACCTTTTGCATTATTAAACCATTTAACTTTACCGCAAGCCATACTGCTAATCCTTCTGTAAGTTGACTAATTAATTTTTATATTTAATTTATACTTTGTGTTGTCAATTTTTATATATCAATGTTCTTCAGTTGTTCCTGTACAATGCTGATGTATACTTACAAATAGTTATTTATGTTTTATAAATGGCTATTTGAGTAGATATCTTCATTATATTTCAAATGATATATCTCAAAGTTTCAGGTTAAACTGTTTATTGATTAACCAAACTTAATTCTGACTGTAGTTTATTTAGTCAAACAGTCAAGTTTTTTGATTAATTTTTAATGGTTTATTTTTTTTTACACTTTTTTGCAATCAAGTTTGCTTGACTGCATGAGAAATGACTATATTTAATTATGAGTGGTTTAAAACAAGCTGACGTGATTGATACGGTACGTGATAGTGAAAAGCAAAAATTGCAGCCACCACGTAAGTATCAAGTGATTTTAAATAATGATGACTTTACCCCGATGGACTTTGTTGTTGAGGTTTTAATTCAATTTTTCAACAAAAATAGTGACCAAGCAGCGGAAATTATGCTCAAAGTTCATTACGATGGTAAAGCAATTTGTGGTATTTATTCAGCAGATATTGCCCAAACAAAAGTTGAACAAGTGAATCAGTATGCCAGAGATCATGAACATCCTCTGTTGTGCCGATGTGAACAAGTTTGATCTTCCATCTTAGGAGTTGCCTATGCTAAATAAAGATCTAGAAATGACACTAAATTCAGCTTTTAGAGAAGCGCGGACTCATCGCCATGAATTTATGACAGTTGAACATTTATTATTAGCCTTAATCGATAACCCTTCTGCGGCAGAAGCGTTAGGTGCATGTGGTAGTGATACCCTTGCATTAAAAACATCGTTATCCGAATTTATTAATGAAACAACGCCGCTCATTCCTGAGATCGATCAAGATAGAGAAACTCAACCTACGTTAGGGTTTCAACGTGTATTGCAAAGAGCTGTTTTTCATGTGCAGTCTTCAGGAAAGAATGAAGTAACAGGTGCTAATGTACTTGTTGCCATTTTTAGTGAGCAAGAAAGCCAAGCTGTTTACTTATTGAAAAAAAGTGATATTAGTCGCTTAGACATAGTGAACTTTATTTCTCATGGAATTTCAAAACTCGATTCATCAGATGAACAAGTTAACAATGATGAAATGATCGATGAGCCTATTGAAGCGCCTAACGATGAAAATAATATGCTTGAGAGCTTTACCAGTAACCTCAATCAACAAGCTGAACAAGGAAATATAGATCCTTTAATTGGCAGAGATTCTGAAGTTGAGCGTGTTGTACAAGTTTTATGTCGTCGTAAAAAAAATAACCCATTACTGGTTGGTGAAGCAGGTGTTGGTAAAACGGCAATAGCGGAAGGCCTCGCTTATAGAATTGTAAACGATGATGTACCAGATGTAATAAAAGATGCTGTTGTTTTTTCATTGGATATGGGCTCTTTGTTAGCAGGTACAAAATACCGAGGTGATTTTGAAAAACGTTTTAAATCACTATTAAAGCAATTACAAAAAGAACCAGACGCTATTTTATTTATAGATGAAATTCATACTATTATTGGTGCCGGCGCGGCCTCTGGTGGGGTGATGGATGCTTCTAACTTAATTAAGCCATTATTATCTAGTGGTAAATTACGTTGTATGGGCTCAACTACTTACGGTGAATTTAAAAACATTTTCGAAAAAGATCGTGCGCTTGTAAGACGTTTTCAAAAAATTGATGTTTTAGAACCCAGTGTGTCTGATACCACTAAAATACTCAATGGCTTAAAAGACAGATATGAGCAACATCACGGGATTCGTTATACGCAAAAAGCCCTACGCGCAGCTTCAGAGCTAAGTGCAAAGTACATTAATGAGCGTCAGTTACCTGATAAAGCGATTGATGTCATAGATGAAGCGGGTGCTAATCAAAGATTATTACCTGTATCAAAGCGTAAAAAGACCATAGGTGTCGCTGACATTGAGCAAATTATTGCAAAAATGGCCCGTATACCACAACAGAGTGTATCTTCGTCAGATAAAGATACCCTTAAAAATTTAGATCGTAACTTAAAACTACTTGTATTTGGACAAGATGAATCCATTGATGCTTTAACATCCGCAATTCGTTTATCTCGCTCAGGTCTTTCAAGTGAAGATAAACCAATTGGTTCTTTCTTATTCGCTGGACCTACAGGTGTTGGTAAAACCGAAGTCACTAAGCAGCTAGCTAAATGCATGGGTATAGAGCTTGTTCGATTTGATATGTCTGAATACATGGAACGTCATGCAATCAGTCGCTTGATTGGTGCGCCCCCAGGTTATGTGGGTTTTGATCAAGGTGGTTTATTAACCGAAGCCGTTATTAAACAGCCCCATTGTGTCATTTTACTTGATGAAATAGAAAAAGCGCATTCTGATATTTATAATATTTTATTACAGGTAATGGACCACGGTACCTTAACTGATAATAATGGTCGTAAAGCTGATTTTAGAAATGTTGTAGTTGTTATGACTACCAATGCAGGTGTGACTGAAACAACACGCTCTACGATTGGTTTTAAACAACAAGATCATAGTTTTGATGCAATGGGCGAAATAAATAAAACCTTCTCACCTGAGTTTAGAAATAGACTTGATAACATTATTTGGTTTAACCACTTAGATGAAGAAGTTATTCTACATGTTGTTGATAAATTTATTGTAGAACTGCAAACACAGCTAGATAAAAAGTCTGTATGTCTAGAAATGACAGATCAGGCACGTCAATGGTTGGCTAAAGAGGGTTATGATAAGACTATGGGTGCCCGACCTATGGCACGATTAATTCAAGACAAGCTTAAAAAGCCATTAGCAAATGAAATTTTATTTGGTGCGTTAACTGAAGGAGGTGTTGTTAAAATCAAAGTGAAAGCTAAAAAGCTTCATTTTGAATTTGAGAAAGAATTAACACCTGCTTAATTTTATAATCTTTTGCCAACTTATACTTGTGGAGAGTTGTCTAAACACAAAAAAGCTCAGTTAAAACTGAGCTTTTTTATTTATCAAAAACTATTTTGATTCTTCTGGTGCTTAGCGGGCACGGAAAACGATACGTCCTTTTGATAGATCGTAAGGTGTTAATTCAACCGTTACTTTATCACCTGTCAGTATACGAATGTAGTTCTTACGCATTTTGCCAGAAATATGAGCTATAACAACATGACCATTCTCAAGCTCTACTTTGAACATAGTATTTGGTAAAGTGTCAAGGATTGTACCTTGCATTTCAATTACGTCTTCTTTCGCCATCTTAAGCGCATCACCTCTAGAATATTTTAAGGTGCAGATTTTGCCCAAAAGAAGACGATAAGTAAAGGAGGATAAGTGATATTTGTAAATTAAATACTAATCCAGCGGTCAAATTCTAAAATTTGATGGTTTTTAAACTGATTTTTGTAATTCATCTTTTTACATTCGTCAATTTGGTAGCCTAAATATACAAAGGGTTTGTTTTGGCTCTTTGCTAATTTAATCTGCTCGATTACCATAACAGTACCTAAACTGAAGTGCTCAAAATCAGGATCAAAAAAAGTATAAATAGCAGATAACGAATTTGAAAGTTGATCTGTGACAGCAACAGCGATCAGTTTTTCTTCTTTATAAAGCTCAATATAAGTAATAGGAAGCCAAGTACATAGCAAAAAACTTTTATATTGTTCTTCATTTGCTGGAAACATACTGCTATCACTATGACGTTGATTGATGTATTTTTCGTATAAAGAATAATACTCACTCGAGGCCTCATTGCTATATTTTACAGTAAACTGTTTTTGAGCATTTTTTAATTTTCGTTTTTGAGAGCGACTAGGTATAAACTCATCAACCACAATTCGTATTGCCTTACATTTAAAACACGGTGCACAATGCGGCCGATAGATTTGATCGCCGCTGCGGCGAAAACCTAAAGACAATAAATGTTCATAACCAAACTCGGTATAGCATGATGGTTCAAGTATCACTAACAGTTGCTCTTCTTCATCGGCTAAGTAATTACAAGGAAAACTTTGACTAAGTCCTAATTTAGTTGGCAAATGTTTATTCATATATATTTTCTAATTGTTGTGGTTTCCACATATCTGATGGCATTGTAAATTTGTTTGATAATATAAGTTTAGCTAAAAAATCAGATCGTGTGATCTCTGTTGCACCTAAAGATGTTAAATAAGGGTTTGTGAGCTGACAATCAATAAAATGGGCATCATGTTTTTTAAGCCAATTGACTAATGCCCAACTTGCAAGTTTTGAAGTGTTTGTCATTGTGTGAAACATTGACTCTCCACAAAAAGTACCATTTTGCATGATGCCATATAAACCACCAACTAGATTATTCTCAAAAGTGACTTCAATGCTATGAGCAATTCCTGAACGATGCAGAGATAAATAAGCGTGTTTCATCTCATCGGTTATCCAAGTACCTTCTTGATCTATACGTTGCTGCTGACAGCCTTCTATAACAGATTCAAATTGGGTATTAATACTGATTTTAAAATTTTTCTTTTTCTGATATTTTTTTAAACTTTTACTGATATGGAAGTTATCTAGCTCAATAACCGCACGTGTAGATGGAGACCACCACATAATTGGTTCGTCTTCACTAAACCAAGGGAAAATTCCCGACTTGTAAGCAAGTTTTAGTCTTTGTGTACTTAAATCTCCACCAAAGGCTAATAGCCCGTCAGGATCCTTTAAGGCGAGTTGTGGATCAGGAAATCCATGTTTTGTAGGACATAATTGATAAATTTGTTTAGACATAATTCTTCAAATAAAAAAACCGAACATTCATAAAATGTTCGGTTTTAAAAAAGTTTAATTAATAATTATAGGTTATCTAAAAACTTTTCAGCATCAAGTGCAGCCATACAACCCGTACCAGCAGATGTAATTGCTTGGCGGTAAATGTGATCAGATACGTCACCTGCGGCATAAACACCTTCAACACTTGTTTGAGTAGCATTACCGTGAGAACCTGTTTGCACAGCTAAGTAACCATCGTTCATATCTAATTGACCAACAAACATATCTGTATTTGGTTTATGACCAATCGCGATGAATACACCCATTACTGCAACTTCTTTTGTATCGTCAGATTTAGTAGATTTAAGACGTACACCAGTTACGCCCATATCATCACCTAATACTTCATCAAGCGTGCTATCTGTGTGTAATACAATATTACCGTTTTCAACTTTTTCCATTAAACGGTCGATTAAGATTTTTTCACTTCTGAAAGTATCTCTACGATGCACTAAATGTACTTTTGAAGCGATGTTTGAAAGGTATAACGCTTCTTCAACAGCTGTATTACCACCGCCAACAACAGCAACTTCTTGGTTACGGTAAAAGAAACCATCACATGTTGCACATGCTGATACACCACGGCCTTTGAATGCTTCTTCAGATTCCATGCCTAAGTATTTAGCAGATGCACCTGTTGCAATGATTAATGCATCACACGTATATGTGCCTGAATCACCTGTTAATGTGAAAGGGCGGTTTTTAACATCAACAGTATTGATATGGTCAAAGATAATTTCTGTTTCAAAACGCTCAGCATGTTCTTTCATTTGTTCCATTAAACCTGGACCTGTCATGTCTGCGCTGCCGCCTGGCCAGTTTTCAACTTCTGTCGTCGTAGTTAATTGTCCACCTTGTTGCATACCTGTAATTAAAACAGGGTTTAAATTTGCTCTCGCTGCATATACAGCAGCTGTATAGCCTGCAGGGCCTGAACCTAAGATAAGTAATTTACTATGTTTTGCTGATGTCATGAAATATTCCAGATGCTTTAAATATAAATTTATTTATTGTTTTTTAGATGGTGGTTGATTCTAAGAAAAACAAGCAGCAAGTAAACAAATTTGTAAAATGTTTGAGAATTACTTTTTTTGAAAAAATGAAACTTGTGCATTTTTCTGTACTGTTGTTGTTTACTGTTCGGGCAATAAGTTATGTTCGCGGGCAAGTTCTGATAGAAAATGGTTCTCAGTAATAACACGGTGATATTCAAGTGCCTGCTCGATAGCGGCAATAAATTCTAAGTTATGCCAAGGTTTATTTATAAAACGGTATATTTGCGCATTATTGATTGCGTCAACAACAGTATTTAAATCAGCGCAACCAGATAATATAATGCGTTGTGATCTTGGGTGAATTTCTTTTGTTTTTGATAAAAAGGTCACACCGTCCATTAATGGCATATTAAAATCAGAAATGAATAATTCAAACAATCCACTTTCAGCTCTTTCTAATGCTTTACTTGGCTCAGAAAAGTATTCAACTTGTAGATGTTTTTTTCGAGCCAACAGCCTTTTCAGTGACTCTAAAATATTTATATCATCATCTAGTATCAATATTCTAGCCATTTAAACTCCTACAAAGTGATATTAGTAAATTTATATTCATTAACTTAAAGATAGTACAGCTTTGTAAAACTGTAAGTATATTCGTTTAAATCTATGATTTATTGAAATAAGAATAAATTTAAGTTGAAGTTATCAAATGATAACGACACATATAAATGACTCGGTGATACTGAACATCAGAATTAAAAATAATTATTGAAAATATGGAGCACTACATGTCACCGTCAACTATTCATTATCCAAAATTATTTACGCCATTAAGTTTAGGTTTTACACAATTAAAGAACCGCATCATTATGGGGTCGATGCATACAGGCTTAGAAGAGCAAGAAAATGGTATTGAACGCATGGCGACCTTTTTTTCTGAAAGGGCAAAGGGCGGTGTTGCTTTAATTGTAACAGGTGGTTTTGGGCCAAACCAAGAAGGCGCAACTCACCCACACACTAACCTTATAGAATCGGATGCCCAAGCACTCAAACATAAAACAATCACAGATGCAGTACATAAAGAAGATGCAAAAATTTGCATGCAAATATTGCATACAGGTCGATATGCTTTTAATAAAAATTTAGTCGCGCCCTCAGCTGTTCAAGCACCTATCAACCCTTTTACACCTAAAGAACTCGATCACCAAGGTATAGAAAAACAAATATCTGATATCGTACAAATGGCAAAATACGCAAAAATAGGTGGCTACGATGGTGTCGAGATTATGGGGTCAGAGGGTTATTTTATAAATCAGTTCCTAGTCAAAAGAACCAATAAGCGTGAAGATGAGTGGGGTGGCGATTATGAAAATAGAATGAAACTCGCTGTTGACGTTGTAAAAAGAACAAGGGAAGCTGTAGGGCATAATTTTATAATCATCTATCGGTTATCAATGCTAGATTTGGTTGAAGGTGGTAGTACTTTCGAAGAAGTTGTTCAGCTTGGAAAAGCGATTGAAAAAGCAGGTGCAACAATCATTAATACTGGTATTGGCTGGCATGAGGCAAGAGTGCCAACTATCGCAACAAAAGTACCTAGAGCTGCATTTACTTGGGTGACTGCTAAGTTTAAAAAAGAATTATCAATACCATTAATCACATCTAATCGCATTAATATGCCAGATGTAGCAGAGCAAGTACTTGAGCGCGCAGATGCTGATTTAATTTCCATGGCTCGCCCTTTTTTAGCTGATCCAGATTTTGTTGTAAAGGCCCAATTAGGACAGTCTAATCAAATTAATACATGCATAGGGTGTAATCAAGCATGTTTAGATCATGTATTTAATGGGAAAATGACAAGCTGTTTAGTTAATCCAAGAGCATGTCATGAATCAGAAATAAAAATCGAGAAAACAAAAAGTAAAAAACATTTAGCTGTCATTGGCGCCGGACCTGCTGGTTTGGCGTTCGCGACAACTGCGGCTAAAAGAGGTCATAAAGTAACTTTAATTGATGCGGAATCTAAAATTGGTGGCCAGTTTAATGTTGCAAATCAAGTCCCAGGTAAAGAAGAGTTCAATGAGACCATTCGCTATTTTGACTCACAAATAAAAGAACACGATGTGAATTTACTATTAAATCATAGAGTAAATACAGAGGATTTAAATAATCAAAACTTTGATGAGATTATTATTGCGACAGGCATAAAGCCAAGAAAGGTTAATATTGAAGGTTTAGATCATGCAAAGGTTTTAAATTATTTAGATGTATTGAAACATAAAAAAGAAGTCGGCAAAAAAGTAGCGGTAATAGGCGCCGGTGGTATTGGTTTTGATGTGAGTGAATTTTTATGTCATCAAGGAGAGTCAACCAGCCAAAATATACCTGCATTTATGGCACAATGGGGCGTGGACATGTCGTTAAAAGCAAGAGGCGGTATTGAAGGTGTAAAAGAGAAATTAATACCTTCTGGCAGAGAAGTCTACTTATTACAACGTAAATCTACAAAAGTAGGTGCGGGGTTAGGTAAAACTACGGGCTGGATCCATAGAGCAGGGCTTCATAAAAAAGGTGTAAAGATGCTTTCATCTTGTGAGTATGTAAAAGTTGATAATAAAGGTTTACATATTAAAGTTGATGGCAAGAACCAATTGTTAGAGGTCGATAATATCATTATGTGCGCAGGACAAGAGCCTTTAGATGAATTAACAGAAGGCTTAATCAAAGCTCATCATTTAATTGGCGGTGCTTTTGAAGCAGCAGAACTAGATGCTAAACGCGCAATTGATCAAGGTGTTAGGTTAGCAGCTGTTATTTAGTCTTTATAAATGAATAGAAATATAAAAAATATTTAAGGTGTAAATTTTGACCTAATAGCCATTTTGATTAGGTCAAATATCGATATTTAATTATAAAAATCATCAACCAAAATAGACTATCGGGTCAATTCTGATTAGGTATATGTTATTAGGCAATGTTAATTACAGGCTACATTTGCTCGTTAATACTTTGTATCCATTTTTCTTTTTAATCTTGATAAAGAAACCGCTGTGATCCCAAGAAAAGAAGCGATGTGATATTGAGTTAACTTATCGTTAAGGTCAGGAAACTCCTTTAAAAACCATTTATACCTTTGCTCTGCATTACCTAATAATAGCTGAGCTTCTCGCTTTGCACTTTTTATAAAAACAGTTTGTAACAACTTAACTTCTAGTTGTAACCATTGAGTATTTTTAGAGTGTGTATTATTTAAGTCTCTATAATTAGAAAGCATTAAATCGACTGGTTCAATTGCTTGAATATAATATTCACAAGGCTGAGCTGAAACTAATGCACTGATGGGTGCTAATGCTTCATTGGCTTGATAAAAATGTTGATTCACTTCATTGCCATTATGATCAATATAATAAACACGTAATAGGCCACTTAAGATAAAGCCGATATCTTCACAAAAATCGCCCGCTTTAATCCAATGCTGATTTTCAGTGAGTTGTATATGTTTGAACTTTTCAGAAAAAGATAACCAATTATCAAATGGCTGGCTAATTTGCTTTTCAAAATTGATTCTTAACTGATGATTTAAATCAGCTTGAGTGAATGAAGTCATTTAACTAATATTTATAATATTTTATCAAATTTTAAAATTGAATATTAATAAAGTCTATAAAAGATTTCATCTAACTTTGATTTAGCCTACTTAGTTGCCATACTTAAATTTAAATTCAAGTTCAATGATGGGGGCTAGTAATGATCCAAAACAGCTTGTTTGTGATAGTGTTTTATTATCTGTGTTGTAGTCAGGTAATAGCATCTCAAGACGCGCCATCATTAGAAAAACGATTAATATCAAGTCATAGTATGCCCACAAGCGTTATTAAATTAAATAATGAGAGGGCTTTAGAAAATAATTTTGAAAAAATTATAAATAAAGTAAATGTTGAACGTGTTAATCAGAGAATATATTTTTTAAAACGGTTAGCAAAATTGAAGGTTTGGCCATATATCAAGTTTGAAACATTTTTAAATTTAGGTGATAGGCACCCGATGATAAGTGAAGTAAAACATAGGTTATATCTGTTAGGTTATTTAAAACAAGACCGCAGTGCCAAAAATACATTTTCAAAGGTTTTATTTAACGCATTGAGTCAATTTCAAAAACATCATGGCTTAAATCCCGATGGGATTATTGGCCCTAGAACTTTAAATTGGTTAAATACCTCTCCAGCCCAAAGGGCTGATTTACTATTAAGAAACTTACATCGTCAGCAAGATTTTTTTTCGCAGGTAGAACAGGAATACCTTGTTATTAATATCCCTCAGTTTCAGCTGAGTGTTGTGAATCAAGGTGAGGGGATTTTTAGTTCAAAAGTAATTGTAGGTAAAAGCAAAAGACCTACTCCAACACTGAGCTCTGAAATACAAAGCGTTGTATTAAATCCAAGTTGGAATGTCCCCAGAAAGATTGTAAGGCGAGACTTACTACCGAAAATTCGTAGAAATTCAGATTATTTAGATGAAGAAAACTATGATGTATTTGATTTTGATGGCAACAAAATAAGTCTGTCTGAGTTTAATTGGTCAAAGCTAGCAAAAGGGCGTTTCCCTTATAAACTTAGGCAAAGACCAGGTCCTACAAATGCGCTGGGACAAGTTAAATTTCATTTTAATAATGAACACAGTGTTTATATTCACGATACACCTGATAAAGCCTTATTTGATGAATCACGTCGAGATTTTTCATCTGGTTGTATTCGCGTAGAAAAAGCCAATGAATTAGCGCTTTGGTTTAAAGAAACAAGATTAGCTAATCAAGATTCTTGGCATAAAGTAATAAAAAATAATGAAGGAAATAAATGGTTTAAGCTCAAAGAGCCATTAGCAATTCACTTAGTTTATTGGACTGCCTGGGTTGATGAATATAATCAAGTACAGTACAGGAGTGATATTTATGATAAAGAAAATGTGCTTTATAAAAATAAAAAACCACAATTAGATCTTAAAAGAAATCAGACTATCGCACGGATAAAACCATAAAAAATGATATTTATGACTATTTTATATAATTGCTAATTTAACAATAATAAAGTATTCTTGCTGATTGTTTATTGATCGATCTTAAGTGGTAGTTAATGTCTTTGTCGTGCTCAACTCGAAGAAATTTATTAAAAGGTTTTTGTGGCATTGTTGCTTCAGGTGTTATACCTAAACATACATTTGCAAGTGTACAAAGTGAAGGAAAGCGTAGCTTAGCTTTATATAATCGCCATACAGATGAACGTTTTAAAGCAGATTTTTGGATAAATGGTAATTATCAACATGAAGCGCTTGGTAATTTTGATCAATTATTACGTGATCATAGGCAAGATATTACAGCGCCAATGGATAGAAATTTATTTGAGTTACTACATAAGTTACAGCAGAAATTGGAAGATTCATCTGAAATACATATTATATCTGGGTTTAGATCCCCTAAAACGAATGCAATGTTAAATGCAACTACAAAGGGTGTGGCCAAGAAAAGTTATCATATGAGAGGCATGGCAATGGATATTGCGATCCCAGGTGTAGATTTACTCGATTTACGCAATGCGGCTAAGAGCCTTAAATTAGGTGGCGTAGGTTATTATCCAAAATCAGGCTTTATTCATGTTGATACCGGTAGAGTAAGAAGCTGGTAAAGTTAACTTTATTATAAAAACAAAAAACCCAATTTATATTAAATTGGGTTTTTATTATCTATCAATAGATATTATAAGTTACTTGTTAAATAATGTTTTGAAGTGCTCAATCACAGTATCTAATTCAAGCATTGTTTTTTCACCAGTACGGCGGTTTTTTAACTCAACCTTGTTTTCATCAAGGTTACGTTCACCAATAACAAGTGTGTATGGTACACCCATTAATTCCATATCATTGAACATCACACCTGGTCGCTCTTTTCTATCATCAAATAATACTTCAATACCAGCTTGTGTAAGCTTGTCGTAAATACCATTTGCGATATCAGGAATACGATGCGACTTGTGCATATTCATAGGCACGATAGCTAATTGGAAAGGAGCAAGTGCTTCTGGCCAGATGATACCGTATTTATCATTATTTTGTTCAATTGCTGCTGCAACAATACGTGATACACCAACACCGTAACAACCCATAGCCATCGGCTGGTTTTTACCTTGTTCGTTTAACACACCGGCATTCATCGCTTCCGAATACTTAGTACCTAACTGGAAGATATGGCCAACTTCAACACCACGTTTGATATTAACAACGCCTTGTCCACATGGACTCGGATCGCCTTCAACAACATTACGAATATCAGCAACAGTGTAATCAGTTACATCTCTATCCCAGTTAATACCACTGTAATGAACTTGGTTTTTATTTGCACCAGCTACAAAGTCAGCCATAACAGCTGCACTGCTATCAACGATCACTGGAATTTCAAGACCGACAGGACCTAAAGAACCAGCAGCAGCGCCAATTGTACTGACAATGTCTTCGTCTTTAGCAAGCTCTAATGGGCTATCAACTAATTCAAGTTTTTCAGCTTTTAATTCGTTAAGTTCGTGGTCACCACGAACAACTAATGCTACTAAACCACGGTTACCTTCTTCATCAGCAGCACCGTAAACAATTAAAGTTTTAACGCCTCTATGTGGCTTAACACCGTGCTTAGCTTTTAGTTCAGCAATTGTTTTAGCTTCTGGTGTATCAAAAGTATTTAATTCTTTTGACGCTTCAGGACGCGTATCTGTTGTAATCGCTTCTGCTTTTTCAATATTTGCAGCGTAATCACTTTGTGAGCTAAATGCGATAGCATCTTCACCAGACTCGGCTAATACATGAAATTCATGTGATACACTGCCACCAATAGAACCTGTGTCAGCAATAACAGGGCGAAACTCTAAATCCATACGTTTAAAGATATTACAGTAAGCTGTATGCATTTTTTGATATGTAGTATCTAAACACTCATCACTTAAATGAAATGAGTAAGCATCTTTCATCGTAAATTCGCGGGCACGCATCACACCAAAACGAGGACGAACTTCGTCACGTACTTTAGTTTGTACTTGATATAGTGCTAAAGGAAGTTGTTTGTAACTTTTGATTTCTTTACGAACAAAATCAGTGATCACTTCTTCATGTGTTGGACCTAATGCAAACTCACGATTATGACGGTCTTTAATACGTAGTAATTCTGGACCAAACTCTTCAAAGCGGCCTGATTCGCGCCATAAATCCGCAGGTTGGATGACAGGCATTAACATTTCAATTGCACCAGCTTTGTTCATTTCTTCACGAACAATGTTTTCAACTTTACGTAAAACACGTAAACCTGTGGGTAACCAAGTATATAAACCCGATGCAAGACGGCGGATCATGCCAGCTCTTAGCATTAATTGGTGACTGATGATTTCAGCATCAGCAGGCGTTTCTTTTAGTGTCGCGAGTATATATTGACTAGTACGCATGTTTTTTCCGTTATAAATTGGGGTATTAAATTTTTTATTTCGTTTAGTGCTCTAGTGTAGCAGTGCAAAGGGCTGCAAAAAAGCTTAACTTATCATTGGTGGCTAATTTCTAGCACAGTATTAAGATTATTTTCAATTTTCCACTTAATATTAAAGTCATAAAGGCACATACCGTAATTTTGTACGCCACCTTTACTCTTTTTATATGCAGGGCGTGGATCTTGCTTTAAAACTTTAGCAATAAATTGATATAAGTGTGGGTGTGTGTTTTGCTGCTTCATACAAAATTCGATTGCTTGCTCACTAAAACACACTTCAAGTTCAGTTTCAGGTCGCGTATCGGCAAAACCTGCTGTGGCATCAGGTAAACTATCAGAGTAGGGTAAGTAAGGTTTGATATCAATGATAGGTGTGCCATCTAATAAATCAATACCTGAAAGCTCAAGCCAAAGTTTGCCGTTTTTGTAGCAGATATCTTCTAATTTTACCGCACTCATACCAATCGCATTAGGCCTAAAAGTTGCACGTGTAGCAAATACCCCTTTTTTTTCATTGCCACCTAATCGAGGAGGGCGAACCAAAGGGGACCAACCTTTATCAGCTGTTTCATGAAATCTGAATAATAACCAAATATGACTAAAATCTGCTAAACCACGAACAAACTCTTCACGGTTAAATTCTCCGGAAAATTCTAATTGCGCACGTGCCTCAGGTATTAACCTTGGTTGTCGTGGAATTGCAAATTTTTGTTTATAAGGTGAGTGTATAGTTCCAAGAGGACTAATTTGGTAGGTTTCCATGAGATCATTTTCAAAAAAATTGATAATCAGATCATATCAAGGCAGGTGTCATCTAGCTAGTGGTTGATTTTAGATTATGGGAATTTTAATTTAAAAGAAAGGGGGATTTAGAAATACCAGTTAGCAAGAGACTAACTGGTATATTCATTAGATTTGATATTAGTAAGTTGCATTACCTTTAGTACGTGGGAATGCAATTACATCACGTACATTGCCCATACCTGTAACATAAGCAACTAAACGCTCGAAACCTAAACCAAAACCAGAATGAGGCACAGTACCGTATTTACGTAAATCACGGTACCAGCTGTAATCTTCTTTATCTAAGCCCATTTCTTCAAGACGTGCGTCAAGTACATCTAAACGCTCTTCACGTTGTGCACCACCAATGATTTCACCAATACCTGGTGCAACAACATCCATTGCAGCAACAGTTTTGCCATCTTCATTGGCACGCATGTAGAAAGCTTTGATATCTTTAGGGTAGTTTTTAATTACAACAGGTGCGTTAAAGTGTACTTCTGCTAAATAACGCTCATGTTCAGACTGTAAATCTACACCCCACTCAACTGCGTACTCAAATTTCTTGCCACAGGATTTTAAGATTTCTACCGCTTCAGTGTAATCAACTTGTGCAAAGTCTTTGTCTACAAAGTTTTCTAAACGCTCAATTGCAGTCTTTTCTACACGTTGCGCAAAGAACTCCATATCATCACGACGTTCATCTAAAACTGCTTTGAAAACACATTTAAGCATATCTTCAGCAAGTTTTGCGATATCTTCTAAATCTGCAAAGGCGACTTCAGGTTCAACCATCCAGAATTCAGCTAAATGACGTGACGTATTTGAATTTTCAGCTCTAAAAGTAGGACCAAAAGTATAAATATTTGACATAGCTGAACAGTAAGTCTCACCATTTAACTGACCAGATACTGTTAGGAAAGCTTCTTTACCAAAGAAATCTTCAGCATAATCAACTTCACCTTTATCAGTGCGCGGTAAGTTTTCCATATCCAAAGTTGATACCTTAAACATTTCGCCAGCGCCTTCACAGTCACTTGCTGTGATGATAGGTGTGCTTATCCAAACAAAACCACGATCGTTGTAAAAACGGTGGATTGCTTGTGCTAAACAGTTACGAACACGTGTTACAGCACCAATCATATTCGTACGTGGGCGAAGATGTGCATGCTCACGTAAATACTCAATGCTATGACGTTTTGCTGACATAGGGTAAGTATCTGGATTATCAATCCAACCAACAACATTAACAGTATCAGCTTGAATTTCAAAAGACTGACCTTTACCTTGAGATTTTACTAGCGTACCAGTTACTTCAACAGAGCAACCCGCTGTTAAGCGTGTGATTTCTTCATAATTATTAAGTGAATTAGGAACCACAGCTTGGATCGGATCAAAACAAGAACCGTCATGGACGGCTAAGAAAGAAATACCGGCTTTAGAATCACGACGTGTACGGATCCAGCCTTTAACTGTAACCGTAGACTCTGCTTCTACTTTGCCTGCTAATAATGCTGTGATAGCTGTGTGGCTCATTTTCACTCCAATGATTCTGTAATATACTTTTGAATATACATTACAGATGTAAATATAATTTTAATTTTTCAGGCGGCTATATTACCTGTGTAAAACAAATAAAAAAAGTACATTGGGCTATTTTAATCAGTATTTTATTGTATTAGATATTGATATATTAAATTAAAATTCAATATAAGAGATTTATGAGTTGCAAATGAAGCGAAGTAATAAACCTGATTTGATTACCAAGTTAATATTGGGACTCAATATATTATCTTGGTTAGCATTTGTGGCTGCTTTAATTATGTTTCATTATGCACGTCCAGAAATCGAATATGGTATTGTGAAATATTTTAGTTTAGAGGTTAGGGAAGCGTGGTTAGCGCAACCTAAAAATATACTAATGTCATTACTGTATGCATGCGCTGGTTTATCATTCGTTGGTATGATACTTGGTCGTATAAGAAGTAGAAGGCAAAGTGATAACCAAAGATATAATTTAATTCTGCTATTGTTAGTGAGCCTCGGGTTTATTTTAGTTTTAATATTGTGATGTAAAATAAACACTCAGCGTTAAGGTATCAATCAGAGTGTTTATTTTATGCTGAATTACCTATCTAATATGTTGAAAATAACCTCGGCTAGTTTTTTGATGTCACCCTCAGGGGTAATATAAGGCGGCATAAGGTATATTAACTTACCAAAAGGCCTGATCCAAACACCCTGTTCGATGCATTGTTTTTGAAACAGTGCAACGTCAACGATTTCATTCACCTCAACAACACCAATCGCTCCTAAAACCCGGACATTTTTTACAGCGTTTAATTGACTACATGGTAAGAGATATTGGGAGAGCCAAATATTGAGGTCAACTATTGTTTTTTTCCAATTAGTTGCAAGCAGTAAATCTATGCTGGCACATGCAACAGCACAGGCAAGTGGGTTACCCATAAAAGTAGGACCATGCATCATTACACCTGCAGCACCTTCACTAATTCCTTTTGCAATTTTATTACTGGTAAGTGTGGCTGAAAGTGTCATATAGCCGCCAGTAATTGCTTTACCTATGCACATGATGTCAGGGCTGATATTGGCATGTTCTACGGCAAACATTTTTCCAGTACGTCCAAAGCCTGTCGCAATTTCGTCACAGATCAATAAAACGTCATATTTATCACAAAGCTGTCGTAAACCGGCTAAATAATCAGGATGATAGAAATTCATACCTCCCGCATTTTGCACGACAGGCTCAATGATAAAAGCAGCCACTTCCTTATGATTATTAATGAAGTGTGTTTCTAATGTATCTAGCTCTGTATTGTCAAACTCTCCATCAAAAGGTGATATTGGTGCAGGAGAAAATATATGTTCAGGTAAAAAACCTTGATATAACGAATGCATAGAATTAATAGGATCGCATACGCTCATTGCCGCAAAAGTATCACCATGGTAGCCTTTAGCAACTGTCATAAGTTTGGTTTTATTTTCAACTCCCTGACTTTGCCAGTATTGCAATGCCATTTTTATTGCAACTTCAACCGATACAGAGCCACTGTCGGCTAAAAATACCTTAGTAAGTGGTTTTGGTGTGATTTCAACTAATTTTTTACATAAATTAACTGCTGGGGCATGGGTAATGCCACCAAACATAATATGGCTCATTTTAGAGACTTGGTGGTTAACAGCTTCATTTAATACACTATGGCTATAGCCGTGTATGGCACTCCACCAGGAAGCCATGCCATCTATAAGTTCTTCACCACTTTCTAAAGTAATTATATTTTTATTGGCTGAGACGACAGGGTAAACAGGTAAAGGCTCAGTCATTGAAGTATAAGGGTGCCAAATATGATTTTTATCAAATTCAATATCAATTTTATTTATTGTGTGTTTAGTGCTCACTTGTAAACCTTGCGATGTTTTTTAATGTTGACAATCAATCTATGCTCCGTAGACTAACCCATCAGTATGTAGTGAGACAATATAAAAGAGAATAATATGCAAGTACGTCATGACTGGACGCATCAACAAGTAAAAGCATTGTTTGAAATGCCATTTAACGATTTATTATTTCAAGCAGCGACGGTTCACCGTACAAACTTCAAACCTAATGAAGTTCAAATATCAACTTTATTATCAATTAAAACAGGTGCATGTCCTGAAGATTGTGCTTACTGTCCGCAGTCAGCGCGTCATAAAACAGATTTAGAAAAAGAAAGGCTACTTGAAGTTGAAAAAGTAGTAGAACAAGCCAAACTTGCTAAAGATAAAGGTGCGACACGTTTTTGTATGGGTGCAGCATGGTCTGATCCTAAAGATAGAGACATGCCTTACATTGAAAAAATGGTAAAAGAAGTTAAAGAATTAGGTCTAGAAACTTGTATGACTTTAGGTATGCTAACAAATGAAAAAGCGCATACTTTACGTGACGCAGGTTTAGATTATTACAACCATAATCTTGATACTTCTGAAGAGTTTTATGACCAAATAATTACAACACGTACATTTCAAGATAGATTAAATACCATAGATCACGTTCGTGATGCTGGCATGAAAGTATGTTCTGGCGGTATTGTTGGTATGGGTGAAAAAGCACAAGACCGCTACGGTCTTTTAATGCAACTTGCAAACCTTGAAAAGCAACCTGAAAGTGTACCGATAAACATGCTCGTAAAAGTAAAAGGCACACCGCTTGAAAATGTAGATGATTTAGATGATTTTGAATTTATCCGTACAATTGCTGCAGCACGTATTATGATGCCACATAGTTATGTACGTTTATCAGCGGGTCGCACAGAAATGAATCCGCAGATGCAGTCTATGTGTTTCTTTGCAGGTGCAAATTCTATTTTCTATGGTGCTAAATTATTAACAACAGAAAATCCTGCTGCCGATACTGATATGGAACTGTTGAAAAAATTAGGCATTAAGCCAGAGCAAAGACATGGGTGTTCTGATGAGGCACATGAAGCGACAATAAACAAAGCAATAGATGATAAAGCAACAGAGCATTTATTTTACCCTGCATAACCTAGTAGCTATTAAATAGGATTTAGTGTGTCATCTAAATCCTATTTTTAATGTTTTTGGTGCTTAAGGCTTTTTATGGCTTTTGAATATATATCTGAACAAATTAATCAGCGTAAACGACAGTCTTTGTTTCGTAAACGTTTTGCTATTCAATCCAGTAGCGATCGCTTTATAGAAGTTGGAAATCAGCAATACCTCAATTTTGCAAGTAATGATTATCTTTCAATTAATTCGTGTTTATCACAAACCTACAGCCAGACAAAATTAGGCAGTACAAGTTCCGCCTTGGTCACAGGTTTTCATCAAGAGCATGTTAATTTAGAAAGCTATTTATCTGAGCTTATGGGTTATGAGGCATGTTTATTGTTCAGTAGTGGCTTTAGTGCTAATGCAAGCGTATTAAAAACCTTAATGAGTCATGCTGATTCAGAGATATTTCAAGATAAACTTAACCATGCAAGTTTGATTGATGGTGGATTAGCTAGTAATGCAAAAATGTCACGTTTTAGACATAATGATTTAGCACACTTAACTCAAAAGCTAAAAAAATCGACAAGTCGAGATAAACTAATTGTGACTGAAGGCATATTTTCTATGGATGGCGATAGTGCTCCTTTGGCTGAGCTCAAAAAGTTAGCAGACAAATATCAGGCTTGGTTAATGGTAGATGATGCCCATGGTTTTGGTGTATTAGGTGATAATGGTTTAGGAAGTTGTGAACAGATCAAACCTGAGTTATTAATTGTAACCTTTGGCAAAGCTGTCGCAAGTTCTGGCGCGTGTATTTTATGTACTAATGAAGTCAAAGATTATTTATTACAATTTAATCGAGAATATATATTTTCAACAGCTATGCCACCATTAATGGCTAAAATGACACAAGATGCCATTATTCAACTGGTTAATGCTACAGAGCAAAGAAAGGCACTCAAACGCAATATACTTGAATTTAAACGGCAGTTTAATGAAAAATGTAGCCAGTTAAATATGCAGCTATTGGATTCATCTAGCCCGATCCAGCCAATTATTGTCAAAGACTCGCAATTAGCAGTCGATATATCAAATAAATTGAAACATGATAAAATTTGGCTAACAGCAATTAGACCACCAACAGTACCAAAAAATACCGCTAGGTTAAGAATAACAATTACAGCAGCGCATAAAGAAAATGATATCACGCATTTGATTAACTCGCTTGCTGGCGCATTTGAAAATAATATATGAGTCCAGTAAATCCACAGCAACAAAATAAATGTGCAACACAAAGAAAGTTTTCGCAAGCGGCTGTTAATTATCATGAACATGCTTGTGTTCAAAGCCAAAGTGCAAAAATATTATTAGCAGACATCCCGGATAATAACTTAGGTCTATGCCTTGATTTAGGTGCCGGGCCCGGCGTAAATACTAAAGTACTTAGCCAAAAATATGAGCAAGTTATTTCTCTTGATTTAAGTATATCTATGTTAGAAGAAATAAATACATTAAGCACAAAGCCTGCCTATAAAATATGTGCTGATATGGACTATCTACCTTTTAAAGCTAAGAGTTTTGATTCGGTATTTAGTAATTTTGCAACGCAATGGTCACAAAATTTACCTTTATTACTAAAAAATATAAATCGCGTTTTAAAGCCTGGTGCAAAGTTTTATTTAACGATTGTTTGTGATGGTACTTTAAAAGAAATAGCACACGCTTGGCAGGAGGTTGATCAGCAAAAACATATCAATGATTTTGTTAAACCTACTGACTTATTAAAATATATTAAACAAGCAAATTTTAAACTGCAAAGTTATCGTTTGAATTGTCATAAAGATAATTATAAAGATCCACTATCTGCGATAAAATCAATAAAAGAGATTGGTGCATCGAATATGGTACAAGCAAAAGTAAACAAAGGTTTGATGGGGAAAAATAGACTTAAAACTTTGCTTAATGCTTATCCAAAAAGTAACAATGGATTTGATGTAAGTTATCAAGTTGCTTATCTCACATTAGAAAAATAGTTAAGAGTAAACACTATGAATCATTATTTTATAACCGGAACTGATACCGATGTCGGTAAAACATTTATCACTAGTTTACTGATGAAGTTTATCAAGCAACATAAACACCAGGTTTTGGGCTTTAAGCCGATTGCTGCCGGCGCTGAATATGCATTTGATGAATTGGTAAATGAAGACGCACTGACCTTATTAGAAAGTGGCAATGTTTCAGTGCCATATAAGCTGATCAATCCATATATATATGAACAACCAATCGCACCACATATTGCTGCCAAGTTATCAAATGAAAAGATATCTGTCTCTGGGTTAAATTCAGCTTACTCAAAGATCAGTAAAGAAATTCATAAAGAGGGATATTTAATCACAGAAGGTGCGGGAGGTTGGGCATTGCCAATAAACGACGAAGAATATTTATATGATTGGGTGAAAGAAAAAGACATGCCAGTTATTTTAGTTGTTGGTCTAAAACTTGGGTGTTTAAATCATGCCTTACTAACCCAGGCACATATGAAAGCTTTAGGAGTAAATTGCATCGGTTGGGTTGCAAATCATATTGATCCGAATATGGATGAACAACAAGAAAATGTAGATGCACTTAAACAAAGACTGACTATGCCACTACTAGCAGTTGCACCATTTCATAATGAAGATTCGCATGCTAAACCTAAGCTACAAATTTATAAAGCGTTAAAAAACGTTTTGAATTTAGATTGATAATAAAGAGAATATAAATGAGTGGAACACAGCGATCAAACATAAAGCCAGGATTAGAAGTAAATATTGTTTTGAAACAAGATCAAAGAACAGGAAAATTAACCCAAGGTGTTGTTGAAAAATTATTAACAAACTCAGCAAATCACCCTCATGGTATAAAAGTAAGATTAGAGTCTGGTGAAGTAGGGCGAGTAAAAGAAATTATTAGTTAATTTTTTAGTTTTATACTGGACAAAATGAGGTTTTGAGCCATATTTAATATTCATTTATTTATAAGGATATTAAGATGACAGAACTGGAATTCAAAGATATAAACAGTATTACAAAAGAACTTATTGATAATAAATCGGCTGCTGAACACTTTGAACAATATGATAAACTGTTCAAAAATATGTTTGATAAAGCACAAAGTGAAACAGATGACGCTATGTGTGAAATTGCTAGGCTTAACAAATTAAGAGCCTAAAATAAAAAAGCTTATTGATTTCAATAAGCTTTTTTATTTAATACGGTTTTAAAAAGTGCCCCATACAGAGAGCTTTATTTCAGGCTCTCTCTTTCTTTTAGCAATTTGACTACCTTCAAAGTTACCTGAACGATCATCTTCATACATGAACCTTGAGCGTGTATATTCTCCAGTATTGAGATGTTCAACAAGTAATTGAACTTTAAGCCCATCAAAATAGGTTGTTTCAATAAATGCCTCAATACGGTTATTACCTTCAAAAGTATGAATTTCATCAACAAGATAGTAGGTATCGGTAAAGTGACTGATTAATTCGACACCCCAAGCAATTTTATGCTCAGTTAAATCTTGTCTGAACTCTATATTAAACTGCTCAGGAGTATAATCATTAATAATACGATCTTGATTGATAATAGAATCAAAGTATTCAGAACGGTTATACTCATATGAAATTTCAAGTAAACCGTTAGGGATGAAACTATCTAAAGGTAAATTAAGATCTGTTTCAAAACCCCAAAAAGTGGCATCACCTGCATTTCCTAAACCATGGCTTATATTACCGTTATCTGAGGGTAAAATAATGTATTCTAATATATCTGTATGCCATTCATAAAATAGGTTTACGGATAAACTGCCTTTCTCACTGAAGCCCCAATCAAGTTTTGTACTTAATTTGGTATATTGGTTTGGTGCTAGATTTGGATTTCCGGCTGTATTTCTATCATCAGTTGTATCAGTGCTTGCGGCAAAATCATTAAAATTAAGCTGACCTACATTGTGTTCAGCTTGTATATTGAGTTGTAAGTCATCATTAAAGCTGTAGTTAGCAGCAAGTCTTGGTTTTAAAAATTTAAAAGTTTGATCATTGGTTGCATCTCCGGATACTTCAATTTGTGAAATTTCACCCGTTAAGCCTCCCTCGATTGATAAATTTTCTGTTGCTGAATATACAAAAGTAACAAATGCTTCGCCTCTAAACTCTTCAACAACAACGTTTGCTGACTCGAGATTTTTCGGCTGATTATTTTCAGAATATTCAAGTTCGGTATCTAGTTTGTTATTGGCAATTTCAAAACCATACTCAGGTTTAAATCTATCAGTTCCTATTTTTCCATATGTATTTCTAAAAATATATTCAGTTTTTATTCTGTGTTGTTTAAATTGACTATTGTAGTTTTCATTTTGAGCAAAGTATTCTTGGTTAAAAGCATTCTCATAATTTTGATCTTTTACTACAGCTAATCCTAAAATATGCCATTTCCAATCATCATCATTACCTAACCAATCTATACCCAGTTCAAATTCTTTATTTGTATTATTTTCGTTTAAAAGCCAAAATTCATCGGGTTCATGTGTTAATGAATCGCTGTGAATGATATTTCTTGTAATATCACCTTGCCACTTTTCACCACCAATACGTCCATTTAATGTGAGTTTACCTGTGATGTATTCTTTAGCACCTTGACCATTTATATAAACCCAATTGTTTTTTTCATCTAAAATTTCATCTGCAGTTTTATTGAGGTGGTCATCATGACCTTTATCTTCAATGACTGCATCTCTATAACCCACCCAGCCTCCGATATCGGTATCGAATGCGGTATCCCATTGGCCTATTTGTGTTGTAATAGCGGCTTCTATATTAGGTCTTAAGTCTCCATCAGGTGCTCTTCTGGCTTTTAAAGCCCAAGTCCCTGAAGTAATATCTTTTTTTCTTATTATATTGGCTATGATCGATTGGCCTGCTACTTCACTGGAGCCTTTACCGCCACGGATTATTTCGATTTTTTCTACTTGATCTACGGGAATACGGATCAGAGCACCTCTTAGGCCACCAGATTTAGATGTAGGTCGTGACCCGTCAATTAAAACATTGCCTGCGTTACCACCAAAACCACGGTCATTTGAGCCTCCGTCGAACGAAAACCCAGGTAACCTATCTATCATATCGTAGGCATTTTGGGGGTGATATTGCATAAAAAATGAAGAAGGATAAGAAGATGAATTAACTAATACATTTGATTCATTCGCAACGGAATGCAAAGAAGGTAACATTAAGAGACTAATTAAACTTGTTTTTAGTTTAAATGGGACTTTTAAATTCATGAGGTTTTATAAACTACATAATTGAAACATATTTTACAATTGTAACTGATTTGTACATTCAGATTTGGGTAAAACTGTTTCAAATTATGTATAAATGATTTTATTTACTCATTAAGCGAGCTTGGCTTTGAATCGCATTTAAAATGGCTTTAATACCATTGCCTCTCGAAGGGCTTAAATGTTTTAAAAGAGACATGTCCTCGAACTCTTTATTTGCATCAATTGATATAATTTCAATGGGCGTTAAATCTGAATATAAATATAAAATAATGCTAACAAGCCCTTTTACAATTCTAGTATCAGAGTCTGCGATAATTAATAATTTGTTTTCTTCGTTATTAAAATCCATATATAGCCAGACATTACTCTCACAGCCATTAACTAATGCACTGTCTACTTTTAGTTCTGATGGTAATGCAGGTGATTTTTTACCTAGTAGCATTATTTCACGGTATTTTTCTTGCCAAGAACCTGCTTGTATTATTTTGTTTTTAAACTGTATATAGGATTCATTCATTTTCTTGGAGGCCTGTTAATCTAATAAAGAAAGACATTGTTTTAGATGAGTTATAAATTGTTGGATTTCGTTTTTCGTATTGTAAAAAGCGAGACTAATACGCACTGTGCCATCTATATTTAAGCTCTTCATTAAAGGTTGTGTGCAATGACTACCAACTCTAACTGCAATACCGTATTGATCTAACAAAGTTGCAATGTCAAATGGGTGCTCTTTTTTGTAATTAAAACTAATTGTGCCGATATTTTGTACTAGATCACCATATAACTCTATACCTGAAATATTTTCAAGTTGTTGCTGTAAATATACGAAAAGCTCATTTTCGTATGCTTTTTGTTCAGAAAAATCTATTTTGTTCATATAATCTATGGCACAACCAAATGCAATAACACCTGAAATATTTGGTGTTCCTGCTTCAAATTTTCCTGGAGCTTGAGCAAAAACTGTTTCTTCAAAACTGACAGATTTAATCATTTCTCCGCCAGTTTGATACACGGGTAACGCGTTTAGCTGTTCATATTTACCATATAAACCACCTAAACCTGTCGGTCCAAGGGCTTTATGGGCTGAAAAAACATAAAAGTCACAGTCGAGTGTTATCATATCTGGCCTGAGATGCATAAAAGCTTGCGCACCATCAATAACCGTCACTGTTTTATATTTTTTAGAATACTTAATTATATCTGTAATAGGTTGAATATTACCTAGCGCATTTGAAGCATGAGAAATGCTCAATATTTTTGGTTTATGAAGGTCAATAAGTTGCTGAGCTGTGTTTAGCTCTATAGCTTGAGATGACTCATCAAGAGGAATAACCTTTAAAATAGCGCCTGTATTGGCACATAATTGTTGCCAGGGAACAATATTAGCATGATGCTCTAAAGCACTGATCAAGATAACATCACCTGGTTTTAAGATGTTTGATAAACCATGAGCTAATAAATTTAGAGACTCTGTTGCGCCTTTAGTCCATACAATCTCTTTAGCTTGTGCATTAATAAAATTGGCTAGCTTATTACGTGAATTTTCATAGGCTATTGTCGCACGATCGCCTAAGGTGTGAATGCCTCTATGCACATTAGAATTAGAATTAGTATAAAAATGTTTAAGAGAATCTATAACTACTTGGGGTTTTTGACTGGTTGCACCAGAATCAAAATATATAAGAGGTTTTTCATTAACTATTTGTTTTAAGATAGGAAAATCATTTCTTATATTATCAATATCAAACATTTTATAAAATCAAACCGCAAAAGGAGGGCGGTATTTTAAAGGATTTGTAAAAAAAAAGCGAGGAGCATTACTGGTTTTGAGCGGAACAATAAATTAAGGTACATCTGGGATGTACCTTAATAATTTAAACTAATAATTATCTTTTATCAGTATCAGCGTAGTCACGTTTAGTATAACCAGTATACATTTGACGTGGACGACCAATTTTTTGACCTGGTTGAGATAACATCTCATCCCAATGTGAAATCCAACCAACAGTACGTGCCATCGCAAAGATAACAGTGAACATGCTTGTTGGGATACCGATTGCTTTTAAGATGATACCTGAGTAGAAATCTACGTTAGGGTAAAGTTTCTTTTCAATGAAGTAAGGGTCTTCTAAAGCAATTTTCTCTAGGCCCATCGCTACTTCTAGTAATGGATCTTGGATATTTAGCTCTTTTAAAACTTCATGACACGTTTGACGCATTACTGTTGCACGAGGATCGAAGTTTTTGTAAACACGATGACCAAAGCCCATTAGACGGAACGGGTCATTTTTATCTTTCGCTTTAGCAACATATTCTTCGATGCGATCAGCTGTACCGATTTCTTCAAGCATAGTTAAACATGCTTCATTTGCACCACCATGAGCTGGACCCCAAAGTGAAGCAACACCAGCAGCAATACATGCATACGGGTTAGCACCAGAAGAACCAGCGATACGTACTGTAGAAGTTGATGCATTTTGTTCGTGATCAGCATGAAGCATAAAGATACGGTCCATTGCTTTTGCAAGAACTGGGCTAACTTTGTATTCTTCAGCAGGTACAGAGAACATCATATGTAAGAAGTTTTCTGCGTAGCTTAGGTCGTTTTTAGGGTAAACAAATGGTTGGCCAATTGTGTACTTGTATGCCATCGCTGAAATAGTTGGTAATTTAGCAACTAATTTTACAGCACTACGTTTACGTTGCTCTGGATCAGTAATGTCTAAATCATCGTGATAGAATGAAGATAAAGCACCAACGACACCACATAGCATTGCCATTGGGTGAGCATCTACGCGGAAGCCTTGGAAAAATGCACCGATTTTTTCGTGCATCATTGTATTTGTTGTGATTTCGTTTTCAAAGCTATCCATCTGCTCTTTGCTTGGTAACTCGCCTTCTAAAAGCAAGTAACAAAGTTCTAGGTAGTTTGATTGTTCAGCAAGTTGATCAATTGGGTAACCACGGTGTAATAGCACACCTTTAGCGCCGTCGATGAAAGTGATAGCTGATTCACAAGAACCTGTAGACATGAAGCCTGGGTCATATGTGAAATGGTTGTGAGCACCTAATGAGCGTACGTCGATTACATCTTGACCAGCTGTGCCTGAATAAATTGGTAAATCAATTGGTTCTTGGCCATCGATATGAAGTACTGCTTTTTTGTCTGCCATCTAAATCATCTCCTGTTATAACAAATCAATTGTTATGATTTTAAGTCTATTGTTAAGCAAATTAGCTCCATTTTAACGTATAAATGGGGATAAAAGTCAATATTAATGAAAATTAATGCAAAAAAGTATGATATCTATTCTGAAAAGATTAAATAGTATACTAAAGGCTAATTTGCAAGGCATTCTAATTAAACAAAAATTGTAAAATCTTCAGGGGGAATATATACTATGCGAGGTTTATTCAAATGCATTAAACCTACTGCGTCTGAAGTAAACGTGTAGTACCTATTTTGGCTCGTCACCATAATAGGTTTGTTTATTTTGATAGTTCCATTTAAATTTATTAAATCAAATAAAATTAGATGGGTGTATAAAAACAATAGTTGGGTCCTAAATGGGCCAGATGGGCAAGTAACTGTGAAAAAGCAAAGACCTGTAAATCTCGATCTATCGACTATTTCTATGCCAGCAACTGCTAAAGCGTCAATCTTACACCGTATCACCGGTGTTGCATTGTTTTTTGCTTTAACATTTGTAATTTGGGCTTGGTCAGAGTCTCTTTCATCACCAGAAGGTTTTGAATTCGTCAAGAGCCTATTTAGTGGGTTCGTTGCCAAATTCATTGCGTGGGGTACTGTCACAGTGTTGGCATATCACATCATTGGTGGTATCCGTCATATCATTATGGATATGGGGTACTGGGAAGAACTTGAATCAGGCAACAGCAGCGCAACAATCTCACTTGTTTTGTGGGCTGTAGCAGCAGTAATGGCAGGGGTATGGATATGGTTGTAAATCAAGCATCTCTAAAACGTAATGGCGTACAAGATTTTGTATCTTTACGTGCAACGGCATTAATATTAACGGCTTATTCGTTATTCATTATTGGTTATTTCTTAACAACTCCACAAGTCACTTTTGAGGCTTGGCAGGGATTATTTTCAAACTTAGCAGTTAAAGTTTTTACACTTGCTGCGTTAGTTAGCATGATGATCCATACACAAATTGGTTTATGGCAAGTACTTACTGATTACGTTAAATGTACAAAATTACGTTCAGTATTAGGCTTTATCTTAAACATGATGTCATTTGTGTATGTTGCAGTTGGTTTATTTGTATTGTGGGGTGTGTAAGTGAAATATTCTGTTCGTGAATTTGACTCGGTTGTAATTGGTGCTGGTGGTGCGGGTATGCGCGCAGCGCTTGCAATCACAGAATCAGGTAAAACGTGTGCATTAATTTCTAAAGTTTTCCCTACACGTTCTCATACAGTTTCTGCTCAAGGTGGTATCACGGTTGCTTTAGGTAACAGCCATGAAGATCATTGGGAACAGCACATGTACGATACAGTGAAAGGTTCTGATTTCATCGGTGACCAAGACGCTATCGAATACATGTGTAAAACTGGTCCAGAAGCAATTATCGAATTAGATAAGATGGGTCTACCTTTTTCTCGTTTTGAAAATGGTACTATCTATCAACGTCCATTCGGTGGCCAATCAAGAAATTTTGGTGGCGAACAAGCTGCACGTACTGCAGCTGCAGCTGACCGTACAGGTCATGCTTTACTTCATTGTTTATACCAGCAAAATGTTAAAAATAAAACAAACGTATTCTCTGAATGGTATGCACTTGATTTAGTTAAAAATCAAGAGGGTGCTGTTGTAGGTTGTACTGCGATTGATATTGAATCTGGCGAAGTTGTATTTTTCAAATCTCGTGCGACTGTGCTTGCTACAGGTGGTGCGGGTCGTATTTTTGCTTCTACGACTAATGCTCACATCAATACCGGTGATGGTGTTGGTATGTCACTTCGTGCTGGCATTCAAATGCAAGATATGGAAATGTGGCAGTTCCACCCAACTGGTATAGCCGGTGCAGGTGTACTTGTTACAGAAGGTTGTCGTGGAGAAGGTGGTTATCTTTTAAATAAAGATGGCGAACGCTTCATGGAACGTTATGCGCCAAACGCGAAAGATCTTGCTGGTCGTGATGTTGTTGCACGTTCAATGATGACTGAGATCCGTGAAGGTCGTGGTTGTGATGGTCCTTGGGGTCCACATATCAAACTTAAACTTGACCACTTAGGTCAAGAAACACTAGAAAAACGTTTACCAGGTGTATGTGATTTATCTCGTACATTCGCTCACGTTGATCCAGTTAAAGAACCAATTCCAGTAATTCCTACATGTCATTACCAAATGGGTGGTGTACCTTGTAACGTGAATGGTCAAGCTTTATCAATTGATCATAACGGCAACGAAACAATCGTTGATGGTTTATTTGCTGTAGGTGAAATTGCATGTGTATCTGTACACGGCGCAAACCGCTTAGGTGGTAACTCATTATTAGATTTAGTTGTATTTGGTCGTGCTGCAGGTAACTTCTTAGGTGAATACCTAAATGATACGCAATCTTCTGCACATTCAGATTCTGACGTTGAAGCTGCACTAGCACGCTTTAACCGTTGGGAAACTTCTAAGTCTGGTCAAGGCGAAGATCCAGTACAAATCAAAAAAGACCTACAGCAATGTATGCAATTAAACTTCTCGGTATTCCGTGAAGGTGATGCTATGGCGCAAGGTATGAAAGAGTTAACTGAAATTCGTGAGCGTTTACAACACGCACGTCTTGATGATAAATCAACAGAATTTAATACACAGCGTATTGAGTGTCTAGAATTAGATAACTTAATGGAAACTGCTTTCTGTTCAGCTAAAGCAGCTAATTTCCGTACTGAATCTCGTGGTGCACATGCGCGTCAAGATTTCACTGAACGTGATGATAAGAACTGGTTATGCCATTCTATCTATACACCTTCTACTGAAGAAATGACTAAACGTGATGTAAACATGGCACCAGTGCATCGCGAAGCTTTCCCACCTAAAGCACGTACTTACTAGGAGCAGTTCGATGAAATTAGCATTTTCGATCTATCGTTATAATCCTGATGTAGATACGGCACCACGTATGCAGGAATACACTCTTGAACTTGAAGAGGGTAGCGATATCATGGTACTGGACGCATTAATCCAGTTAAAAGAACAAGATCCAACTTTATCTTTTAGACGTTCATGTCGTGAAGGTGTATGTGGTTCTGATGGTCTAAACATGAATGGTAAAAATGGTTTGGCATGTATCACACCTTTATCTACTCTAAAAAGAGGCAATAAAGCGATTGTGATCCGCCCACTACCAGGTTTACCTGTAGTACGTGACTTAGTAATTGATATGACGCAATTCTATACTCAGTACGAAAAAGTAAAACCTTATTTGATCAACAATGATACAAATCCTCCTGCTCGTGAACATCTTCAAAGTATCGAAGAACGTGACAAGCTAGATGGTTTGTACGAATGTATCTTATGTGCATGTTGTTCGACGTCTTGTCCATCATTTTGGTGGAATCCAGACAAATTTATCGGACCTGCTGGTCTTCTTCATGCGTATCGTTTCCTTGTTGATTCTCGCGATACAGCAACTGAAGAACGTCTTTCAGATCTTGATGATGCATTTAGTGTTTTCCGTTGTCACGGGATCATGAACTGTGTCAGTGTATGTCCAAAAGGCCTTAATCCAACAAAGGCTATTGGTAATATCAAATCTATGTTACTTAACCGTTCTATCTAAGTAACCAGATTTAACAATATTTAGATAGCCATATTTCAATATTATGGCTATCTTTGTGTTTAACTATTTCTGCGCTAGAAGAAAAGGGCTTATAAATGCACGAAGGTGTAATGAAGGCATGGTTAGATTCGTCTCACATGAATGGCGGCAACGTTGCTTATGTAGAAGACTTATATGAAGCGTATTTAGATGATGCGACTTCGGTGCCAAATGAATGGCGTGAAGTGTTCGACCATTTACCAAAAGTAGATGGTGTTGATGTTGAGACTAAACACTCAGATATCAGAACACAATTTGAAACGCTTGCAAAAAACAAGCATAAAGAAGTTGTTGTTGCGACAGGTGGAGCAGGTGATGCGAAGCAAGTTAAAGTACTTCAACTGATTAATGCATTCCGATTCAGAGGCCATCAAAGTGCCAATCTTGATCCACTAAACCTGTGGAAACGAGATAAAATTCGTGAGTTAGAACTTTCACATCACGACCTATCAGAATCAGACCTTGACCGCGAATTTAATGTAGGTTCTTTTGCCATCGGCAAAGAAACCATGCCTTTAGGTGAGCTATATAAAGCACTAAAAACTACTTATTGTGGTTCTATTGGTGTTGAATACATGCATATCACTTCGACAGAAGAAAAGCGTTGGTTACAACAGCGTTTTGAGTCGGTCCAGTCTACACCCAACTTCACTAAAGAAAATAAGCTACGTATCCTTCAAGGATTAACTGCAGCTGATGGTCTTGAAAAATATTTAGGTGCGAAGTTCCCAGGTGCTAAACGTTTCTCACTTGAAGGTGGTGATTCGTTAGTTCCAATGTTAAAAGAACTTGTTCACCGTGCTGGCGAAAGCGGGCAAAAAGAAGTTGTTATAGGTATGGCTCACCGTGGTCGACTTAACGTACTTCTTAACGTATTAGGTAAAAATCCATCAGATTTATTTGATGAATTTGCCGGTAAAGCACAAGTAAATTCAGGTTCTGGTGACGTTAAATACCATATGGGTTACTCATGTGATTTTGCTACCAAAGGTGGCAACGTACATATGGCGTTATCATTTAACCCATCTCACTTAGAAATTGTAAATCCTGTAGTAATGGGTTCTGTTCGTGCTCGTCTTGACCGTTTAGGTTGTAAAGATGGCTCTAAAGCATTACCAATTACGTTACATGGTGATTCTGCAATCGCAGGTCAAGGTGTTGTACAAGAAACTTTCAATTTATCTCAGACTCGCGCATTTAGCGTAGGTGGTACAATTCGTATCGTGGTAAATAACCAAGTAGGTTTCACTACTTCTAAGCAAGAAGATGTACGTTCTACAGAATACTGTACAGATATTGCTAAAATGGTACAAGCACCAATCTTCCATGTTAATTCTGATGATCCAGAAGCTGTTACTTTAGTAACGCAAATCGCTTTAGATTACAGAAATAAATTTAAACGTGACATTGTAATCGATTTAGTGTGTTACCGTCGTCATGGCCATAATGAAGCTGATGAGCCAAATGCAACTCAGCCTATTATGTATCAAAAAATTAAAAAACATCCTGTTCCGCGTCAAATTTATGCAGAACAACTTAATGCTGAAAATGTTATTTCTCTTGAAGAATCAAAGAAAATTGCCAATGATTACCGCAATAGTTTAGATGCGGGAAAATGTGTTGTTGAAGAAAAACTTCCTGAAACATCACATTCATCAGATTGGAGTAGTTTTGTTGGCCATGATTGGGATGTTGAATATGATGCAAGTTTACCAGTTGATAAACTAAAAGAACTTGCTTCAAGTCTTGCTACATACCCTGAAGGGCATAAAGCACAATCACGCGTCGCTAAAATTTACGGTGACCGTAAATTGATGGCTACTGGTGAAAAACTATTAGATTGGGGCATGGCAGAAAACTTAGCATACGCGTCAATTGTCGATGAAGGCACTGACATTCGTATGACAGGGCAAGATTCTGGTCGTGGTACATTCTTCCACCGTCATGCTGTTGTTCATAACCAAGCTGATGCATCAACGTATTTACCACTTGAAAATGTTCGTGAAGGACAAGGTAAATTCGAAGTATATGATTCAGTTTTATCTGAAGTTGCGGTTCTAGCTTTTGAATACGGTTATGCTACTGCTGAGCCTACGACATTAGTTATGTGGGAAGCGCAGTTTGGTGACTTTGCAAATGGTGCACAAGTTGTTTTTGATCAATTCTTAAGCTCAGGTGAGCAAAAGTGGGGCCGTTTATGTGGCTTAACTTGTATGCTTCCACATGGTTATGAAGGTCAAGGTCCAGAGCATTCATCTGCGCGTCTTGAACGTTTTTTACAGTTATGTGCTGATCATAATATGCAAGTGGTTGTACCATCAACACCTGCGCAAGTTTATGCAATGCTACGTCGTCAGACTGTAAGACCGCTTCGTCGTCCTCTTATCGTTATGACACCTAAATCACTTTTACGTCACCCTCTTGCTGTTTCTTCTTTAGAAGAATTGTCTGAAGGTGTATTCCATAACGTAATTGATGAAATTGATGATATTAAGCCTGAAAATATTGAACGTGTTATATTTTGTAGTGGTAAAGTTTACTACGAATTATTACAAGAACGTCGTGCAAAAGAGCTAAACAATATTGCAATTGTTCGTATGGAGCAGCTATACCCATTCCCTCATGCGGAAATGGAAGCAATCGTACAGCGTTATAGTCATGTTAAAGACTTTGTTTGGTGTCAAGAAGAACCGCAAAACCAAGGTGCTTGGTATTGTTCACAACATCATTTCAGACAAGCAATTCCAGCAAATACGTATTTAGAATATGCCGGTCGTCCAGCTTCTGCAGCACCGGCATGTGGTTCTAAATCTTTACATGACATTGAACAAGCAACTTTAGTTGCTGACGCTCTAACAATTAATAAATAAAGGACAAGAGATGACAACCGAAATTAAGGTTCCAGTTCTTCCTGAATCTGTAGCAGATGCAACAATCGCGACTTGGCATGTAAAAGTTGGTGATACTGTTAGCCGCGATCAGAACTTAGTAGATATCGAAACAGATAAAGTTGTGCTTGAAGTTGTTTCACCAGAAGATGGCGTTATAACTGAAATTAGCCAAGAAGAAGGTGCTACCGTATTAGGTGAGCAACTTATCGCATTAGTTGGTGCAGCAGGCGCTGTAGCAACTCCAGCAAATACTCAAGCGCCTGCTACTGCAGCGCCAGCATCAGAAGGTAACCCAGTGGATATTAACGTTCCAGTACTTCCAGAATCAGTTGCAGATGCAACAATCGCTACTTGGCATGTTCAGCCAGGTGAAGCTGTATCACGTGATCAAAATCTAGTTGATATTGAAACTGATAAAGTTGTTCTTGAAGTTGTAGCACCTGAAGATGGTGTAATGGGCGAGCACATTCACGCTGAAGGCGATACCGTTCTTGGCGAACAGTTAATCGGTAAAATCATTGCTGGTGCAGCGCCTGCTGCAGCATCAGCAGCACCTGCTAGCGCAGCTGCTTCAGACGAAAGTTCTGATGTATTAACACCGTCGGTACGTCGTTTAATCGCTGAAAAAGGCCTTGATGCTTCAAAAATTAATGGTACTGGTAAAAATGGCCGTGTAACTAAAGAAGACGTTGATAACTTCTTAAAAGCACCAGCTCCAGCTGCAAAATCAGCACCAGTAGCTGCCGCACCAGCACCAGTTGGCGAGCGTACGCAAAAACGTGTTCCTATGACACGTTTACGTAAAACAATCGCGACACGTTTACTTGAAGCTAAAAACTCAACTGCAATGTTAACAACATTTAATGAAGTTAATATGAAGCCTATCATGGACCTTCGTAAGCAGTATAAAGATGCATTCGAAAAGCGTCATGATATCCGTTTAGGTTTCATGTCTTTTTATGTTAAAGCTGTTACTGAAGCGCTTAAGCGTTTCCCTGCAGTAAATGCATCAATTGATGGCGATGATATCGTATACCATAACTTCTTTGATATGAGCATAGCTGTATCTACACCTCGCGGGCTAGTTACACCTGTATTACGTGATTGTGATAAAATGTCTTGTGCAGAAATTGAAAAGAATATTCGTGAATTAGCACTTAAAGGTCGTGATGGTAAATTAACTATCGATGATATGACTGGTGGTAACTTTACTATTACGAATGGCGGTGTATTTGGTTCATTACTTTCAACGCCTATCTTAAACTTACCACAAGCTGCGATCCTTGGAATGCATAAAATCCAAGACCGTCCTATGGCAGTGAACGGTAAAGTTGAAATCTTACCTATGATGTACTTAGCGTTATCTTACGATCATAGATTAATAGATGGTAAAGAGTCTGTTGGTTTCTTAGTAGCGATTAAAGAATTACTAGAAGATCCAACTCGTCTTTTACTAGATGTTTAATAAACTAGATTAATATTTAAGCTGCAACTTAGGTCGCAGCTTTTTTTTGGTTAATTTTTAACTTATATTTAGATTAAAAATTAGCAACTGCGAATAAATATCAATTCTATTGTAATTTTATTGGCAATTCTTGATACAGGGTATTTCTTTGTATCGTGCGGGGATCTATACTATCCGCGCAATTTGGGAAGCTGAATAAAAATTCAGCTTGATTAGCACTAAAAAATTGGATAAAGCATCATGAATTTGCATGAGTACCAGGCAAAACAACTTTTTGCCGAATATGGTTTACCAGTATCTGAGGGTTTCGCTTGTGATACTCCTCAAGAAGCTGCTGAAGCGGCTGATAAAATCGGCGGTGATATGTGGGTTGTTAAAACTCAGGTACACGCGGGTGGCCGTGGTAAAGCTGGCGGTGTTAAGCTAGTTAAAACTAAAGAAGAAATTAAAGATTTCGCACAACATTGGTTAGGTAAGAACTTAGTAACTTACCAAACTGATGAAAATGGTCAGCCAGTAGCTAAAATTTTAGTTGAAAGCTGTACGGACATCGCTAACGAGTTATATCTTGGCGCTGTTGTTGACCGTGCTTCACAAAAAATCGTTTTCATGGCATCTACCGAAGGCGGTGTTGACATTGAGAAGATTGCTGAAGAGACTCCAGAGTTAATTCACCAAGCTGAGATTGATCCACTTGTTGGCGCTCAACCTTACCAAGCACGTGAATTAGGTTTTAAATTAGATTTAAACCCAACTCAAATGAAGCAATTTGTTAAGATCTTTATGGGTCTTGCTAAAATGTTTGAAGATTTCGATTTCGCATTATTAGAAATCAACCCGTTAGTTATTACTGACGAAGGTAACCTTCACTGTTTAGACGGTAAAATTGGTATCGATGGTAACGCTTTATACCGTCAACCTAAAATCCGTGCGTTCCACGATCCGTCTCAAGAAGATGAGCGTGAAGCACAAGCAGCACAGTGGGAACTAAACTACGTTGCTCTAGATGGTAATGTTGGTTGTATGGTTAACGGTGCAGGCCTAGCGATGGGTACTATGGACATCGTAAATCTACACGGCGGCAAACCAGCTAACTTCCTAGATGTTGGTGGCGGCGCAACTAAAGAACGTGTTGCTGAAGCATTTAAAATCATTCTTTCTGACGAAAACGTTAAAGCTGTTCTTGTAAACATCTTTGGTGGTATCGTTCGTTGTGACATGATCGCTGAAGGTATCATTGGCGCAGTTAAAGAAGTTGGTGTAAATGTACCTGTAGTTGTACGTTTAGAAGGTACTAACGCTGAAGCTGGTCGTGAAGTATTAGCAAACTCTGATGTTGACATCATTGCTGCTGCATCTTTAACTGATGCTGCTGAAAAAGTTGTTGCTGCTGCGGAGGGCAAATAATGTCTGTATTAATTAATAAAGATACAAAAGTAATCTGTCAAGGTTTCACTGGCGGCCAAGGTACTTTCCACTCAGAGCAAGCGCTTGAGTACGGTACACAAATGGTTGGTGGTGTTTCTCCTGGTAAAGGTGGTCAAACTCACCTTGGTCTTCCAGTATTCAATACAGTTCGTGATGCTGTAGAAACGACAGGTGCAACTGCATCTGTAATCTATGTTCCAGCTCCTTTCTGTAAAGATGCAATCTTAGAAGCTATCGATGCTGGCATCGAACTAATTGTTTGTATCACTGAAGGTATCCCTACACTAGATATGGTTGACGTAAAAGTTAAGCTTGATACTTCTGGTGTTCGTATGATCGGTCCTAACTGTCCAGGTGTTATCACTCCTGGCGAGACTAAGATCGGTATCATGCCTGGTCATATCCATAAGCCTGGTAAAGTAGGTATTGTATCACGTTCTGGTACTTTAACTTATGAAGCAGTTAAGCAAACTACTGATGCTGGTTTTGGTCAGTCTACGTGTGTTGGTATTGGTGGTGATCCAATTCCAGGTACTAACTTTATCGACGTTTTAGAAATGTTCGAAAAAGATCCACAAACTGAAGCAATCGTAATGATTGGTGAAATCGGTGGAACAGCAGAAGAAGAAGCTGCTGAGTACATTAAAGCTAACGTGACTAAACCTGTTGTATCTTACATTGCTGGTGTTACTGCTCCAGAAGGTAAGCGCATGGGTCACGCTGGTGCTATCATCGCAGGCGGTAAAGGTACTGCAGATGAGAAATTTGCTGCGCTAGAAGCTGCTGGTGTTAAAACTGTACGCTCACTTGCTGAGATCGGTAAAGCACTTACAGAAAAAACTGGTTGGTAGTCTACCTACTTAGTTTAATCTAATAAAAAGGTCACTTAAGTGGCCTTTTTTAATGCCTAAATTTTAACTAATAAGACTTTTCTGGTGTTAAAACGTACAGATACTAGCAGCTCTTACCCAAAGAAAGCGCTAAAGCACTTACAGAAAAAACTGGTTGGTAGTCTACCCAATTAGTTTAATCTAATAAAAAGGTCACATAAGTGACTTTTTTAATGCCTAAATTTAATCTAATAAGACTCTACTGGTGTTAAAACTGTACGCTACTAGCAGCTTTTACCCAAAGAAAGCGCTAAAGCACTTACAGAAAAAAATGCTTGGCAGTTTAACCACTTAGTTTAAGACCTTTTTGCTTAATTAATATCGGCTATTACGAACGACAATAGTCTTACCTTTGGCTTCAATTAACCCTTGTTTCTCTAAATTTTTTAGAACTCTACCAGCAACTTCACGAGTGCATCCAACTAAATGTGCTATTTCTTGTCTTGTTATTTTTATCTGCATACCTTCAGGGTGAGTCAATGCGTCTGGTTCTTTGCAAAGTAGCAGTAAAGTATTTGTAATTCGGCCAGATACATCCATAAAAGCTAACTCTTTTACTTTTGCTGTGGTATTACAGAGTCTTTGCGCTATTTGAGAAGTGATTAAAAACATTAAATCGGGAAAGCGGTTTATCACTGTCTTAAATTGATGGTAAGAAATCTCAGCAACAATACAGTGAGATTTTGCTCTAACACATGCTGTACGGGTTTTTTCTTGGTTAAATAGGCCCATTTCTCCAAAAAATTGTCCAATATTCAGGTAAGCAACAATAATTTCATGACCACCTTCATCTTGTGCAATAACACTGGCAGCACCTTCAATAAGATAGAATAAAGACTGACTTTTTTCACCCGTTGTTACAATTGATGATTTCGCAGGATACTTTTTACGGTGACAAAAAACTAAAAAGTCATCAATTTGTTTGTCAGATACTGAAAATGGGTTTAATGCCAAGTTATTACCAATATTAAACTTACATTTTTCAATTATGGTATGGCAAACACCATTTTGCTAATATCTTGACTTAAACAATTATTTATTTATAAATTTCATTTTTGTGACCTAGCTCACACTTTTTAATTACAAATAGCCTAATCTATAGATATGCAAGATTACAAATCAAAAAGTCCCCAACTTTTAATTTAAAGCCCTTTGGAGAAGAAAGGGCTTTTATTTTGTCTTAAATTCAATCTATATCATTATCTATATGCAGTGTTTTCAGTTATTGCATCTTATATTTTTCATGTTAATATCGAAATATGAACTTATATACTAATCACCAGACTAATAAAAACCTTCAAACTTGTTGCTGTTGTAATTTACTGCGGCCATTTTTTAGTATGTAACGTTAAAATTAATTTTTAAAAGGCCGTTGAGAAATCAATGGCCTTTTTTTGTGCCCGAATAAAATAACTTAAAGAGAAATTTATGCATGAAACAATAAAAGAACTTGCACTATTTGATACATTTGAAAGGAAAGTTCGACATTTTGAACCTATTAAAAATAATTGGGTAGGTTTATATGCATGTGGGCCAACAGTTTATGATTATGCACATATTGGTAACTTAAGAACTTATATCTTCACAGATATACTTAGAAGGACATTGGAGTTTAATCATTATGATGTTAAGCATGTAATGAATATCACCGATGTAGGCCATTTAGTATCTGATGCTGATTCGGGTGAAGATAAAATGCTTAAAGGAGCTAGAAAACAAAATAAGTCAGCTTTTGATATTGCTAAATATTTTGAAAGTGCTTTTTTAAAAGATACTGATGCATTAAATATTAAGCGACCTAAAATAATTTGTCGTGCTACTGAGCATATTAATGAACAAATTAGCTATATATTAGAAATAGAAAAAAAAGGGTTTACTTATATTACCTCTGATGGCATTTATTTTGATACTCAAAAATTAGCAAATAATAACTTTATATATGGGGAACTTGCTAGATTAGATATAAAAGGGTTACAAGCGGGAACGAGAGTTGATCAAGGAGAAAAAAGAAGTTTAACTGATTTTGCGCTATGGAAATTTAGTAATATATCTTCAAATAGTACCCAAAGTAGACAAATGGAATGGGACAGTCCATGGGGTATTGGTTTCCCGGGATGGCACATTGAATGCTCTGCAATGAGCGAAAAATATCTTGGTAAAGTTTTTGATATTCATGTGGGTGGTGAAGATCATATACCTGTGCATCACGCGAATGAAATAGCGCAATGTCAGGCACGCCATGGTAAAAACCCTGCAAATTTTTGGATGCATGGCTATTTTCTAAAATTAAATAAAGAAAAAATTTCAAAATCTGGTAAGTCTCTTTTATTAAAAAGTATTATTGATAAAGGGTTTGATCCATTAGCATATCGTTATTTAACTTTAACGAGTCATTATCGTAGCCAGCTAAACTTTAGCTGGGACGCATTGGAATCTGCTAGTGTAGCGCTCAAAAGGCTTAAATCAGCAATCAATAGTTATGCTGATGGAGGCTCAGTTGATTTAAGTTTTGAAGTTATGTTTAAAAATTTGATAAACAATGATTTAAACATGCCTCAAGCTTTAACCGTTTTGTGGGCTGTAATAAAAAGTAATTTAAAGGATAAAGATAAAAGGGCAACGGTGCTTCATTTTGATAAAATATTGGGTTTGTCTTTAGGTGAATTTAGTATAGATAAATGCGTAGTTCCAAGTGAAGTAATCGCTCTGGCGGATCTAAGACAGAAGGCAAGATCAAATAAAGATTGGCAGGGCTCAGATATTATAAGAGAAAAAATCGCACAATTAGGGTTTTTGATTGAAGATTCAAAGGGCAGCTATATAATTTTAAAAAAATAAATTATGTATTTATGCTGTGATTGAAGCATAATCACAGCAAAACTTTATTTATGTAGTGGAATACTGATTTGAGTGATAAACAAGGGCCATATCAGCAAATGATTGCTGTACATGGAAGCGATTTTAATACATGTTTTTATTGTGGTTGTATCGCAACAGAATTTGATTATGCCCCGCCAAAAAAATATGCTGAGTTTTATATTCATACACGCTCTGAAGCTGATTTTTATCAAGTACCGACTTGTAAAGAATGTTGCAGTGCACTAAAACAAGAAAAATCAGCTCTAGTTGGTGAACGTGCAGATATTGCAAAAAGAAAAATAGCAAAAAAATATAAAAAAGCCATTCACGTTTATCAAATGTGGAATGAAGATGAAGCACAAGAGCTTGATTATAATCTTCAAAAATGTGTGCAAGCGGGTATTGGCTTAGGTAAAGAGTCTTCAATACGCAGCCAATATCAAGGATTTGAATTTGAAGTTGATGGTGAGAAATTAAAAATTGCTAATATTCCCGTTACTATGATCACTGTTTTTGATAATGAATTCACTGACTTTAGAGATGCACTCGAATTTGCGAGTACACAATACCGTGTTCCTAAAGCAAAACTAAAAGACTTATATTCTGAAAATGACAATAGTTTTGAAGCTGCAATAGAGATATATCATGCAAAAATGGATAAAAGTTTGTTTGATAAAAAACTAAAAAAATTATGCAAAGTTTTTTCCAAAGAACATAAGCAAAATGTCGATTTTGTCTTGAGAACAGTGACTTATTATATGAAACAAGATGATAACCTTTCAATTGAACTCGCTTTAAACAAGTTATATACAGAAAGGGTGGCGTCATAAATCGTTTTATCGCCAATCAATACCTTGTTTGTAGGATACCAAGTTTGAATTATTGAGCACTTCTAGGTGCTCTTTATTTGGTGCATCAGAGCATTTTATTGGATCAGCTTCAGGTTCTGACCATGCTGTCATTCCACCCATATACTCGCGATTAAATCCCCATGAACCGCATGATAGTATGTTATCTGTCTTTTTAAAATGGCGACATACGACACAGGTTTCAAATTTCACTATAATGTCTTTACCTTCTATGCCATAACTATCTGAGACAAATGGCGTATCGTATATAGCAACTGTTGATGCGCGCATTATTATATTTTTCCAAGGTTTATCATGATGATCAATTGGCGTTTGATGCATTCCATGACCAAATTCAAGTGGTGGAGCATCATAAAAAGGTTCAGGGTGTGTCGCTGGGATATCTAGCTGAACTTTATCTTCACCGCGAGGGAGTTTTGCATTTGTATTTCTAAATTGCATGATACGAAACTGATCACATATTTTTTGCTGTTTAGTGTGAGAAAATCCATTTTTATTAGCTAGAAAATGAATTTCTATACCAATTCCTGTAGCATTGTCTTTTGCTATGTAAGACGCCTGACTACCACCATTATGATACCAAGGCATTGAAAATGCTAAGATACCAATGTTTGTATTGTTGTAAACAACAGGGCATGTCTTTGCTACCAGTAAGTCTTGGGCAGATGTCTGCAAAGATATGACAATTAATAATAAACTAATCACAATGTTAGATTTCATAACTTAGCCATTGTTAATGTTGTTATTTTAATTGTAGCGCTTATTTTATATACAGCTTTGTATATTTAAATCTGTGATTATAGACTTTTGTCTTATTTAGCTTACTTAGTTAAATGATCAACACTTAGGTTTACTAATTATAAAACAGGTTAACTATGAATTCTGCAGCTATAAATAAGGCTAAAGGCCAGCATAAAGTTGAAAACGCAGTACTTATTAAAAGTGTGATATATTCTCTGATCTCTCCTTTATTGATTGGTATATTAATTGGTTTGTATTATGTACTCACATTAGAAAATGCGACCAGTCAAATATTCTTTAATATCATCATGACCGCGATATCAAATGCACATATTGTTGGCTTAACTATGGGATGTTTTGTCGTACCAGGGTACTTATTTTTATTCAAATTAAATAAAATAACTTATTGGGCTATTTTAACAATTGCTTTACTAGGTGGTGCACTGTTTTCATTTATTTTTAGTGCAACTAGTTCAATGATATTTTTTGTTAATACCTTAATGTCATTAACTGCAGCAGGTATATTTTTAAACTGTCTTCGTCGGTTCACAAAATAAGCATTTTTTTAAATACACCATCAACTCTGTTTATAATCTAAACAAGATTTTTGTTTTTTACACTTTAAGTGGATTTTTTGATGGATAAAGGTTTCATTTAAAGCCTACAAAGAGTACCTTTGCTTATTATTGTGTTTTAAATAGTAATTAGTTTATAAAAATGAGTAAACAAGCTTTCTATCAGACTTTAGCTGAACAAGCAAAATCACTTACTGAAGGTGAGCCAAACGTTATAGCGAATATGGCAAATTTAAGTGCGTTGCTATTCATGTCTTTAGAAGATATTAATTGGGCTGGTTTTTATCTTATTGATAATCCAGAACAGTTAGTTTTAGGGCCTTTTCAAGGTAATCCAGCTTGCATACGTATTCCTGTCGGTAAAGGGGTATGTGGTACTGCGGCATCTTTAAAAGAAACGCAATTAGTTGCTGATGTTCATGCTTTTGCTGGACATATCGCTTGTGATGCTGCTTCTAACTCAGAAATAGTTGTTCCTATCATTAAAGATGGTAAAATATATGCTGTTTTAGATATTGATAGTCCATCGCTTTCACGTTTTGATGAAGAAGACAAAGCTGGCTTAGAAACACTAATACGTCAATTTGAGACTCAAGTGTAATGAAAGATTTAATGAATGTTCAAGATTTCCTCGTTTCTGATTGTGATGTCGGTGATTGGGAAGGAAATGAAGAATTAGTTGCAGAAAATCTCAATGAGTTGATCCACATCGCTTGGGCTCAACTTCCGGATGATTTATCATGTGACAAAATAGATAGTATAATTAATAGTATTTGGCAACATCTTCGTGGCGATACAGCTATTATAGAAACTGACTTCGAAGAGTTGGTCGACTGGGTTAATCAACATGTCCTGACATCGTTAGATGAGCAGATGGAATAAAAAGGTTTAGAAATGAGTACCACTGGCAATCAAGAAATTACAGATATCAAACAAGAAGCAACTGATATTGAACAAACTAAAACTGAAGTAGTGCAAGAAAACCCTGATAAGTTAAAAGATATCAATGCAGTTCTTGCCTTTTTATACAAAGAGTTTTCTGTTTGTTTTAAAGAAAAAGATGGTATAAAACCGCTTAAAGTAGGTATCTTCAAAGATATAGCTCAAAGAATTGAAGGTAATGATAACGTAAGTAAGACTCAAATTCGTCAAGCCTTACGTAAATATACGTCGCATTGGCGCTACCTTGAAGCTGTGAGCAAAGTTGAATTCAGAATCGATCTTGATGGAAACGATTGTGAGAAAGTTGAGCAAGAACATATTGATCATGCTGCTAAAGCATTAGAAGAAAGCCGTGCAAAGTTTGCTAAACGTAAAAAGCAACAACGTCCACGTACAGATGCTACTAAAAAGTCCTTTAAGCCAGGTTCTAGAAATAAATCTGCTGATAAAGGAACTAAACCAGTAGTTGCAAAGCCTAAGAATGAAAATGCGCCTCGTCGTTCTGGAAAAATAGTTGCATTAACTGCGGAACAAATTAAATTAAATGCTAAAGTTAAAGTAAAGCTAGGCCAGACATTAGTGAACGGAACAATCACTGAAATCAATAAAGATGATATTCATGTTGTAATTGTTACTGGAATGCTAGTGAAGACTAAGGCTGAAAGTCTATACACAATCTAAGGAGATGGTCTATGAGTAAATGTTTTAATCTCATTCCTCTTGCAGCTGCATTTATTGCAGCAAATGCGTTCGCTAAAGTAGAAACGATAACACTAGAAGATTTACCTGTTTTAAAACAAGAATCTCAACATAGTACCGCTAGCAAAAGGGTGACTAATTTCTTTACTCGCGCCCATTACAAGCTCATTGATTTAAATGATGAGCTTTCCACAAAGATATTTGACCGTTATTTAGAGTCGCTAGATTTCGGTAAACGTATTTTTTTGAAATCGGATATTGATAGTTTTGAACAATACCGATTTCTAGTCGATAACGCGTTAAGTACAGGTAAACTTGATTTTGCCTTTGACATTTTCAATGTCAGCATGAAACGCCGTTTTGATAGTTATCAATATTCTATTTCTTTATTAGATAAAGAAATGAAATTTGAGAACGAAGATGAATATAAGTTCGACCGAGAAGAGGCTAAATGGGCCACTACTCAGGCTGAACTAGATGAAATATGGCGTCAAAGAGTTAAATATGATGCTTTACGTCTTAAAATGACAGGCAAGGAATGGCCTGACATTAAAGAAATACTGACTAAACGTTATAGCTACACTTTAAAAAGGTTAGTTCAAACAAATAGTGAAGATGCCTTTCAAATCGCAATGAATGCATTTGCGCGAAGCATTGAAGCCCATACCTCATATTTATCACCTCGCCGTGCCGAACAGTTTAAAATGGACATGGATCTAGAGCTTGAAGGTATTGGTGCAGTACTTGGTTATGACGAAGATTACACTGTTATTCGCTCTCTCGTGCCAGGAGGCCCTGCTGATAAATCTGAAAAAATAAAGTCAAATGATCGTATTATTGGTGTTGCTCAAGGAAAAGAAGATTTTGTTGATGTGATCGGTTGGCGTTTAGATGATGTTGTAGAGTTAATTAAAGGGCCTAAAGGTACTCTTGTTCGCTTGCAGTATTTAAAAGGTGCTGATACCCATGGCAAGCCATCAATTGTAGATATTACTCGTGATAAAATTCGTTTAGAAGATCGCGCAGCTAAATCTGAAGTATTTAAACCGAGTTATTCAGACATAGATACAAAAATTGGCGTTATTGATATTCCTGGTTTTTACAACAATTTATCTGGTGATGTTAAAAAAGAGCTAGCAAAATTAAAAGAGCAAAATGTCGATGGGATTATTATCGATTTAAGACAAAACGGTGGCGGTTCGTTATATGAAGCAACACAATTGTCGGGTTTGTTTTTTGATCAAGGTCCTGTAGTTCAAATCCATAATTTAAATGGTCGTGTTGAACAACAAAAAGATGTTGATGGTGTCACTTATTATGATGGCCCTTTAACAATTTTAGTTGATAGATATAGTGCTTCAGCTTCTGAGATATTTGCTGCCGCAATGCAAGACTATGGTCGCGCGGTTGTTATTGGTGAACAAACCTTTGGTAAGGGCACAGTTCAGCAGCATAGAGGTTTAGGCAGAAATTACGATTTATATGAGAATAGCTTAGGTAGTATCCAGTATACGATTGCAAAGTTTTATCGAATAAATGGTGGTAGTACGCAACATAAAGGTGTGATTCCTGATATTTCATTTCCTTCAGCGATAGACCCAGCTGAATGGGGTGAGTCGCAAGAAGATAATGCCTTGCCTTGGGATAGCATTAGAAATGCAAAATATACTTCTATGGCTGATCTAAAACCGGCTATTAAGTTTTTACAAAAACAACATGATGACCGTATCATCTCAGAACCTGAATTTAATTATGTGTTTGAAGATATCGCGCGTTATAAAAAAGAAAATGATCGTAAAACGATTTCTTTAGTTGAAAAGAATCGTATTGAGCAAAGAGATAAAAATGAAAAACTTTCTCTTGCTCGTGTTAACAAAAGATTAATGCGTTTAGATAAAAAACAAGTGACATCATTAGATGACTTACCTGATGAGTTGACTGATATGGACCCATTCTTAGAAGAAACGGCATTAATTACTTCTGATTTTATTAAGTTTGGTCGTTATGTAAAAAAATAACTTTTAAACTTGTTATAAAAAAGCGCTCCGGCGCTTTTTTTTTATGCAAAATATGTACTTTTATATTCAAAGGAAATGATATTAAATTCTAATTTATAAAACTACTGCACTGATATTTAACAATATAAATCATAAAAAATGATGTTTAATACAATGTTATATTTATGCACAATATTTTGAGTTAAGGTTTGATATACTCGATACAGCGTTAAAAAATTAGACGCGATAAAAAATAAAGCGTGATATTTGATATCAATTTTATATCTAAATATTACCGATAATTACAGTTAGAGGAATACACGTGAAGCAAATCAAGCAAGCACATTTTTTTGATGCGTTACTACCAATTTTAATTTTAATCACATTACTCGGTTCGTCAGTTTACCTTTTTGGGGATAACTCATCTTATGGCCCCAACCAAATTGCATTATTATTTTCTTCAGGTATTGCGATACTCATTGGACTTAAAAATGGCTACAAATGGGCTGATTTAGAAAGTGCGATGATTAAGGGCATTACATTGTCTTTAGGCGCTATTTTAATATTATTTATGGTCGGAGCCTTAATTGGAACTTGGTTATTGTCTGGCACTGTTCCAACATTGATATATTATGGTCTTCAATTAATTAATCCAAGTTGGTTCTATGCTGCAAGTTGTATTTTATGTGGCATAGTTGCAATGAGTATTGGTAGTTCTTGGACAACAGCTGCAACCATTGGTGTTGCATTATTAGGGGTCGCTGCGGGTTTAGGGCTTAATGAAGCCGTTACTGCGGGTGCCGTTATTTCAGGCGCTTATTTCGGAGATAAACTATCCCCATTGTCAGAAACAACTAATCTAGCACCTGCTGTTGCGGGTTCTGATTTATTTTCTCATATACATCATATGATGTGGACTACGGTACCTAGCTTTATCATCGCGCTTATAATATTTACATTTTTAGGTTTTAATGCCGGAAATGTAACTGATAGTGCACGAATTGATCAAATAAATGGCATTTTACAATCTAACTTTGATATTAGTTTTATTATGTTAGTCCCTTTAGCTGTTTTATTGACGTTAGCTTTAAAGAAGATGCCTGCTTTTCCTGCAGTTGCAATTGGTGCCTTGTTAGGTGCTGTATGGGCGCTTATATTTCAACAAGATTTAATCACATCTCAGTTAGCTGCGGATCAAAATGCTATCATAGGTACTATTAAAATTGTTTGGGGCGCTTTCTTTGATGGTTTTAGTGTTTTAACAGGTGATGAGAAAATGGATAAGTTACTTAGTGGTGGTGGCATGTCCAGTATGTTAAATACAACATGGCTTATCATGATGGCGCTTATGTTTGGTGCTGTGATGGAAAAAGTAGGTTTATTAGAGGTTTTTGTACGCAGTATTTTAAAAATAGCTAAAAGCACAGGTTCTTTAATAGCATCAACAGTCGCGACATGTATCGGTACAAATATGATTGCGGCGGACCAATATATGGCGATTGTTATGCCAGGTCGTATGTTTAAAGAAGAGTATCAAAAGCGTGGTTTAGCACCTGTTAACTTGTCTCGTACTTTAGAAGATGGCGGAACGATAACAAGTCCATTGATACCATGGAATACCTGTGGTGCATATATGCATTCAGTGTTATTAGTAAATCCATTAGATTATGCATTTTATGCTTTCTTTAATCTTATCAACCCAGTACTTTCTATTATTTATGCTTATTTAGGCATTAAAATCCTAAAATTAGAACCTAAACATTTACAAGAACAACAAACTGCTTAATATTATAAAAATATTTAAAGTATATTTTCAAAAATAGCTCCATTAGGAGCTATTTTATTTTATATCATTGCGGATACATCATGAACTTATCAAATACACAAATACCTACGGCTAAGTTTTTAAAAGATTATGCCAAACCTGCATTTTCAATCACTGATATTTATTTAGAGTTTGATCTTGATGATACTCAAACTCAAGTCCGTGCTACTTCAAAAGTTAAACGCAATATCTGTGACAATAATAATCCGATACTTGGAGATTTAGTCTTAGATGGCATCGATCTTGAACTGTTATCTGTTGAAGTTGATGGCCAAAAATATAATGACTACCAGTTATTAAAAGAGCAGCTAATTATCAGTAGTGAAAAAGACGAGTTTGAACTGTTGATTATTACAAAAATATCACCAGGAACTAACTCTTCTTTAGAAGGGTTATATCTGTCTGGCGGTGCTTATTGCACGCAGTGTGAAGCTGAGGGTTTTCGTAAAATAACGTATTACCAAGATAGACCTGATGTATTGGCAACATTTACCGTCAAAATTATTGCAGATAAAAAATACCCTCATTTATTGTCTAATGGTAATAGAATAGAGCAGGGTGAAATCGGTGAAGACCGTCATTATGCAATTTGGCAAGACCCTTTCAAAAAACCTTGTTATCTTTTTGCACTCGTTGCTGGAGATTTTGATGTTTTACGTGATTCATATAAAACAATGTCAGGTCGTGATGTAGAGCTTGCGCTATTTGTTGATAAAGGCAACTTAAGTAAAGCCCCTCATGCAATAGAATCACTTAAAAAGTCAATGAAGTGGGATGAAGATACATTTGGTTTAGAATATGACTTAGATATCTACATGATAGTTGCTGTAGACTTTTTCAATATGGGCGCAATGGAAAATAAAGGCTTGAACGTATTTAATAGTAAATGTGTATTAGCTAATCAACAAACTGCGACAGATAGTGATTATCATATGATCGAATCTATTATAGGTCATGAATATTTTCATAACTGGACTGGCAATCGTGTTACTTGTCGAGATTGGTTTCAGCTTTCTTTAAAAGAGGGTTTAACTGTTTTTAGGGATCAAGAGTTTAGTTCTGATCTTGGCTCTCGCGCAATTAATAGAATTGCTGCCGTAAAAGCAATGCGAACTCATCAGTTTTCAGAAGATGCGGGACCAATGGCACATCCTATTCGCCCTGAGAAAGTGATTGAGATGAACAACTTTTACACAGTTACAGTGTATAATAAAGGTGCTGAAGTTATTCGCATGATGCATACTTTATTAGGTAAAGAAAACTTCAGAAAAGGCATGGATCTTTATTTTGAACGTCATGATGGACAAGCGGTTACTTGTGACGACTTTGTCAATGCTATGATGTCAGCGTCCAATATTGACTTAACACAATTCAAAAATTGGTACAGTCAATCAGGCACACCTAAACTTGTTGTACAGGAATCGTACTGTGCTGAAAAGTCACAGTATCAGCTAGAGATAAAACAAGTACATACACCAACGGCAGATCAGACAACAAAACAAAATTTGCATATTCCATTTGCAATCGAATTATTAGGCGGCTCAGGTGAAAAGTTACCTTTAACTTATAAAGGTGAAATACTTAATAAAGTATTAAATATCACACAAAAAAGTCATACATTTATTTTTGATGCTATAAAAGAAAAACCAACTGCAATTTTACTTGAAGATTTTTCAGCACCTTGTCAGCTTGATTTTAATTATTCTGATGAGCAGTTATGTCATATCGTACGTCATGCAAGTTCAGACTTTTCTCGTTGGGATGCACTACAAATATTATTTACTAATAATATTAATAGAGCAGTTGCTAATAACGATATGACATTACAAGCTAGTGTTATTGCATTAGTGAAAGATATCATTGAAGATAAAACAATTGATCTTGAGCTTGCTGCGCAATTATTAAAGTTACCAAGCTTTGATACATTAAGTTCAGATTACCAAGAAATTCCTGTTGATGAACTAATTGCAGTAAGCAGTAATTTTGAGCAACAAATTGCAGATACATTATCAGAATCACTTATGATACGTTTTACTGCACTTAGTATTGATAGTGAGTCTGACTGTACTGATCTTTCGGCAAATGCAGTTGGAAAACGCGCGCTGAAAAATGCATGTTTACATTATTTAGCAAAACAAAACCATATTGATTTAGTCATGATTTTGAGAAAACAATTTTCACTCGATAATATGACTGATGCGCTAGCGGTTTTAAGTGCGGTAGTTAATGCAAATCATAGTATATCTGAGGAAATCTTAGACTTGTTTGAGTCTAAATGGTCTAAAGACCCACTGGTGATGGATAAATGGTTCGCGCTTAAGGCAATGCAAGATCGCGGCGATATCAATTCACATCTTGAAGCTTTATATCAACATGATCATTTTGATTACGCTAATCCCAATCGTGTACGCGCATTGATCGGTAATTTTACACATTTTAATCTGAAACATTTTCATAATGTCGATGGTTCAGGTTATAAATTATTAACTGATTTACTAATTAAGCTAAATGATATTAACCCACAAAATGCATCGAGAATGATCACGCCATTAATGTCTTGGAAAAAGTTTGACGTGAATAGACAAAAACTGATCAAGCAACAGCTGAAAAGACTCGAAAATATAGAAAATTTAAGTCCTGATCTCTATGAAAAAGTTTCTAAAGCATTAAAATAGCAATCACGATATCAGATCAGCGTTATTAACAATAATAACGCTGATTATTTTTAATGAAATTATATAACAAAAGTAATGAAGCAATTTTTATTTAATTTAGATTTAAGTTATGAGCAATGTGAGCAATTCTATTCTGGTCATATTAAATCAATTCAGGTCACTTCTCACTCAGGAAAAACAATCCGAATTCCAGCGCAAAGGTTTCGGTCTTTTATAACTCCTGTAGGTATTAAGCAAAAATTCAAACTAAAATTATCAGATTCTAATCAATTTATTTCTTTAGAAAAGATCATATAAAATTACAATTCCCCCGTTTTTAGCGGGGTAGCGCCATACTCGTTGATTTTTTGTTAATTTTTTAACGTAATTGCTTTAAAAGTGTGTAATTTTACTGGTAAGATGTCTTACCAATGAATAAGAGTGTTATCTTATGTTAATTTTCATTGGTTGCTTGCATCAAATGTAATTTGCTGTAATGCTTTGATTCAGTACTAGTATACTAAAAACAATAACTTGATCACAAAGTGACCCGCCACAGAGGGAAGACAACATGATAAAAAGACCTCTTTTTGTCAAAAAGAAATTAGCGCTCGGAATTACCTGTGCGTTTATTGCTCTAAGTAGCCAACAAGTTTCAGCCAAGAATTTTGAATTGGGTGGATTTGAGGTGAATTTTGATTCAACATTTTCAGCTGGTAGCAGCTGGCGTATAGAAGACCGAGATTTCGAAAACCAAATTGGTAAAAGTAATCACCCAAGTTTTAACTGGACAGGTTATAATGCAGCACTTAATCCTATCTACTCATCGAGTGATGTTTGGGCTCGCCCTGGCACATACTCTAATAATGGTGATGCAGGTAACCTTAATTTTGACTCAGGAGATACTTTTTCTAAGCTGATTAAAGGTACTCACGAGCTTGATATTCGTAAAGGTAACTTTGGCTTATTTACACGCTTCATGTACTTTTATGATTTTGAACTAATGGATGAGAACCGTGCTTATCGTAATCCTACTTCAGGCAATCAAGTTGACCCTTGTGCTGATGAAGATTCAAAAGAGCAAGTATGTAGAGATTTTAGATTATTAGATGCATTTGTATATGCAGATTTTGATTTAAATGATGGTAATAATCCACTTTCAATTCGTTTAGGTCAGCAAGTAGTTAACTGGGGTGAAAGTACATTAATATCTCACGGTATTAACGTCAATCCAGTTGATATTGACAGATTAAAAGCGCCTGGTGCGGACTTGAAAGAAGCATTTATTCCTGTTGGTATGCTTTGGGCTTCGCTTGGTATTACAGAAAATATCTCTTTTGAAGCTTTCTATCAATATGAATGGCAAGAAACACGTTTACCTGTCGCTGGTACGTATTTTTCAACCAATGATTTCGCTTCTGAAAATGGCTATCAAAATAATGTTCAATTAGGTTTTACATCTAATCCAGATATGGATTTAGCACATGTTACTTCAAGCCTTAATAACTTATATAGTGATTGGGGTTCAGCGCTTCAAGCGCAAGGTGTAGATCCTTCAAGTGCTGAAGCATCAGCAATGCTTGCAAATATGTACCTTGCATACCCTACAAAAGTTGCTTTAAAAGGTAAAGGCTCTAAGGGCATGACTAAACCAAAAGATTCAGGCCAATATGGTATGAAATTTTCTTGGTATGTGCCTGAGCTAAACGAAACAGAGTTTGGTTTTTATCATGTAAACTACCATAGCCGCCGACCATTAATCTCTGCAGTTGCATCTGATTTTACAGCAGCAAGCATAGGCCAAGATCTGGCGTATATTGCTCAGAATGAAATAACTGAAGATAATGTAACTGATTTAGCTGCATTTAGCAGTGGTGCGCTAGTATATCCTGAAGATATTAAACTATATGGTTTAAGTTTTAATACTGTATTAGGCGAAACATCTTTTGCTGGTGAGTTTACTTATCGCGAAGATGAACCATTGCAGATTGATGATGTTGAAATATTATATTCTGTAATGCCAGAGCAATTAGCCGTAGCGGGTATTCGTGAAGACTTTGCTGAAATCTCTCAGTTGGAAACAGTTGCACCAGGTGAAGATGTTCAAGGTTATGTTACCAGCGATACAATGCAATTACAGTTTACTGCGACACATTTGTTCGGTCCTTCTTTAGGTGCGGATAGTTGGGTATTATTAGGTGAAGTAGGTGGTGTAACGATTAATGATATGCCTGATCCTAATGAAGTTAGACTCAATGTTTCTGGTACTGGTCGAACTGGTAAGATGTATGGTGTTGAAGGTAAAGATTACACCTTACTTCATCAAGCACTATCTAATGGACCTGAAACTAATCCATTCCCGTCAGCTTCTGCCTGGGGTTATCGATTAGTCGCTAAAGGTGAATACAATAACCTATTCTCTGGTGTAAATGTTTCACCTCGTATGGTCTTTTCACATGATGTAAATGGTATCACACCAGATCCTATGTACTTATTCATTGAAGATAGAAAATCGTTAGGATTAAACCTTAACTTTAACTATCAAAATGCATGGTCACTTGATATGAGCTACAACAAGTTCTGGGGTGGCGGTCAAACGAACAACTTCTCCGACCGTGATTATGTTTCTCTAAATGTTAAATACTCGATTTAAGGGTAAAATTATGATTAAAAAGCCTACCCTAATAGCAGTTGCACTTTGTGGTGTATTTGCTACAGGCAGTACTTTAGCTAAGACTTCAGCAGAAAATGTTGCTAAGTTAGGTGCTGAGCTGACTCCAATTGGAGCAGAAAAAGCAGGTAATGCAGATGGGTCTATTCCAGCTTGGGACGGTGGTATCACATCAGCTCCTGCAGGATATACACCTGGAATGCATCATCCAGACCCTTTTGCTGCAGATGCAGTAAAATATACCATTGATAAAAGTAACCTAGATAAATACAAAGCGAGCTTATCACCAGGTCAAGTAGCACTGTTTGATACTTATCCTGAGACTTTTAAAATGAATATCTATCCGACACGCAGAAGTGCTTCGTATCCTGATTTTATTTATGACGCGACTAAAAAATATGCTTCTTCTGCTGAATTAATTAAAGATGGTAACGGTATTAAAAATACAGCCATAGGTATTCCATTTCCTGTACCAGAAACAGGTTTGGAAGTTATTTGGAACCATATTTTAAGATATCGTGGATTATCAATATCACGGTTTGGCGGCCAAGCTGCACCTACGGCGGGTGGTTCATTCAATGTTGTTGGCTTTGATGAAAAATTATTAGTTAAATATTCAGAAAAAGATGCTACGCCAGAATCTTTACAAGAATCTAATATCTTGTTTAAATTCAAGCAAAAAGTAACTCAACCTGCGCGTTTAGCTGGTACTGCGTTATTAGTACATGAAACAATGGATCAAATCTTAACGCCACGCCAAGCATGGACATATAACACAGGTCAACGCCGTGTTCGTCGTGCACCTAATGTTGCATATGATGCACCAGGTACAGCGTCTGATAGTTTACGTACAACTGATGATTTCGATATGTTTAACGGTTCTCCGAATCGTTATACTTGGGAATTAAAAGGGAAAACTGAGCTTTATATACCATACAACAGCTACAAGCTACACAGCGATAGCTTAAAGTATGATGATATTTTAAAGGCGGGTCATATTAACCCTGATCATGTTCGCTACGAAAAGCACCGTGTTTGGGTAGTTGAAGCGAATCTAAAAGAAGGTACACGTCATATTTATAAAAAACGTGTTTTCTATATCGATGAAGATAGTTGGCAGATCCATGTAGCCGATATTTACGATAATCGTGATCAACTATATCGCGTTGCAATGGCTCATGGTTTGAACTATTACGATGTTAAAACACATTGGAGTACTTTAGATGTTTATCATGACTTAAACTCACGTCGTTATTTAGCGATTGGCTTAGATAACGAAGAGAAAATGTATGATTTCTCGAAAGCATTCAAAAATGTGGAATTTACCTCAAATGCGCTAAAGCGCGATGGACGTAGATAAACACATATTTATAAGGCCCTTAACGGGCCTTTTTTAACTAACTAATTAACGAAGTCTCTCATGAAATTTTTTATTAATTGCTTGCTATTTACGTGCATTGTTTTATTTACGAATAAGCTCAAAGCTGAGATGAATACACATGCTTTAAAATCACTCAAGCCAGCTGTTATGGCAAAAAAAGCACAAAAAACATTATTAACTGATATTGTTGATAATGGCCAATATCAGGTTGCTGTAGGAAAAAGAGGGATTATTTTATACAGTCAAGATGGCATTCAATGGCAACAATCAAATGTCCCAATGCAAATATTATTAACCAGTGTTTTTTTTATAAATGAAAATATAGGATGGGCAGTAGGGCATGACGCTACCATTATAAATACTAAAGACGGTGGTAAAAATTGGAAAATACAAAACTACCAACCAGAACTCGATAAACCTTTTTTAGATATTTCGTTTACTGACAAATTAAATGGGGTTGCAATCGGGGCATACGGTTTATTTTACCGTACACAAGATGGTGGTAAAACATGGAATAGCGAATTCTTAAGCAGTTTATTGTTTGAAGAGGATGCTGATTACTTGGCTGAGCTAAAATCGGAAGATCCACAAGGTTATGAAATTGAAACCCAATCAATTTTACCGCATTTTAATCAAATTCATTTTTCACAAAATCAAATCATTATGGTTGGTGAACAAGGTTTTCTGGCAACTAGTAATGATAATGGAAAAACTTTTCAAAGGTTAGACGAATTTTACCTTGGTTCTTTCTTTGATATAGCAGTATTAAATGATGGTACTTGGCTCATTGCAGGTTTAAGAGGTAACGCGTTTACTTCAAATAATAATGGCAAACAATGGCATAAATTAAACACAGATACTCAAGCGACGATCAACCATATTTTGAAAACACCAAGTGGTGCTATTTTATCTGCTAATAACGGTGTTGTGCTTACTTACAAGTCAGGAGAAGTAACAAAACAACAACAATCTGATGGGAAGGCTAATTTAGCGTCGGTGATCAGCAATAATAAATTAATATTTGCTTCAGAAGTGGGTATAAAAAGTCAGGAGTTAAATTAGAACAATGAGCAGTATATTAACGCAATTTGAATTAATTATTTTTAGACATCGTCTTGCGGTTATTATCGCATTTTTTGCAACAACGGTATTTTTAGCACTTAGCGCAACAAATATTAAATTAGACGCTTCATTTAATAAAAACATTCCACTAAATCATGATTACATGAAGTTGTACTTAAAACATGAAAAACAATTTGGTGGTGCAAATAGTATTTTAATATCAGTGTGTGATGAAAGTGGTGATATTTTTAATGAAGAGTTTTTTACACAATTAAAGTCAGTTCATGATCAACTTTATTTTATACCTGGTGTAAATCGTTCATTAGTGCAATCAATCTTTTCGCCTAGTGCACGTTTTGTTGAAGTCGTAGAAGATGGTTTTGCGGGCGGTCCAATTATACCTGCCGATTTTAAGCCAGATGAAAGAGGGCTTAATAAAGTAAAAGAAAACATAGAAAAAGCAAATATTGTTGGCCGTCAAATAGCTAACGATTATTCATGTGCTATGGTATCAGCTCAATTGATGGAAATTGATCCGACAACACATGAAAAATTAGATACATTAGCATTTGCTTCAAAATTAGAATCAGAAGTTAGAAAGCCTTTTACCACTGACAATGTATCAATCCATATTATTGGATTTGCAAAAATGGCGGGAGATATTGCAGATGGTGCAAAAGGGGTTGTATTATTTTTCTTAATAGCCATTATTTTTACATTCATTATGGTCTGGCTATTTTGTAAAAGCCTTAAGCTTACTTTACTGCCTATTATATGTTCTTTAATTGCGGTTGTATGGCAACTAGGTTTGTTATCGCAGCTAGGTTTTGGCTTAGATCCTATGTCGATATTGATCCCTTTTCTGGTATTTGCAATAGGTGTAAGCCATGGTATTCAAATGGTCAATGCAATTGGTAAAAAAACTTCAGAAGGACTCAGTTGTAAAATGGCAGCTGAAACATGTTTTAGAAGCTTATTGATCCCAGGTGGCATTGCATTATTATCTGATACTGTAGGCTTTTTAACATTACTTTCTATTGATATTGGTATTATTCGTGAATTGGCTATTACAGCGAGTTTAGGTGTGGCTGTTATCATTTTCACAAATTTGATTCTATTACCAATCGTAGCTTCATACTTAGGCAGTATCCCTACTAAAAACCATCATAAACAAGAAAGTTCATCACGGGTATTTGAAAGATTAATCGATATGTTAGTCAGTGCGACAGATCCTAAAATAGCTAAAAAAATTATGTTTGTAGTCGCTATATTATTTGGATTGAGCTTTTGGCAATCTCAACAAATGCAAATAGGTGATTTGCATCCCGGGGCACCTTCTTTACATGGTGATGCAACCTATAACCAAGATACATTCTTGATTACCGATAAATATAGTATTTCTGTTGATATTCTAAAAGTAATTGTAGAAGGTCCAGCAGAAGCATGTACTTTTCATGATGTGATGTCTCGTATAGATAGATTTCAATGGAACGTAGAAAATGTTACAGGTGTGCAATCGGTTATTTCTTTAACTTCAGTGTCTCAAGCTGTTAATGCGGGATACAACGAAGGTAATTTAAAATGGCAAACTATTCCACGTAATACATCAAGTTTAGTTCAAGCAACGGCACGAGTAGAAACTAGTACTGGCTTGTTAAATGGTAATTGTAGTGTGATGCCTATCATAGTATTTATGGAAGATCATAAAGCACAAACAATAGAACGTGTAATTGCAGCTGTTGAAAAGTTTGCTCAAGCCGAACAAACAGATGAGCTGAAGTTTCATTTAGCGACGGGTCCAGTGGGTGTCATGGCTGCGACTAATCAGACTGTTGATGAAGCGCAATTACCTATGATGCTTTATGTGTATGGCGCAGTAACATTATTATGTCTTATTAGTTTTCGTTCGGTTAGGGCAACAATTGCTGTTGTTTTACCTTTATACATAGTATCAACCATGGCACAAGCGTTAATGGTTTCTCTTGAAATAGGTTTAACGGTATCTACATTACCTGTTATTGCGTTAGGTGTCGGTATAGGTGTCGATTATGGTATTTATATACTATCCTCAATGAGTTCACAGCTTAAAGAAGGCATACAGTTATCACAAGCATATCGTAATGCTTTAATTGAACGAGGTAGTGCTGTTTTATTCACTGGGATCACTTTGGCACTAGGGGTCAGTACTTGGGTATTTTCAGATCTTAAATTCCAAGTAGACATGGGCATATTATTAACCTTCATGTTTTTAGTAAATATGCTTGGTGCAGTTTTATTACTCCCCGCTATCGGTACAATCCTTTGGCCTCAAAAGGAAAAAAATAAAAAAAGTTAAAATAAATGTGAATAATTGTTCTTAAAAATGGCCATAAATGGCCATTTATATCTATATTTTGTGAATAGATGTCCAACCGGTTGAAATTTATACTGCATTGGCATAAAAAAACGGTTCATTTACTAGCTAAAAGAGTTAGAATTCACCTCGACTCCACGCTAATAAAAAGCTGTGCAATAACTACTCGTTCAAAGTAGTAATAGATTAAGGAACACACAATGACACAAAACGATGGTCACACTTCAGTTCTGTTGGATAATGTTTGTAAGTTAATACATCAGAAAGTACATGCAGATAATGTGTCGCTCGTAGAAAAATTTGCCAAAACCTTGTACAGCAATATGTCTAAAGAGGATTTGGCTAATCGTAACGACAGTGATTTATATGGTGCTGCACTGAGTTTATGGAATTCACTTGAAAGTCATATGTCAGATGACATAATGGTTAGAGTTGTAAATCCTGAACTTGCGAAACATGGTTGGCAATCCTCTCACACAATTGTAGAAATAATTGTTAAAGATATGCCTTTCTTAGTTGACTCTGTTCGTATGGCACTTACTCGCGAAAATATCGCATCTCATCTTTTATTACATTCCCCACTTAAAATTCAAAGAAATGATGATAATAAAATATCGGCACTTTCTAATTTAAAGGGTGAACAAGCATCTTCTTCTACTAAAACAGTTTTCTTTATTGAAATTGATCGCCAAACAGATGTTAAAGTAATCGAATCTTTAAAATTAGAGCTTATTTCTGTTTTAAGTGATGTTTCAGTTTCAGTACAAGATTGGTTACCAATAAAAGATAAGCTTAAAGAAATCACAAAATCACTACCTAGTCGCGAAGGCGTAAAAAATAAATCAGAGATCCAAGAAACAGTTGAGTTCTTAGATTGGTTAGGTACTGATAATTTTACACTTATGGGTTACCGTCAGTATGAATTAACTGCTGTTAAAGGTGACTATGAATTAAGAGGTGTTCAAGGCTCTAGTTTAGGTATGATGAAAAATTCAGAAGAAGAGAAAATTAGACTTCTTTCTGACTTACCTGAAATCGCGAGAAAAGAAGCACAAAACGAACATTTATTGATCTTAACAAAAACGAATTCAGTTTCCCGCGTTCACCGTCCAGCGTATATCGATTACATTGGTATTAAACGTTTTGATAAAGATGGAAAGGTAATTGGTGAAGATAGATTTATTGGTTTGTTTTCTTCTAATTTCTACAATAACAGTGCATCTGATATCCCTGTTTTACGTAGTAAAATAGCTAGGATTATGGGTAAATGTGATTTTGCACAAGGCACTCATGCTTATAAAGCAGTGCTAAATGTATTAGAAACGTATCCACGTGATGAATTGTTACAAGCACAAGATAACGAATTACTTGAAGTTGCAATGGGCGTATTACAAATGCAAGAGCGTGATATGTGTCGCTCTTTTGTTCGTAAAGATATTTACGGTCGTTTCTTCTCTTGTATGGTATATGTACCACGTGAACGTTATAACACGGCACTTCGTCGTGAAACGCAGCAAATTCTTGCGAAAGAGTTTGGCTCACAAGATAAAGTTGAATTTACAACTTTCTTCTCAGAATCTATCCTGGCTAGAACACACTATACAGTGCGTGTAGCCGACAACAATATTGAATTTAATGTGAAAGATATAGAAAGAAATCTAATTGAAGCGGCTCGTACATGGGAAGATAAGTTGCAGTCTGTTTTACTAGAACGCGCAGGCGAAGCTACTGGAAATGATTTAAATCGTAAATATAGCCATGCATTTGCTCGTGCATATAAAGATCAAGTTTTACCGAGTGCTGCAGTAGTTGATATTGAAAAACTTGAATTGTTAACTGATGAAAACCAACTTGAGATGTTATTCTATCGTCCTCAAGAAGCAGCTAAAAATGAAGTAAGCTTAAGTTTATATCACAAAGATGAGCCAATTCATTTATCGGCAATTATGCCAATGCTTGAAAACTTTGGTTTACGCGTAATAGGTGAAACACCTTATTCAGTTAAAACATCTGATGGCCAAGTTAATTGGATCATGGATTTCACTATGCTGCTAGGTAATACAGCTGAAGGTGATTTTAGTGCCAGTTCAGAAAGATTCCAAAATGCGTTAACTGATGTATGGTATAACCGTTTAGAAAATGATGGTTTTAACAGATTGATACTGTCAGCGGGTCTTGGTGGCCGTGAAGCATCTATCTTACGTGCTTATGCTAAGTATATCCGTCAAATTGGTGTTACTTTTTCGCAAAGTTACATTGAAAGCACTTTTGAACGTTACCCAGAGCTTGCACAACAGCTAGTTGCTTTATTTGATAAAAAATTCAATCCTAAAGCAAAATACACAGAAAAAGCTTTTGAAAAATTAGTCTCTCAAATTCATGCTGATCTAGATAACGTAGCTAACCTTGATGATGATCGTATTATCCGTATCTACTTAGATATGATCAATGCAACATTAAGAACAAATTACTTCCAGCTTACAGCTGAAAATAAACATAAATCATCTATTTCATTTAAAGTTCAGCCAACGCTTATTCCTGATATGCCGTTACCACGTCCTGCATTTGAAATTTTTGTTTATTCACCAAGAGTAGAAGGTGTTCACCTTCGTTTTGGTAAAGTCGCACGTGGTGGTCTACGTTGGTCTGACCGTCGTGAAGATTTCAGAACTGAAGTACTTGGCTTAGTTAAAGCACAACAAGTTAAAAATACTGTAATTGTACCTGTAGGTTCAAAAGGTGGTTTTGTTTGTAAACAACTACCTAGTGGTAGAGATGAATTTTTTGCAGAAGGCCAAGAGTGTTACCGTATCTTTATCCGCGGTTTACTGGACATTACAGATAACATTGTTTCTGGTGAAGTAGTACCACCGCAAAATGTTGTTCGTCATGATGCTGATGATGCTTACCTTGTTGTTGCAGCTGATAAAGGCACAGCAACATTCTCTGATATCTCAAATGGTATTTCTGAAGAATATGGCTTTTGGTTAGGTGATGCATTTGCATCAGGTGGCTCAGTAGGTTATGACCACAAGAAAATGGGCATAACAGCAAAGGGTGCATGGGAATCTGTTAAACGTCACTTCCGTGAAACAGGCATTGATTGTCAATCTACCGACTTTACGTGTGTTGCAGTTGGCGACATGGCGGGTGATGTATTTGGTAATGGCATGCTTTTATCTAAGCATATCCGTTTACAAGTTGCATTTAACCACATGCATATCTTCATTGATCCAACACCTGATTCAGCTAAAACTTACCCTGAAAGAGCGCGCTTGTTTGAATTGCCACGTTCTAGTTGGGAAGATTATGATAAGTCATTAATCTCTCAAGGTGGTGGCATTTTCTCTCGTGCTGCAAAATCAATTTCTCTTACACCAGAAATCAAAAAAATGCTTGGCACTAAAAAAGCAAGCATGACACCAAATGAATTAATTCGTGCTGTGCTTAAAATGCCTGTAGATTTAATTTGGAATGGTGGTATCGGTACCTACGTTAAAGCTGCAAGTGAAACTGATGCAGATGTAGGTGATCGTGCAAATGATGCTTTACGTATCAATGGTTCAGAATTAAACGCTAAAATATTCGGTGAAGGTGGTAACTTAGGTTGTACACAACTTGGCAGAATTGAGTTTTCTGAAAAAGGCGGCCGTATTAATACCGACTTTATTGATAATGTAGGTGGTGTTGCGTGTTCTGATACTGAAGTAAATATCAAAATTTTACTTAATAGCTTAGTTGCTGAAGGCGACTTAACTAAAAAGCAACGTGATGAATTACTTTACTCTATGACTGATGAAGTGTCAGTTGATGTATTAAATGATTGTTACCGTCAAACGCATACAATCTCAGTAACTCAGTTAAAAGGTACTTCTACTCTTAAAGAGCAGATCCGCTTTATTCATGCGCTTGAAAAAGAAGGTAAGTTAGATCGCGAAATCGAATTTTTACCAAGTGATGAAGAATTAGCTGAAAGACTTGCTGCTGGTCAAGGCCTAACAAGACCTGAACTATCAGTATTAGTTTCATATGCAAAAATGGTATTAAAAGAGTCATTAGTAACGCCAGAGTTAACTGATAACCCTTACTACCGTCAACTATTAGTTAATGCATTCCCTGTACCATTAAGAGAAAGATTTAATGATGCTATGGATAATCATCCGCTAAGAGCTGAAATCATCGCCACTAAATTAGCAAATAACATCATCAATGATATGGGCTTTAATTTTGTAGCGCGTATGATGGAAGAGACAGGTGCACAAGTTGCTGAAGTCGCATTATGTTATTCAATGGCTGCTGAAGTATTTAAAATGTCAGAGACTTGGTCTCAGATTGAAGAATTAGATAATAAAGTACCAGCGATTGTTCAAACAGAGATGTTATACCAATTACGCCGCACAATTCGTCGTGCAACGCGTTGGTTCTTACGTCATCGCAATAAAGCATTAAACATTGAGCAAACTATTGCGTTCTTTGCACCTGCATTTGCTGACTTAAGTGAAAACTTAACAACGTACATGAATGAAGAAGAAGCTAAGACATTAATACTTGAAGCACAATCACTTGAAGCTGAAGGTATAGATGCAAAACTAGCTGCTCGTATTGCACAATTATCAAGTTTATTCTCTGTAATGGATTTAGCACAAGTTGCAGATCACGCACAACGTGATATGGAAATTGTAGCAAATACATACTTTAAACTTGGCGCAAGAATGGGTCTTCATTGGTTCTTAGATCAAATCACTAACCAACCAGTTGCTAACCATTGGCAAGCACTTGCTCGTGCATCATTTAGAGAAGAGCTTGATTGGCAGCAACGTTCAATCTCAGCAGTTGTATTAAATAGTTGTCCAGATACAGAATGTAATGTTGATGCAATTGTTGATACATGGATGGAAGATCATGAAGTGATTTTAGAGCGTTGGTTACATATGCTAGCTGAATTTAAAACTTCACAAAGTCATGATTTTGCAAAATTCTCTGTTGCATTAAGAGAACTGATGCTACTAAGTCATACATGTGATACTTCAAAATAAATAATATAGTCTCATGTTCATAATGAGCATGTGTTTATAGATTATTTGTTATAAAATACCCCAGTTTGGTCAGCATGACCACTGGGGTATTTTTTTAGGAGTAATATATGTTTTATGATTTAGCACGCCGTTTTATGTTTACACAAGATGCAGAATGGGCGCATAATTTTGCATTAAATAATTTAAGACGTTTTGCTCATACCCCGTTGAATACTATGTGGGCACAATCAATAGAAGATAAACCAGTTGAATTTTTGGGTCTTGAGTTTAAAAACCTATTGGGTTTAGCGGCAGGCCTTGATAAAAATGCTGAGTGTATTGATGCATTTTCTCAAATGGGATTTGGTTTTGTAGAAGTAGGAACTGTCACACCAAGGCCACAAGCAGGAAACGACAAGCCAAGAATATTCAGACTCCCAGAATCAAATGCTATTATCAATCGCATGGGTTTCAATAATAAAGGTGTCGATAATTTACTAACAAATGTTAAAGCCTCAAAATATGATGGTATTTTAGGTATTAATATTGGTAAAAATAAAGATACACCAAACGAGCAAGGTAAAGACGATTACATACATTGTATGAGAAAAGTATTTACAAGTGCTTCATATATCACAGTAAATATTTCTTCACCCAATACACCTGGTCTTAGAGATTTACAATATGGTGCCGCACTTGATGACTTATTATCAAGTTTAAAAAATGAACAACTAGATTTAGCATCAAAGCATGGTAAACACGTACCTATGCTTGTTAAAATTGCACCAGATTTAGATCAAGTACAAGTTGAACAAGTAGCGGGATCTTTATTAAGTAATAAAATAGATGGTGTGATCGCAACCAATACCACTTTAGATCGTTCTTTAGTTCAAGGTCAGAAATACTGTGATGAAGCTGGTGGTTTATCAGGTCAACCAGTGAGAGAAAAATCGACACATGTTGTCAGTGAACTAAAGCGTTTAACCGATGGAAAGTTACCTATTATAGGTGTTGGCGGAATAGATAGTGCTGAATCCGCAAAAGAAAAACTGCAAGCGGGAGCTGATTTATTACAAGTTTACACTGGATTTATTTACCAAGGTCCACCGTTAGTTAAAAAGATCTTAACTGGACTTTAGGGATCATTATTTCCTATATAAGGATCGGAAATTAAAAATAATGATCCGTTCAAAAATAATATTAAAAAAAATTCAAATATGAGTTGAATTTATCTATAATCCCCGGAATCAATAGGTTTAGGGGATTTTTTAATGTTACAAGCTTCGCAAAAATGGAATTGGATTGCTTGTGCTAAATCAAATGCGCTTTTGCTCGATATGGGCAATGAGATGATTTTTTGCACCCCATATAAAATTCGAAACCTAACAAATGATGTATTAGGAAATCCTGCCTTTAGTTTAACTGATGCTAATTTCTATGAGCAAGTATCATCTTACTTAGATAGCTTTAATCTTTGGAATGAGGCACAAATCTGCCAAATGGCATTAAACGCTACTGCCGTTAAACATTATTTAAAACCTATGCTAACAAAAAGTTGGTTTTTTGAATTATATCAAGGCACTGAACCAAGTGTAGATGCGATTATTCAATTAAAATCTAAAAAGGAGATGGGACAATTTTTGATAGTCGATCATACAAATGAAGGCTCAGTATGTATCTGTTTAGAAGAATGTTATTCATTAGATGATAATTTTGAATTAAAGCAATTTGAAGTTATAAAAGTTTTAAATGATAGGATTTATCCACTTATTATTAAGTCTGAGCTACAAAAACGTGCGTAAAATTAAACAAGGAGTCCCTTCCTTTGTTTAGCTACTATTCTATTCTATTCTATTCTATTCTATTCTATTCTATTCTTTCTTTCGCATCTTCAGCTAAATGAGCTGATAATTTTGCAATATCAGCTAAGTTTGCTTTTACTGTTTTCTTGGGTAATTTACCAATTAAAAACTCTCCTGTATCCAATGATTTATGCTCTGCTGCAAAGATAAGTAAGTTTTTACCATTACACTGAACTTTATCGAAAATAGTTCTTACTTTTAACTTTTTGTTTTTTAAAAAAGAGCGTAAGCGTGTTTTGTCATTAACAGATACATATTCACATACTCGCATTGAAATATCATCTGCACTGGCTGTTGGTACATTTAAAGTCGCAACTGCAAGTAAGCTAGTTATGATTAAAGTTTTTTTCATTTTTTACCCTTATAAAATTTAAAAATTTTACTCTTTGAACTGTTTCGTACATAAAGCACATATTCAGTGTAGTGTTATGTAACTGAGATTCAACAAATAGTTACCCAAAAACCACTTTTAATTATCAATTGATTAAATTTCATTACAATCTTGTTTGTTTTTTGAGTTGTCACTTTAATTTATATAAAGTCTGCTGTTTTTTAATTAAACATAGCGTATTATTTTTAATCATATATTAGTTGGTTAACTTATGAGTGATTTAGTCAATGGTTGAATATCAGCATATTTGTATACCTCAAGATGGGTCAAAAATTATTGTAGAAGAAGATGGAACTCTAAATGTACCCGATAATCCTATCATTTCATTTATTGAAGGGGATGGAGTTGGTGTCGATATTACACCCGTAATGCTAGCTGTTGTAAACGCATGTGTTAAAAAAGCATATCTAGGTAAACGCCAAATTAAATGGATGGAAGTATTTAATGGTGAAAAAGCGGCACAGATGTATGATGGAGATTGGTTCCCACAAGAAACGCTTGAGGCTATTAGAGAGTTTGCCGTCGCAATAAAGGGACCATTAACAACACCTATCGGGGGCGGGTTTAGATCATTAAATGTTGCTTTAAGACAAGAAATGGATCTTTATGTCAATATGCGACCTATCAAATGGTTCTCAGGTGTGCCATCTCCGCTTAAAGAACCGCATAAAACAAATATGGTTGTATTTAGAGATAATAGCGAAGACATATATTCAGGCATTGAATTTAAAGCAGGATCTAATGATTCAGATAGAGTACTAGAGTTTTTACAATCAGAAATGGGCGTTAGTCGCATTCGTTTCACTGACAATTGTGGAATTGGTATTAAACATATATCGGAACAAGGGTCTAAAAGGTTAATTAGAAAAGCGATTGAATTTGCTTTAAAGAATGATAGAGAGTCAGTCACGCTAGTTCATAAAGGTAATGTTATGAAATTTACCGAAGGCGCATTCAAGCAATGGGGTTATCAAGTTGCCAAAGAGGAATTTTTTGCAACAAAACACGATAATGGTCGATGGATGCAGATTAAAAATCCAAAAACGAATAATACATTAACTATAAAAGATGTCATTGCTGATAGTATGCTTCAACAAATTATACTTTGCCCCGAAGAGTATGATGTTATAGCAACGATGAATCAAAATGGGGACTTTCTATCTGATGCGTTAGCAGCACAAGTTGGCGGTGTTGGGATTGCACCTGCCGCTAATTTAAATGATGAAGTCGCATTTTTTGAACCTACTCATGGTACAGCATCCAGACTCGCAGCTATGGATAAGGTAAACCCAAGTTCAATAATATTATGTGCTCAAATGATGCTTAAACATATTGGGTGGATTGAAGCAGAAAGATTGATTTCAAAGGGGTTAGAAGGGGCGATAAAATCTAAACATGTCACTTACGATTTTGCTTCAAAAATAATAGGTGCGACAGAGGTCAGTTGTTCTCGATTTGGTGAGTTAGTAATAGAAAATATGTAAATAAGAAGCTAATCCATACCCCATATTTTGAGGTATGGATGTTAACAATCAATTTAAGCAACCTGGGCGTGCGGTAAATCAGATTGATTTATTAATCTAATCTTATTACCTAATGTTGGTAATAGTACATTTATGCGCTCTATGAGCTTTTCGTGACACTTACATTGCGGTTCTACAAAAGAAGTATCGTTTGTTAACATTAAAATAAGTGTTGTTACAATCACATGAGGCACTTCACAGCAATGTTCATCTAAAATGATAGTTTCGATTGGTTTATCATTGTATTTAAAAGTGTGTATTTGTAAGTCTTCAGTATCAAGTTTGCGGCAATTTGCGCCAAATTCAATCACTAAAATTGACAGCGTGTCATAAAATGTTTCATTACTAATAGACGATTTAGGAAGTAATTCATCTTCAATAAAATGGCGTAATGGGCTGTCAACGTAAACTTTTGCTCTTAGTTTATAACCTTGATCTGCATTAATTTGTGGTTTCATAATCATTTCTCTCATTGCATTATTTATTTTATTGATTTCGGTTTTAATAAATAAATATTTATAAAACAACTCCTCAACGCTCACTTTCAAATTAGCGTGATTAGTTACATAAATGAAATGGTTGTTTTCAATGTTTGAAATTGATTAAATCAATAAAGGTTCAATTTTACCTATCTTTGATAGTTTTAGAGAATTCTGCTAAGGATCTTCTAAGCCACTGATGGGCTTTAGAATGGTGTAATAAAGGGCTCCAAATCATTTTTATTTCAATTGGCACAATTTGAAAGGGGACTTTGAGTGATACTAAATTTATATTATCTTTATATAGCATTGCATGTCTTCTTGGGATTGTTGCTATGAGATCTGATTGTGCTAATAATAATGGCGTTAGCATATAATGACGTGTAAATACTCTGATATTTCTTGTTTTATCAAACTGCCATAATGCCTCATCCACCCAGCCTAGTTTATGAGAGCCTGATTTATTGGTGACAGCACTCTCTGCTCCCCATCCTGAGCGATTGATCCAAATATGCTCACTGTCAAGGTAAGTATCAAAGTCAGTTTTATTATTATACATACTGTCTTTATGGGTTAAGCAGCAAAAGTTATCGCTCCAAACGCGAGACTGATGAAATGATTTAGGTAAAAAAGTAAAGCGATTGATTGCAAGATCAATTAAACCTTTTTCCATATCCTGTAAGTCGATATCACCGGGAGTTAGGATATCAAAATTGATTTGTGGTGCTTTTTTTAATAAAGATGTGATGAAAGGAGCAAGTAAAGTTGCTTCGACGTAATCATTTGTCATGATCCGAAATGTAATTTGGCTGTGCTCTGGAGAAAAGTCTTTATCTGGCTGTGTGATCTGTTCAGCCATAGATAAAAAGATAACGATCTCAGGTTTTAATTTAATAGCCTTTTCTGTAGGAGTCATGCCTTGAGCTGTTCTAACGAGTAATGGATCATCAAATAATACCCGTAAACGACTTAAAGCATTGCTCATCGCAGGCTGCGTTAAAGCGACTTTATTTGCAGCCTTTGAAACACTCCCTTCCTCAATTAAGACATTTAAATAAACTAATAAATTAAGGTCTATATTTCTGATATTCATAAAATCTATTTTACTTATTCAATTTATAAATTATTTCAATTAAAGCTTGATTGTTAAGGTGAGTAAATGGTTATGTGAAAATAGTCGATATAGGTCAGGATTATAATGCTAGATAAAAAATATAGTGCGAAAACAATGAATGACGTAATCGCAATCAAAATAGCCAGAGCAATTGTAGGTGGATTTGAATCTATGTTTGCAGATTTTTTAAATATTACTTTAGCTGCTCAGTCTCGGTTTGAAAGAGCTGCTTGGCATGAAGTTCAACAAGCCATGAAGTTGCGGCTTAAAGTCTATGAGAGTAAAGCGGATGAAACAGCAAAGGCTATTAAGCAGATTGCTTTTAACGAATATTTAGATAATTTTATTTGGAAAAGTGCAAAGAAGCACTTTGCATTATTGATTATCAATTATGAAAATGCGCTTATTGCACAAACATTCTTTAATTCTGTGTTTGGTAATATAAAAGGAGATCAAAATAAAAGAGAAGTACATTTATTTATTTTACAGCCACAATTTCAACCCTTAAAAAGACCTACCAATGATATATTATGCCAATTAGATAGCTGTACGGGTGTTTTAAATGCATTTGAGCAATTATTAGATTATTTTAAGTTTAGAACCCCATTTGAAAACATCGTTAGAGACATAGGTTATATCAATACAGTGTTAAAAAAATTTGATGGTGACTTATTAAGTATCGAAAATTGCCATGTCGAATTTGGTAAGTCACTATTTTTTAGAAATAAAGCATGTTACATCATTGGAAGGTTGATTGATGATGATGATAAACGCAGTGTGCCTTTTGCCTTACCTATTTTGAATGATGATCAAGCTGGCCTTTACGTAGATGCTTTTATTATTGGAGAAGGCCAGCTTAGTATGCTGTTTGGTTTTGCTCGGGCATATTTTATGGTCGATACAGATCAGCCTGTTCGATATGTCGATTATTTGTGTGAATTATTACCAAATAAACAAAGATTTGAATTGTTTAATGCAATTGGATTTATTAAACATGCAAAAACAGAGTTCTTCAGATATAAAGTTGACTCAACAAAAGAAATGTCTGTAAATGAAAAATATATCAGCGCACCAGGTATTAAAGGCATGGTGATGTTGGTTTTTACCACAGTAAATTCTAAATATGTTTATAAAGTTATAAAGGATAAATTTACACCTCCAAAAGACATTACACGAAATGTGGTAATGGAAAAATATCACTTTGTTAAAAATGCCGACAGAATAGGGCGTTTAGTTGATACTCAAGAGTTTAGATATCTTGCTTTTGACTTATCTCGATTTAGTGATGAGGTATTAATGGAGTTAAAAGCACATGCAAGTGACAGTTTGATAATAAACGGCAATGCCCTCATTCTAAAACATGTTTATGTTGAAAGAAAAATGATACCGCTTAATTTGTATATTAAAAATGCAAGTGATAATCAACTTGAACAAGTCATGATGGAATATGGACAGGCAATTAAACAATTAGCTGCGGCAAATATTTTTCCTGGTGATATGTTAATGAAAAATTTTGGTGTAACCCGTTGGGGTCGCGTTGTATTTTATGATTATGATGAAATTTGTCCTTTAATTGAGTGTGATTTTAAAACGATACCTGAAGCAGATAATGCTTATGATGAATTATCAAACGAACCTTGGTTTGATATCGAACCTAATGATGTATTTCCTGAGCAGTTTCCTGTTTTTTTATCATCTAACATAAAAGCTAAGCGATATTTTGAAAAATATCATAAAGACCTATACCACATTAACTTTTGGCAGAAATTACAACACAATATTAATCAAGGAGATATCGAAAACGTATTTCCATATAAAGAAAAATGGCGTTTTAACGCTAATAGATAGTTTTATGCTTTATAGCACTTTATACTGCTGATTGAACTTGATGAGATAAAAATAAATCTAATCATCAAAGAAGTAGCTATTACCTTTAGGGATCACAATGCCAAATCAACAATCAGATGAACATATTCCAGCAATTGTTTTAGATCAAGAAGATATAAAGTCAAAAAAAATATCAGATAATTCGTCAAATACAACAGAAGTTTCAGATCCTAAAACATCAAAGTCATCTGCATTTCCAGTTATATTAACACTGTGTATGTTTTCAGTGTGTGCTTGGTTTTTATATAAGCAAAATAATTTATTAATTGAAAGTGAAAGTCGTATTATCAGTTTAGAAAATCAATTGTCTGCAACAGGAGAAGAAATGGGCACTTCAGCTGTTGCTATGCAAGTTAAAGTAAAAGATTTATCCGATAAAACAGCAGAATTATGGAAGCAAATGGATAAATTATGGGCTTCTGCTTGGCGTAGAAATCAAAATGAAATTGGAGAAATAAAAGGTGATTTTAATAAGTACAACAAATTACAAACTGAACAACAAGCACTAGTTCATTCAGTACTTACGCAACAAACACAACTCACCGCAAACTTTAATAAACAAAATGCTATTAAGTCAAAAAGCATACAAGAGCTCAAAGAAACCTTATTAGAATTTGAAATGAAAAATGCAGATAGCGAAAATAAAATTTCTAATTTAAATCAACAACTGAGCACGTTATCAAAGCAATACAAACAATTGAGTGCGCAAGTTACTGCTGTTGAAACAAAAACAACTAAAAAAGAGATCCCAACAACACAGCCTTAATATGGATTATCAAATTTTGATAATGTTGCATATGTTTAATTAAAAAATTGAGAGTTCCCGTTGATCATAAACGAACAAGCACTTGTTATAGGTGCAATCTTGCTAGTTATCTTGTCATTTACTGTCGCGATATTATGTTATAGAAAAATAGCACAACTCAAAGACATAAACCTTAGTGCCAGTGAAAAGATACAAGAACTTGAGAAAAGCGAAGTTCAATTAGAACATAATCTGAATAGGTATAAAGAGCAGTACCTTGTCAGTAAAACCAGACTGGAGGCTAAATTTGATGAAAATGAAGCTTTAAATAGCAATGTACGTGTTTTAGAAAATAAACTTGAAATGGTATCTAATGATTTATATGAACATAAATCGCGCATTGCACAACATCAAGAAAAAGTAAAATCCTATACGGATAAAATTAATTTATTAGAAAAATCTGAAATTAGGTTAACACAACAATTTGAAAATATTGCAAATAAGATCTTTAGTGAAAAAACCGCGAGTTTTACCCAACAAAATAAAACAGGTCTAGATGGCCTATTAACCCCTTTAAAAGAGCAGTTATCTAGTTTTAGTAAACAAGTTAATGATGTTTATACAACCGAAGCAAAAGAAAGGCATGCATTAAAATCTGAAATACTAGGTTTAAAAGAACTTAATGTGCAAATGGGCCTTGAAGCAAATGCACTCACAAAAGCACTTAAGGGTGATAATAAAAAACAAGGTACTTGGGGTGAAGTCGTACTTGAACGTGTTTTGCAAAGTTCGGGCCTCAGAGAAGGTCATGAATATGAAACACAATTACATTTAAAAAATCAGGATGGCAAAGCTTATAAACCGGATGTTGTGATCCATTTACCACAAAGTAAAGATGTTGTAGTTGATTCTAAAATGGTATTAGTGGCATATGAGCGCTTCCATAATGCACAAACGGAAGGTGAACAAAGTGCTGCATTAAAATCGCATATCGACGCAATTAAAAATCATGTAAAAGAGTTAAGCGCAAAAGATTATCAAATGCTTCATGGCATAACCAGTTTAGACTATGTGCTTATGTTTATACCGGTAGAGCCAGCCTTTAATGCGGCATTAGAATATGAACCTACCTTAGTACAATTTGCCCTTGAAAAAAATATTATGTTGGTTAGCCCAAATAACCTCATTGTCGCGTTACGTACCATCAATAATATGTGGCGAATGGAATATCAAAATAGAAATGCTCAAGACATTGCTGATAAGGCAGGCTCAATTTATGATAAATTGGTTGGTTTTGTTGATGATATGAAAAAGGTAGGAATTAATCTTGAACGTGCAGAATCAAGCTATGATGATGCAATGAAAAAATTAAGTGAAGGGCGCGGAAATCTGGTTAAAAAAGCAGAAGAAATGAAGTCATTAAATATTAAGGTAAAAAAGTCATTACCTAAAGAAATGATTGAAAAATCAGAAATCAGCATTGCAGATCCAACAGAAATTACATCTAAGCTTCAATAGTCACTAAAATAGTTTGATTGCATTATTAAAGTACTGCAATCTTACCTGTTTTTTGCAATAATGCTTTTAATTAGATTTACATCAAATCAAACCATAATTTAGAGGATATACATTCCATGGCGGAGATTGAAAATCGCCCAAGCAACTTTATTCGTACTATTATCGATAATGATCTTGCTAGTGGGAAACACGCATCAACACATACTCGTTTTCCACCAGAACCAAATGGTTTTTTACACATAGGTCATGCTAAATCAATTTGTTTGAATTTTGGCATCGCAAAAGATTATTCTGGCTTATGTAATTTACGTTTTGATGATACTAATCCAGAAAAAGAAGATGTTGATTACGTAAATGCGATTAAAGATGACGTGCAATGGTTAGGTTTTGAATGGCATGGTGATATCAATTATTCATCAAACTATTTTGATAAACTTCATGGCTATGCTGTTGAGCTTATCGAAAAAGGGTTAGCTTATGTATGTTTTTTAAGCCCAGACCAAGCGAGAGAGTATCGTGGTACTTTAACTGAAGCGGGTAAAAACAGTCCTCACCGTGATACATCTGTAGAAGAAAACTTAGCTTTATTCGCAAAAATGAAAAATGGCGAATTCAAAGAAGGTGAATGTGTTCTTCGTGCCAAGATTGATATGGCAAGTTCATTTATGGTACTTCGCGATCCAATTATTTATCGTATTCGTTTTGTACACCATCACCAAACAGGTGATAAATGGTGTATCTATCCTATGTATGATTTTACACATTGTATCTCTGATGCAATTGAAGGGATCACGCATTCTTTATGTACGTTAGAGTTCCAAGATAACCGTCGTTTATATGACTGGGTACTAGAAAACATTTCAATTGAATGTAAGCCACAGCAAATCGAATTTTCTCGTTTAAATCTTGAATATACTTTAATGTCTAAACGTAAACTAAACGAGCTAGTTGAAAATAATTTAGTTGAAGGTTGGGATGATCCGCGTATGCCAACTATCGCAGGATTACGTCGTCGAGGTTACACGCCTGCTTCAATCAGAGAATTCAGTAGCCGTATCGGTGTTACTAAACAACAAAATACGGTTGAAATGGGTATGTTAGAAGCCTGTATTCGTGAAGACTTAAATGATAATGCGCCACGAGCAATGGCAGTACTTGATCCAATAAAAGTTGTGATTGAAAATTTTGATGAAACGGCTGTTGAAGAACTAAACGCACCAAATCATCCTAATAATGAAGAAATGGGTAAACGTGTATTACCATTTACGCGTGAACTTTATATCGAACGTGAAGATTTTAGAATTGAAGCTAATAAAAAATTCAAACGTTTAGTATTAGATAAAGAAGTACGCCTTCGTAACGCATATGTGATTAAAGCAAATCGTTTTGATGAAGATTCTGAGGGTAATATCACAACAGTTTACTGTAGTTATGATCCAGAGACTTTAGGTAAAAACCCTTCTGATGGCCGTAAAGTTAAAGGCGTAATTCATTGGGTATCTGCAATTAAAGGTATAAAAGCAGAAGTTCGCCTATATGATCGACTATTTAATGTTGCAAATCCTGATGCAGATAGTGAACTTAACCCAGATTCTTTAACGATTGCCCATAACGCAGTGTTAGAACCATCTTTATTAAATGCAGAAAAAGAGCAGGGCTTTCAGTTTGAAAGAACAGGTTACTTCTGTCGCGATAATAAAAATGAAGAATTAGTTTTTAATCAAACTGTTGGTTTAAGAGATTCTTGGGGCAAGGTTGAAGGGAAATAGCTAAGTCTAATAGATGTGGTTAAATGATTTAGCTGCATCTTGAGTCTTGAATGTGTAAATACATTTCAGGACTAGTCATATTAAAATAATAAAAAAGCCTATCATATGATAGGCTTTATTATTTAGTATTTTTTGACAACTAATCTAATGATTTGCGTCTGCGTAATCAGCACATGCTTTAGTATCAGTACATTCACCATATAAATATAGAGAATGATTAGTAAGGCGCATGCCATTTTCATTCGAAATGTCTACTTGGCGTGTTTCAATCATTTCATCATGGAATTCAATTACTTTACCACATTTTAAACACACAAGGTGGTCATGATGCGTTGTACCAGATAATTCAAAAACAGATTTACCGCCTTCAAAATGATGGCGAGATACTATGCCAGCATCATCAAATTGGTTTAAAACACGATATACAGTTGCTAAACCAATTTCTTCGTCTTTGTCTAAAAGAATCTTATAAACATCTTCAGCGCTGATATGTTGATTTTCAGGCAGCTGTAAAATTTCCAAGATTTTAATTCTTGGTAGCGTTACTTTTAGACCTGCTTTTTTTAACTCTAAATTATGATCAGTCATTAATTATTTTCTCAAATATCATTATTATTTACTGTGTTTACAGACACTGTTTATTTTAGCTTAATATACACAGTAAAGCTTGAAATAAAAAGAAATATACCGTTTTCTAATCAGTTAATTCTGCTAAACACATTTCTTCGAAGATTTGTGCACACCATTGCTTAACACGATCATTTGTCAATTCTGGTTGACGGTCTTCGTCAATACCTAAACCTACAAAATGAGAATCATCAGCCATGCCTTTAGATGCTTCAAAATCATATCCCTCTGTAGACCAATGACCAACAACGATCGCACCACGTTCAGTTACAATATCGTTAACCATGCCCATAGCATCTAGGAAGTATTCTGCGTAATCTTCTTGGTCTCCACAACCAAAAATAGCAACTAACTTTTCATTGAAATCGATTTCTTCTAATTCAGGGAAAAAATCATCCCAATCGCATTGTGCTTCACCGTAATACCAAGTTGGAATACCAAACATTATTAAATCGAATTCAGCAATGTCTTCTTTACTGCTTTTTGCAATATCAAAAACATCGATCATTTTTTTGCCAAGTTCTTTTTGAATTAGCTTTGAAACATGCTCTGTATTACCAGTATCACTACCAAAAAATATGCCTACACTTGCCATGATGAAAAAACCTTCTATCAAATTTCGTATTATTCAATTCTAAATGCTAATTTTTCTTGCAGAATTGTTTCAATTAAAGCACTGCGACTGATATTTTGAGCATCAGCCATATCGTTTAGTGCTTCGTAAAGTTCTGCAGAAACTTTAAATTCTACTCGTTTTAATCCACGCGCTTTATCTCGTTTCAACTGGTTTCTTTTATTAACTTTCAGCTGTAATTCACGTGATAGTGGATTTGTTTTAGGTCGACCCGGACGCTTCTCATTTTCAAATAAGTCTATCGTCGTTCTGTCTGTTTGTGCTTTAGCCATATTAACTGACACCTGCACCTTGCCAAAAGACTTGGATCACACCTTTGGCAATAAAACCTGAACACCCTAAAAATAATACTAACCAAACTACAGCGCGACCAAAAAAAGGCACTTGTCCTTTTTTTAGTACATCTTGTATTGCCATTCCTATAAAGAATAATAGGGCTGCAAGGCCAAAATATAACCCTAAGGTTTCAAATTCATTGATTAATTTGCTGACCATTTTTTGACCTATTTAAGATGACCTATGAAATAAACGGCGGCATTATATCACGATATTCACTAATTAATTAGCTAAAATCGTATTAGTCTAAAATAAAATCTGTAATAGATTTATTGACAGCTGTTGGCTTTTCAGCATGAAGCCAATGGCCCGTTCCATGTATCACTTTTGCTTTACATTTCGGGAAGAACTTTAAAAAAACATCTCTCATATTTTCAGTAATATATTCTGAGTTGCTGCCTTTTATAAATAAAGTCTTGCCGGTAAAGGCGGTGCCTGATGGTGCTTGAAGGATATCACAATACTTATTTTGTAAAATTGTTAGGTTAAACTTCCAGTCAAATCCATTTTGCGTTTTAACTAAACTTTTCAGTAGAAACTGTCTTACACCAGGCTCGACTATATATTCACTCATAACTGAATCTGCATCTTGTCTTGAGCTTATATGTGCATTATTAACTGCATTTAAACCTTTAAAAACGTCATCATGTCTTGGCTCATAAGTAACCGGCGCAATATCTAATACCACAAGTTTATCTACTTTCTCAGGGGTATTTAATGCAACTTGCATCGCAACTTTTCCGCCCATAGAGTGACCTACAAAAACAGCTTTTTCAATGTTCAATTGTATCATTAATGCTAACACATCTTGACTCATCGCAGGGTAAGACATGAGTTCATCATGATCTGAACGACCATGATTTCTTAAGTCAATTGCTGTGACTGTAAAATTTTCAGATAAAGGTCGCGCTATCACATTTAGATTTTCAAATGAGCCAAATAATCCATGAATTAAAATTAAATGAGGGCCTTGGCCAGTTTGTTTGTAATGTAATTGCATTGTATTCCTGAGAGGGTATTAATCTAACTTTTATAAATTTTATCATATCTATTTAAAGGCGCATATAAAGTTAATGCGACATAGGCTTAAATTTAAATCAGCTATTTCAACTTATTACTTTGAAAATATATTGCGACTAAAAGTGATATTTGAAAATCGAAACCGTAGAGTATGACGATAAAAAAAGATATAATATTTTCGAGACGCTATTACAAAGCATTTAAGACAGGAAAATCATGAAAAAAATAGAAATAGATGACGAGTTATATCACTACATAGCGAGTAATACTCAAAGCATTGGTGAAAACGCAACTCAGATTTTACGTCGTTTATTAAACTTGTCTCCAGTGTCAGCATCAAATAAGGAGTCAGTTACTCCTATTGAAGAAGCTAAAACGCAGGTAAAAACAAAAATAGAAGACAAAATAGAACCTGATATAATAGAAACAGTACCTGCTGACGTATTTAATGTTTTAAATAAAGAAGAGCTTGCAATGCAAAAAGGTGTTGTAGGCCGTTTCTTATTTATATTAAGTGCGCTGCACAGAACACATAAAGAAGGGTTTACAAAAGTTTTAGATGTCAAAGGCAAGCACAGAATCTATTTTGCTATGAGTAAAGAAGCACTTTTAGATTCAGGTAGTAGCATGAATCCAAAAAATATTCCTGAGTCGGAATATTGGGTTATGACAAATTCAAATACAACACGAAAAAAATCAATGCTTCATGAAGTTGCAATAACACTCAATTATAATGAAACACAAGCAGAAACGCTTAGAGATTATTTGTAATTAATATATTTAACAAAGGAAATTAAATGGCTATTCATGACAACGCAGGTAAGCGCGCATCTCAGAGTGATTTGGTAAATATTCCAAAATTAATGTCGGCTTATTATTTAAATGAGCCTGATATCGAGCAATTTCCAGAACAGAAAGTTGCATTTGGTACATCTGGGCACCGTGGTTGTTCTTATAATACGCAATTTAATGAATCACATATATTAGCTATTACACAAGCAATTTGTGATTATCGTAAAAATAACAATATATTTGGTCCTTTGTTTCTTGGTAAAGATACACATGCATTATCAGAAGCTGCATTTAATTCAGCAATTGAAGTATTAGTTGCCAATGAAGTGCAAGTGATCACACAAGAAAACGGTGATTTTACACCAACACCTGTGATCAGCCATGCAATCGTGTGCCATAATGCTAAAAATCCACATGAATTATCTGATGGTATTGTAGTGACACCTTCACACAATCCTCCTCTGGATGGTGGTTTTAAATATAATCCACCAAATGGTGGACCAGCAGATAAAGATGTCACTGACTGGATTGAAAACAGAGCAAACCAATTATTAATTGAAGATTTAGTACAAGTTGAATTATATCCTTTTGTAAAAGCATCTCGCTCGGGTTTTACAAAATACGTCGATATGATCACGCCTTATGTGGAAGACTTATCAAATATCATTGATTTTAACGCAATTGCTAAATCAGGTATTAAAATTGGTGTTGACCCACTAGGTGGTTCTGGTATTAATTTCTGGCCTGTCATCGAAAAACATTATAATTTAGACATTACAGTAGTAAATAATATTGTAGATCCTGCGTTTGGTTTTATGCCTTTAGATAAAGATGGCAAAATTAGAATGGATTGTTCATCTCCTTATGCCATGGCAAACTTAGTCGCTCTTAAGGATAAATTTGATATTAGTATTGGTAATGATCCTGATTATGACAGACACGGAATTGTTACGCCTGATGGACTGATGAATCCAAATCATTTCTTAGCTGTTTCAATTGATTATCTATGTAATAACCGACCACAATGGCGCAAAGATTTAAAAATTGGTAAAACATTAGTTTCAAGCGGCATGATCGATAAAGTAGCTCAAAAAAATAATCGTGAAGTTTATGAAGTGCCAGTCGGTTTTAAATGGTTTGTAGAAGGCTTAAGCAAAGGTGAATTAGCTTTTGGTGGCGAAGAAAGTGCAGGGGCTGCATTCTTGCGTCTTGATGGCAATGTATGGTGTACTGATAAAGATGGTTTTATCATGGGGTTATTAGCAGCCGAAATGTTAGCTGTAACATCAAAGACACCCTCTACATTATATAAAGAGCTAGAAAGCAATTTTGGTTCTCCACTTTATAAACGCATTGATGCACCGGCATCTAATGAACAAAAAGCCAAGTTATCAAAACTTGAAGCATCTGATGTTCGTGCAACAGAGCTTGCAGGCGAAAAAATATTAGCTAAATTAACACATGCTCCTGGTAATAAGGCTGCAATTGGTGGTCTAAAGGTTGTTACCGAAAACGGTTGGTTTGCTGCAAGACCATCAGGAACTGAAGATATATATAAAATATATCTAGAATCTTTTAAAGGTGAACAGCATTTATCTTTGTTAGAATCAGAAGCGAAAAAGTTAGTTAATTCAGTAATTAAATAACTATCAATATAAAAGAAAAGGCGAATTTATTCGCCTTTTTTTATTTTCGACAACACACATCAACAACACACTATGGGTTTATTAAATTAATGTATATTGAAGCGCTAAAGACAACAGGTGATTTTTTATCAATTAGTCGTGGAAATGAATGGACGTTAGAACCAACATCATTTTCATTATCAAATGGTACTTTAGTTGAAGTATTAAATACGGGTGTAATTCAATTTACACCAAGCACATCAACAAACAAAGATATCGTATTATCTAGCGCCGTACACGGTAATGAAACGGCACCAATTGAAATATGCGATGAACTTATTCAAAAAATAATTAAACAAGAAATTTCTCTAAAACAAAGAGTGTTATTTATTTTTGGTAATCCAGCCTCAATTAATATTGGTAAACGTTTTGTAGAAGAAAATTTAAATAGACTATTTAGTGGTGAGCACTCAAAAGGTGAAGGTTTAATTAATCAAGAGCGTAAACATGCACAAAAATTAGAACAATACGTAAGCCAATTCTTTGAGTCTCAAGAAGCCGGACGTTACAGATGTCATTATGATTTGCATACAGCAATCAGAGGTTCTAAAAATGAAAAGTTTGCAGTATATCCATATTTAAATGGTAAACCTTGGAAAAAGCACCAATTAAGTTTTTTATTAGCCTGTGGTGTTAATACCGTATTGATGATGAAATCTGCTGCAACAACTTTTAGTTACTTTTCATCAAATGGCTTTGATGCTGATGCATTTACGATTGAACTAGGACAAGTGCGCCCGTTTGGTGAAAATAATATGGCAAGCTTTGAAAAAGTGAAAACAACACTAACGTCACTTATCACACAATATGAAGTTGTATATCCTGAATATAATGCCGATGATTTTGAATTATTTGAAGTACATCGCGCTATAAATAGAACACAAGAAGCCTTTTCTTTTCCTTTTGCTGATGATGTTGTTAATTTTACGGGTTTTTCAAAAGGCAGTTTAATGGCAACTGATGGCAACCAAGAATACTTGGCTGAAGTAGAAGGTGAAGCAATTATATTCCCTAATGCACAAGTTGCACTCGGACAGCGTGCGTTGCTAACCGTAGTGCCGCTTAAATCAGAAAATATCGTATAGATAACTTTCCACCTTTTTTCTAATCCCACCTTATAAATCTAGGATATTCATCTAAACTTAGTTGAATATCCCTTTACGTTAACGTAAAGTTAAAACAGCTTTAATTTAATCAAAGCCCTTTTGATGAACAATCTTTACCTGTATTTAAAACTTATTGAATTAAAAATTCCAATAAAGTTTAAGTTTTGAATTATTAATCTTAAATATTAATTGGTAATGATAAAAACGAATCTAGCAGTTCACAAATCAGGCTTTAACAACAAGAGTTGAATGGTTATGAGTAATCCAAATAACGTATCGCAAAATATCAAGCATGGTCTTGAATTTATTGATGGGCACGCCCTTAATATAGCGACACTGAAAGTACTAGATGCAAATGGTGAAATATACCCAGATGCAGTTGAACCAGATATGGCTCAAGACACTGCCTTGCATTTATACCGCACCATGCGATTTATTCGAGCATTGGATGAACGTATGCAAGCTGCTCAGCGACAAGGTCGCGTTAGTTTTTATATGCAATGTCTTGGTGAAGAAGCCGCTATCACAGCAAGTGCTGCTGCGTTAGATATAAATGATATGATCATGGCACAATATCGTGAACAAGCTGCATTACGCTATAGAGGTTTTACTTTAGATCAATTTATGAATCAAATGTTCTCTAATGAATTAGATCCAGCGAAAGGGCGTCAAATGCCTATTCATTACGGTTCTAAAGCATTAAATTACATGACAATCTCATCACCACTTGCCACACAAATCCCGCAAGCAACAGGTTATGCTTACGGCCAAAAAGTTAAGCATGTTGATAAAGATACCAATACTTTATCTAGCCAAATAGATAATATTACAATGTGTTATTTTGGTGAAGGCGCTGCATCAGAAGGTGATTTTCATGCAGGTTTAAACATGGCTGCGGTACTTAAGGCACCGGTTATATTCTTTGCCCGAAATAATGGATATGCAATATCTACTCCTGCGGAGGAACAATTTGCAGGTGACGGTATTGCCAGTCGTGGTGTGGGTTATGGCATAAAAACAATACGCGTTGATGGTACAGATGCATTGGCTGTTTATGCAGCAACTAAAAAAGCACGTGAAATATGTACCATGACAGGAGAGCCTATTCTAATTGAATCTATTGCTTATCGTGTTGGCGCGCATTCAACATCAGATGATCCGTCTGGATACCGTTCAAAACAAGAAGAAGCTGATAATAGTGAAACCTGTCCTATCAAGCGTTTTGAAGCTTGGTTACTTAAAAAGCAGTGGTTAGACCTAGATGCTGAAAATAAACTCGATGAACAAGTAAGAGAAGAAATATTAGAAGCACTTAAAGTAGCTGAAAAAGTAGCGAAACCAGAATTAATTGACTTAATCACTGATGTTTACGATACGCCAATTCCATCACTTACTAGACAGTTTGATGAATTAGAAGCACATATTAAAAAGCACCCACAAGCATATCCGACAACAGCAGGGAGATTGAAATAATGCCTAAAGTTAATATGTTAAAAGCGATTAACTCCGCTTTAGAAATTTCAATGAATGAACACCCAATGGCATGTATATTTGGTGAAGATGTCGGTGTATTTGGTGGTGTTTTTAGAGCAACATCAGGTTTACAAGAACAGTTTGGTAAACACAGAGTATTTAATACACCTTTAACAGAGCAAGGGATCTTAGGTTTTGCTAATGGTTTAGCGGCTTTTGGTGCACCAACCATTGCAGAGATTCAATTTGCGGATTACATATTCCCAGCTTTTGATCAAATTGTTAATGAATCAGCTAAATTTAGATACCGTAGTGGTAATGAATTTGATGTAGGAAACTTAACAATTCGTACACCATACGGTGGCGGTATTGCTGGTGGCTTATATCATTCTCAATCACCAGAAGCTTACTTTGCACATACTCCAGGCTTAAAAATTGTTGTACCAAGAAACCCATATGAAGCTAAGGGTTTATTAAGAGCTGCAATTAAAGATCAAAACCCAGTATTATTTTTTGAACCAAAACGTCTATATCGTGCTTCAGTTGGCGAAGTGCCAGAAGATGATTACATAATTCCATTAGGTAAAGCGCAAGTTGTTAAAGAGGGCGCTGATGTCACTTTATTAGCTTGGGGTGCACAGATGGAGATCATTGAAGATGCAGCTAAAAAAGCAGAAGAAATAGGGATCAGCTGTGAAGTAATTGATTTACGCTCTATTATTCCTTGGGATGTTGAAACAATCGCTAAGTCTGTGACAAAAACAGGCCGTTTAATTGTAAGCCATGAAGCGCCTATTACCAATGGTTTTGGCAGTGAAGTTGCAGCGACCATTGCAGAAGAATGTTTCTTACATTTAGAATCTCCAATTAAGCGAGTTTGTGGGTTAGACACGCCATACCCGCTAGCATTAGAAAAAGAATATATACCAGATGCATTAAAAGTATTTGAAGCAATTAAAGCATCAGTGTCATTTTAACGGATTTAAGTAAGTGTTTAGCAAATTAGTTTTAACAAAAATAAAGATCTTGCTAAACACACTAAAGCTAAATAGATTATTTTCAAGAGGTGATTTTTAATGTCACAAGATTTTATATTACCAGACATCGGTGAAGGCATTGTTGAATGTGAAGTAGTTGAATGGCTGGTTGCAGAAGGTGATACTGTAACTGAAGATCAACCAATCTGCGATGTAATGACCGATAAAGCACTGGTACAAATACCAGCAGTACATAATGGCGTGATCAGCAAACTATATTATGCGAAAGGTGATATTGCTCAAGTTCATGCTCCATTATTTTCTATGAATGTTGATGGTGATATGGCTACAGGTGAAACTTCAGCTGCTACGCATACAGTAGAAGTAGTAGAAGTTGCGCCTGAGACTCAAACTAATACTGGTGAACATCTTGATGATTTTATATTACCAGATATTGGTGAAGGGATTGTAGAGTGTGAAATTGTCGAATGGTTAGTTGAAGAAGGTCAAGAAATAGTAGAAGACCAAGCTGTTTGTGATGTAATGACAGATAAAGCACTCGTACAAATCCCAGCTAAATATTCAGGTAAAGTTGCTAAGTTATATTACCAAAAAGGTGATGTTGCAAAAGTGCATAGCCCATTATTTCAAATGCGTTTAGCAGGTAATTCAGCTTCAGCAGAATCTCCGGCACCAACAGTTATTGCGGCATCTAAATCATTAGAGCTTGAAGAAACAGAACAAAGCATAGGCCTTTCTTCTGTAAATTCAAGTAAAGTTAATAAACCATTGAATAATACTGTTGTTAACGAAAAAGCTGTTGCATCGCCTGCTGTAAGACGTCGTGCTAGAGAAATGGACTTAGATATTAAATGTATACCAGGCTCTGGTAAAAATGGTCGAATTTACAAAGAAGATTTAACGCGATTTATCCAAAATGAATCTAAACCAGCAGTAATTACTGAAGCAAATGAAGTCCTAAGTAATAATACATCAGTGGATCATGTTGAGCCTATTAAGGGTATTAAAGCTGTAATGGCTAAGTTGATGACAGAGTCTGTTACAACTATCCCGCATTTTACTTATAGTGATGAAATTGATTTAACTGAATTAATTGCGCTACGTGGTGATCTAAAAGAAGAATATAAAAAACAGGGTATTAAAGTTACTATGATGCCGTTCTTTATTAAAGCATTATCATTAGCGATCAAAGAGTTCCCTGTGCTTAATTCAAAAGTAAATGAAGATTGTACAGAACTTAAGTATTTTGGTGACCATAATATTGGCATGGCAGTGGACTCTAAAGTTGGTCTACTGGTGCCTAATATTAAACAGTGTCAAACTAAAAATATTGTTGATATTGCAAATGAAGTAACACGTTTATCAGATTCTGCAAGAACGGGGCGTGTATCACCAGAAGACTTAAAAGGTGGCACAATCACGATTTCAAATATTGGCGCGATAGGCGGCACTATTGCGACGCCTATTATTAATAAACCAGAAGTCGCTATCGTTGCATTAGGTAAGTTACAACACTTACCACGGTTTGATGACCAAGGTAACGTTGTCTCACGTGCAATTATGCAAGTAAGTTGGTCTGGCGATCATCGTGTAATCGATGGTGGCACAATCGCTCGCTTTAATAACTTATGGAAAGATTACTTAGAGAATCCTTCTAGAATGATAATGGCGATGAGCTAATAGATCTGCTGCGAATTTCTATTAGAGCCACTGCGTGACTTAAATAAAAACCTGTATAATATTAATTATACAGGTTTTTTTATACTTAATAATTACCACGTACTGGCGGCAATACAGGTGTTAGAGGAATTTCGATTACTCAAAAAAATAATAAACACTATAGCCAACTATAAAGGCGGGTACTGTAGAGTATATAGTTGCTATAAATGCAGCCTTAGGCGCTAATGCGATAGCAGGGAAGAGTGCATCACCATCATTTGATATAGCATTGGCAATCAAAGCAGAAAATGGGATCACACCTTGAATATAAAGCGTTGTTACAACTATTTGCGGACCACAACCTGGTAGCAATCCAATTAACAAGCCGATTAATGGTGCTAGTACTGCATAATTCATAAACCAAGCTTTTAAATCTAAGCCTAAAAATAGCATAGTTAATTCGTATAAAACAAAAGCAGCAACCACCCAAGCAGTGACAAAATGAGTATCTTGCATTACTCGGTTTAATCGAGAGGGTTTATTTTGTAAATCATCTTCAGCTGTTAACTCTTGATAAGTCTCACCTTTAGAAGTAAATGCCCAAAGCGAAACAACAATTAAAGCACAAACAGCACCAAAGAAGATATTTGCTTCATTTAACTGGTATGAAATAGCACTAAAATCAAATTGAAACGCAAGCATTAGTGCAATTATCAAGCTTGGTATGAACACGATGCGCCAAAATACTCTACCGGCATATTTGATCGGGGTATCTTGAATTGTTGGTTGATTTTTTGGTATAGAATCAGCCTCAGGTGCAAGGTAATCGACGTTGTGAATTTTATTTACAATATAGCCAGATATTGAACCAACGATTAAACCGGTGGATAATACTATCATGCCATCAAATGGACGAGTCGCCAGTAGTAAAAATGCTGCATCACCCATAGTCGCGGTTAAAACAGCTACGACAGAACCAAAGCTTGCTTGTCGCTTGGTATATTGTGTAACAACTATAATAGCTCCACCACAACCCGGCAAGGCACCTAATACTGCACTAATAGGTACTTCTAAATTAGGCGCATGTCGGCGTACATAGGTAAGTTCTAATTGAGGGAATTTATCTACGAGGTAATAATATAAAAATAGCGTTCCGGCTACAAAAATTGACACTTGTAAAAAAGCATCTGATAACGATTGTAAAACAATTTCTTGTGTAGCAGGAGTCAATAAAAATGCGAACAATACCAAAGGCAGTAAAGCACGTTTGTTAAATAATATTTTTGAAATATTATAGGTGTTTGAATATAACGTCGAATTAAAAAACATAAAGTACAACCTCATTATAGGAGGTTGTACTTTAAAGTTAATTTAAATGCAAATCAATATCATTTGCATTTATTTTCTTTGGAATTCAGATTTAGTATCCCATTTTGGCCAATCTTTTTGTTCTGATAAATCAAAGCCTACATGATAGAACAATTTCAAATCTTGAACTGCTCCTGATAAATCCCAGCCTTTTCTGTAATGGTCACATGCTTGGTGGTAACAACCACGCAATATTAGACCCATACGTTTTCTGTATGTCGCTGTTGCATCATCAATTGGTAAGGTACCGCCACCAGCGTACATAGCCGGTACACCCATGCTAGCAAAAGCAAAATGATCAGAGCGGTAATAACCACCTGAAGATGGTTTTGGATCACCTCCTATTGTACGGTTTTGCTTAGTTGCAGCAACAGCAAGCATATCGTCTAGTTCAGATTTACCGATACCAACAACACTGACATCTTTTACTCTTCCTAAAAGGTTTAAACTATCCATATTGATGTTAGCGACAGTACTTTTTGGAGAAATAACAGGATTAGCAGCATAGTACTTAGAACCTAATAAACCTTGTTCTTCAGCTGTCACTGCTAAAAATGTGATAGAGCGTTTAGGGTTCTTAGGTAATGAAGCAAACGCTTCAGCTACTTCAATCATGCCAGCTGTACCAGTTGCATTATCATGAGCACCGTTATATATTTTATCGCCTTTTTTAGTTGGATCTGTACCTAAGTGATCCCAATGTGCAGAGTAGATAATATGCTCATCTGCTTTCTCACTACCAGGCAAAGTAGCGATAAAGTTATTAGAGATAGACTTTTTAATTGTATTTTTTACGCTTACACTTGCTGTTAAATCGCCTAAATCAGCATGATGTGAAGATTTTGCTGCAAGTTGCTTTTGTTTAGTGAAGTCTAAACCCGCTTTTTTGAAAATTTCAATGGCGACATCGTTTGTGATCCAGCCTTCAACAGCAACACGGTCCATATTATTATTTTCTTTTTGGAAACCGAATTGCGGGCCTGTCCAAGAGTTTTCAACAACAGACCAAGGGTATGATGCGGGAGCCGTTTCATGCACTATGATTGCACCTGCAGCACCTTGACGACTAGCTTCTTCATATTTATAAGTCCAACGACCATAATATGTCATTGCATCGCCTGTAAATAATTCAGGATCTTTTGTTGCAAAACCAGGATCGTTTACGAGAATAACGACTGTTTTACCTTTAACATCTACATCTTTGTAATCATTCCAGTTATATTCTGGTGCATTTACGCCGTAACCTACAAAAACAAGCTCTGAATTTTCAATTGCTTCAAATTCACTGATACGCGATGAACCCATTACCATTTCTTTTTTATATTGGTATGTTTTATCGCCAATCGTTAAGCCCATTTCAGGTGATGCTTCAAGAGATACTAAAGGGACTTCTTGTAAAAAACTGTCACCATTACCTGGTTGGTAACCTAACTCTTTAAAATGTTTAGTTAGGTAAGCTAAAGTCAGTTTTTCACCTTCAGTTGAAGGACCTCGGCCACCAAATTCATCGGATGCAAAAGCTTTAATGTGCGTTGTTAGCTGTTCGCTATTAATTGTGTTATATGCTGATTCAAAATCAGTTTTATTTAATGCTGTAGTTGCACAGCCAGCCAGTACCAATGTACTTAGTAGGCTTAAACTAAGAAGTTTTTTCATTTTGCTCTCTTATTAAGGTGGAGATTAAAGTAAATCAATGAGTAGATTATCAGAAGTTGACATGAATAAAATCTGATTTTATGTAAATTTGCGTTAAAGTATCAAATATTAAAGACTAAACAAAGATATTTACGCAAACTGATAAGCCTACTTAAATCGAATTTGATTTTGAGTTAAAATAGCCGGCATCAAAGATTAAATATGAGTTAACCGGTGAAGTTAAAGTTTGAACCTAGCAAAGAGTGGAGTGTTGATTTTAAGCAACATGGCCTTTTCAACGATTTAATTGAGTTATTTAAACTTGATCAAAATGACCAATGGCCAGATTGTGATTGGCTAAACTCGCATATTAAAGATTTAATTCTTTCCAGTGGTAAAAATCTAAATTTCATACCCGATCCTCATATTCAAGACGACCCAAGATATTATGAACAAATCATTTATGAGACAGGCAATGTACCAACTCGTATTGATAACTGGCATGACTTATTTGGCGGTTTAATTTGGATTTTATTCCCTAAAACAAAAACGCTATTAAATAAAATGCATATAGAGCAAATCAATGAGCATGGTTTAGTTAAACGTTCTACATCTCGTAATGCGATAACCTTACTTGATGAATGCGGTATTTTGTTTCCTTACAATATTGATAATGCTGTTTCTGAGCAGATAAAAGATAGTTTGAAAAACCATTTATGGGATGATGCTTTTGTTACACACAGATCACAATGGGGTGAAAATATAGCAGCATATATGTTTGGTCATGCCAATTATGAGATGGCAACTAAGCCTTATTTAGGACTCACAGGCAAAGCATTGTTTTTACCAGTTAACAGTGATTTTTACCGCTTATCATTAAAAAATCAATATGAGTTCCTAGATACTGTACTTTATCAACAAATTATAGATAATCAGTTATTAAAAAATAATAAAGCATTATCACCTATGCCATTTTTAGGGATCCCTGATTGGTATGAAGATAATAACAATGTCGAATTTTATAAAAATATTAATTACTTTCGACCAAAACCCCAACCTAAACAAAGGAAAGTTATATGATTGAAGTAGCGGGGCTTAAAAAAAGATTTAAGTTAACCAAAGATCATAAAATAGATAAACAGCAAAGCATAGATCCAAGACAAGAGACCGATTACTTCCACTCAGTAAGGGATGTCAGTTTTCATTGTGAAAAAGGTGAGGTCCTTGGTCTACTTGGACCAAATGGCGCAGGTAAAACAACAACACTTCGTATGTTATCTACTGCACTTTTACCTGATCATGGTCAAATTCAAATTAATGGCGTAGATGTTGTAAAAGATCCACTTTTAGCACGTAAAAAGATTGGATTTTTATCTGGCTCTACAGGTTTATATGGCCGTTTAACTGCAAAAGAAAACATTGAGTACTTTGGTAAGCTGCATGGCATGAATAAAAAAATACTAAAAACTCGCACAGAAGAATTATTTGAAATGCTAGATATGAACAGTTTTGTACATAAAAGGGCAGAGCACCTTTCAACAGGGATGCAACAAAAAACAAATATTGCACGTGCTGTTGTACATTCTCCTGAAGTGGTTGTATTAGATGAACCGACAACTGGTTTAGATATTATGACCACGCAAACAGTAATTAAATTTATCCAAGATTTAAAATCACAAGGCACGCCTGTTATTTTCTCAACCCATCACTTAGATGAAATAGACCTTTTGTGTGAACGTGTATCGGTAATTAATGAAGGTATCAGTTGTTTTAATGGCACATTATCGCAATTTAGAGAAACAGGTAATAGTCAAATTCTCAATGAAGCATTCCTTAATATTTTGCAGGAGCAGTCAAATGTTTGAAGTCTTTAAAAAGGAAGTAAAAGAATTATTAAGAGATAAAAAAACACTTTTATTTGTTGTTGCTTTACCTGTTTTAATATTTCCAATTCTGTTTGGTTTGATGGGCTTTTTAGCGACTCAAGCAAGTTTGGAAGCTGAACAAAAAGTACATATTTATGCAATCACAGGGAGCGAATATGCCCCTGAGTTTTCAGAGAAGATTAAGTTTCATAAAAGCTTTAAATTAAGTGAAGTAAAATATGAAACTGTAGATGAAATGAAGGCTGCTGTTAAAGCGGGTGATTTAGATGTTGGGATTTTAATTCCTAATAATGCCAGAGACACTTTGTCAAAGGGTGAGCAGAGTAATTGGCAAGTTGTTTTTAATGATGCAGCTTCAATTAATTTCATTTATAAACGTGTCAATGATGCTATGAAGTCTTTTAGTGAGATATTACAAGCTGAAAACTTTGAAAAATTAGGAGTTACAAAAGAGCAAAGTATTGCATTATTAAACCCAATAAAAATTGAAAAAATTGATGCTGCTGATAAACGAGAAAATCTCGGTGAGAAAATAGGGGCATTTATACCATATTTACTCATTCCACTGGTTTTAGCAGGCGCAAGCTATCCTGCAATTGATTTAGGTGCAGGTGAAAAAGAACGCGGTACGCTGGAAACTTTATTACTGACACCTGTAACACGCACAGAGTTAGTATTAGGTAAGTTTTTTACTGTGCTAGCATCATCGTTAGCAACTGCATGTATCACCGTCGTAAGTATGGGTTTTTGGGTCAGTGTCGCAGGCAGTTTTTTTGATGCAAAAATTATCACTGAAGTGATGGGCGCAATAGGTGTAGTTGATTTGAGTTTAATATTCCTTATGCTAGTACCGCTTGCAGGCATATTCTCTTCATTAGTGCTAGCCATATCAATTTATGCGCGTACATTTAAAGAAGCGCAAAATTATATGGGTCCATTGTCTATGATCGCATTTATGCCTTTAGTTGTTGCCATGATGCCAAATATGGAATTAACTATGAATACAGCTATGATCCCAATTACTAATGTTGCATTGGCAATTAAAGAGTTAATAAAAGGGACTGTCGATTATTCTATGGTAGGCATGATATTCGCTGCTACGCTAGTATTAGCTGGTGTATTAATGTCGTTCTGTGTGCATTGGTTCAAAAAAGAGTCTGTTTTATTTAGATAGTCTTTTAGTGGAATACGAATCAAAAGGGACATAAACGTCCCTTTTTTAATGAAAAAAATTTAAAAGATTGAACGACCTAGTTTATTGGTCAATAACTCTAAGGCTTCAATACCTGCTAAAGAGTTACCTGAATGATTGAGCTCAGGTGACCAAACACAAATACTCATTTCACCAGGTATCACTGCCACAATACCACCACCTACACCAGATTTCCCAGGCATACCCACACGATAAGCAAAGTCACCAGCTTCATCATATAAACCACAGGTTGCAAGCAATGCATTTATTTGTTTACTCATTTTTTGAGATACAAGCGGTTTATCTTGACCAACAGGAGTTCCTCGGTTGGCTAAAAAGCTGAATGTTTTAGCTAAGTCAATACAGTTCATTTTTATCGAGCAAGCTTGAAAGTAATCTTTTAACACAGACTCAACATTGTTATGAAAATTACCATGATCTTTCATTAAATATGCAATCGCGCTATTACGGGCAGAATGCTTAAATTCTGAACGGGCGACATTTTTGTCAAATTGGATTTTAGTATTACCTGAAAGGTCTCTTACTAATTCCATTAATGAAAATTTTGGCGTAATCAATTTATCTGCCAATAAATCGCTAATTATCAGTGCACCGGCATTGATAAATGGGTTTCTTGGAATACCATGTTCTAGCTCTAGCTGAACTAAAGAATTAAATGCTTGGCCTGAGGGCTCTTTACCTACTCTTCGCCAAATTTCATCTTCTTCATATATCGTTAGGGCTAAAGTTAAACTTAATGCTTTAGAAATACTTTGAATAGAAAATTGCGTTAACGCATCGCCTGTATGATAAACCTCACCATCTAAGGTACAAACTGCAATACCTAATTGTGTGTTATTTACTTTTGCTAAAGCGGGAATATAATCTGCTACTTTACCTTTGCCGATTAAAGGTTTTACATCTTTAAGTATGCTTTTAAGCATTTCATTGGAAATTTTATTCAATTACACTTGTTCCTAGTTCTATAATCGCCAGGTGTTACCCCAGTTAACTTCTGAAACCATCTATAAAATGATCTTGGTTCACAAAAACCTAAGTTGATACTGATATCAACCAAAGGCAAATTTTCTTGATTTAATAGCTGATGTGCGCAATTTAATCTCACTTCATCTAATAAAAATTTAAAAGTAAAATTGAGTGCTTTAAGTTTACGTTGTAACGTTTTGGTGCTTATATTCAAAGTATCAGCGATATCCTGTTGGTGAAATTTACCATTTATTAAATTAACTTCAATCAGTTGTTTAACATTCAGGGCAAAATCTTCCTCTTCAGATAGTTTATCAATCAATTCTACAGCATGATTTTCTAAAGTAGATAGTAAAAGTTTATTACCTTTATTCAGCGGTAAAGCCAATAAAGTTTCATCAAAAATAATAGCGTCTTTAACTTGATTGTATAGCACTTGGCATTTGAAAATATCATGATAAAAAGACTGTTCATCAAGGCTAGGTTTAGAACGCATTAATAATACTTTTTTAGGTAAACTTTGTTGTTTATATTTAGGTTCAACTAGAAATTGAGCAAACGTAAACCAAGAGGCTAGACAGTTATCTACCATATGTCGTTTAACATTAGGGTCCGGAAAAATACAATGCCAGCTGATATATAAGTCTGAGTCTTGTTTTTCTATTTGTGTAGTGCCCATATCACCAACCAATTTTTCAAATGGTTGAATTTTAGTAATTGCTTCACCGAGAGTCTCGCAATTCATTGTAATAAAGCCTAAAACACTATACGAGCCAGGTTGAACAAATTTAGCAGTATGTAAACCGAATAATTGATCTCCAGATAAATTTATCAACTCCAAGATGAGTTCTTGAAAATCTTCACCACTGATATGCTGGTTAGTATCAGATAATTGGGCTTCTGTTATGCGTAATTTCGATAAGATCGGTGTTATTTCTATACCTAGCTCATCTGCTAACTGAAGATATTGCGTTACTGCAGGGATTGATGCCTGACCTAAGTTTAATTTATTTTGATTCTCTACCATAGCGCGACCTATTTATTATTATGTGTCTTTAAAGACATTTACGCATATCGCCATTATTGCGAACATGATAAAAAATGCAATGAATAAAAAGGGGTCGGAGTTATTTAATTTAAATATATAAAATAGAAAAATGAATAAGCTTTTAAATTGCAAGGTTTAATTTAAATGAAAGGTTATGAATTAACTAGGGTCGAAGGTAAATTAACTCCGACCCCTTTATTGTATTATTACTATCTTGGATCTATCCTAAGTGGTTCTATTGTTACTTTTGCGTTAGTGCTTGCACCATAATAATTTGAGTAATGGGTATCTTCAAATAATGTGTAAAATACATCAAGATAATCATCATCATTAGTGAACCAATCATCTGGCATAGCTTTTAATAATTCATTGGTTAATTTAGGAATTATTGCATAGCCTTGCACCTCAGGATCAGGAATTGTTTTCATAACTTGTTCAGCTATTTCTAATAGTTTAGAAGCAAGGGTTTTATAATTAGTATTATCATCTTGTTCCATTAATATCATATCAGCAGCTTGCCAGCGATATCTTTCCCAATGAATTATAATTTGATTAGGGTGATAATCTTTATTATCAGTATCTAAATAAGGCATATCTAGGATATCTAATACGGGTTCATCACGTGAAGGGTTAACACCTGTTACTATGCCATAAACTTCAGCATTACCTGATATCCATGGCTCTTCATCGTCATTGAGTCTAATTTTTTTAAGCACACTTGTTGATATAGGCTGATCTTGTGAAGTGCTATTAAGAGTTTTAAGGTTTGCAGATTGAGACTTTAAAATTGATCTCATGACACTTAACCCAGCTTTTAGGGTTTTATTTGTATCAAGCTCTACAATAAATGTTGGATGAGTTGGAAGTGCTACAACATCTAAAGTATGTAGATTTCCCTGCATATCAAATGCTTCTATTTCTTTCCAATATTTATCATTTCCTGCAGGTTCAAAAGCAAATAACGGCTCTTTACCTTTATTGAGTGCGTCTATCATTAAATTATCAGCAAGTCTTAGTTGCACAAGATTAGATTGAGCTAACTTAAAGCCTTTTAATACACTAATGGAATTATTGCGCTCTTTTAATTGTAATCTTTTTGATAGAGCAGAAGATTGGAGTAAATCACTGCTAATAGTTAAATTGTTATAAGAAATATTGTCCTTAAATATTTCTGATTGTATTGAATAGTTCACCGCAATTTCTTTTGCTATTTGTCGCTTTATATTAGTAACAGAAGTTTGTTGTATCTGGTTACTTGTTATCTTTGTTTTATCTATTTGTGTTGCACTTATATTTGTAGCAAGCAAAACGGTGAAAGACAAAAGTAAATTTTTTGTAACTGTATTCATATTATCTCCTAATATATGTACCTCTTTAGTTGACAGTAATTAGAGTGTTTATTCAATTGTATTTTTTTAATTTACTAAATTACAATGTTTAACAATATTATTAAACTCTAACTAATTGAAATAAGATATATAAAAATCAAAAGGAAGAGTTATGAAAAATAAAACCACAACAAAAATTAAATATGGTTTACCTGGGGATGGCTATTATCAGGGGAAATTATACCCATCTGTTGATGTTATTAATCCAAGTTTGGGCTTAGATACACCTGAGAAATTGATAAAACATTTTACATTAAGCTCGTTAAAAACTGATTATATAGAAATAGGGTAAAATCCTCTAAAAGTAACATAAGATAATGGAAAGTACTTTATCTAATTCGATTGTGATGAAAATAATATAGCTAAAGGGCAAGGTTTTCAAAAATGCACCAATTGTTTATGAACAAAGAGCATGCTGGGCAGGCAATTAAAGGTGTTGAGTTTTGTAAAGCAACTCCAGGAGCCTGGAATCCAATGGCAGGGTTTCCTGTTAATAGCAATAAAAGTGATGGTAAATCAAAATGGGAAATGTATTTACCATTAGGAATGCCAATTTCAAGACAAAAGTCAGTGACTTTATTACATTACCCTCCATATGTAGCAATGCAAACTGCTGACTATTTGAAAACATGACATTAAATCGTTGGCAACAAATTTTAGAGTGTGTGGGTATAAATGAATCTGAAATTGATCTTTATAAGCCCTGATTAGATGTCAATCCAATTGCTGCGCCAGGGTAGGGTGAAAGTGAGTATGAAAATGACTATTTTCCTGTGATGTTATCTTTATTATTATTTGATAACGAAGAGAAATCTAATTATATGATCCGCAAGCACCTGCATGGTTTAGAGTAAATTTTAAAGATCAACTACCAGTTAATAAAGATGGCGTACCTCAAGTTACTATTTTGCAAGCGGGTCCTATTAAATTTTTTGAACACAGTGAAAAAGAAACTCTATATATGATAGCAAATCATATGATTGCAGCTGGTGTTACAGGAGAATGTAGTAACAACCCTGCAACAATTCCTGATATAAGAAAATATGAAGCACAAGATTTAGCTGCAGCCAGCTTCTTAACAAACTATGGTGATAATCCCGATATCACACCTGAAGAAGCAAAAGCACAAGCTTGTAAGAGATGGTTTAATAATGAAACCGCAGAAGGCGCACCTGATCCGCAAACAGTTGAAGATCAGCTAACTATATGTGCTTTAGCTCAAATGGATTTATTTTTTGATAGCAAAAATATAAAACCAGTTTAAATATGGGAGCAAGCTAAGGAAAGCTGTAACACTGTAGATAATGGTGATAATCCATGTAAATGTCCGATAGCACCTTAATTCTAAAATTTAGGATGAACCTGACTTTTATTCTGTTAAATTGATTTCGGTTTGAAGTGCCTCTAGTTGATCTATTATTTTAATAAATTTATTGCCAAAATTTGTTACTTTATATTCCACTCTAGGTGGCACTTCGTTATAAGCAATACGCTCTAAAATGCCAAACTCTACATTTTTTTTTAAACATGCATTAAGTACTTTTGTTGTGAGTCCTTCAACATTAGAAACCATTTCACCGGGCCTGTTTATATCATTTAGCAATAGGTGATAAACAGTTACCGACCATTTACAACCGATAATTGTCTCTACCATACGTGCCGATTGTGCTGGTGGCGATTTTCTAGAAAATAATTTTTCTTTATTATTCATTAAGATGTACCAATAAGTGCTTAGGTGACCAAAATGTACCTACTTTTTTTATGATCATATTTTAATTTAATATTACTTCATCAACCAAGTACAAATTACAAATAAAGATTAATTGGAGAAGATGATGGATTTTAATAAATCAGGTATTGCACTTATTGTTGGCGGTTCAAGTGGAATGGGTAAAACAGTAGCAAAGCAATTACTAAAAAATAATGTTGAAGTAGTTATTGTAGGGCGTGATCCAGACAAATTAGATAATACACTATCAGAGCTTAGTGTATTTGGAAAAATAACGGCGATAAAAGCTGATTTGTATACACAAGAAGGTATAACATCAGTTAAAGAATATATTGAAAATCAAAAAAATCAGATAGGTTATTTGGTTAATGCTGCGGGATACTTTAGCCCAAAACCATTTATTGAGCATAATGCTGATGATTACGAAATTTACATGGCATTAAATAAAGCGACATTTATCATTTCTCAAGCTGTTGCAAAAAATATGATAATCCATAACGGTGGTAATATTGTGAATATTGGTTCTATGTGGGCTAAGCAAGCAGTAAAAGCAACACCATCTTCAGCATATTCTATGGCAAAAGCGGGTTTACATGCCTTAACACAACATATGGCAATGGAGTTATCTGAGCATAACATAAGAGTAAATGCAGTATCACCTGCAGTGGTAAAAACACCCATATACAATTCTTTTATCAATGAAAATGAAATAGACGAAGCCCTTGAAGGATTTAATGATTTCCACCCGATCGGACGTATTGGTACATCAGAAGATATTGCTAATTCAATAAGCTTTTTATTATCAGAAGAATCTAGTTGGGTAACAGGTGCTATTTGGGATATTGATGGTGGTGTGATGGCAGGGCGTAACTAATTTTTATTCTAAATTACGCCAGTTTATATTCTGGCGTATAAATAACTGTATAAAGTAATGGAGTAGATAATGCTGAATTTAGATTTTACAAAAAGAGTAGTCATAAATACGAATAACCAAGAATGGCTTAAAAGCCCAAGTAAAGGTGTATACAGAAAGTTATTAGCCAGAGAAGATAAAGAGCGTGGGCATGCAACGAGTATTGTAAAGTTTGAACCAGGTTCTAAGTTTTCAAGCCATGATCATCCATTAGGGGAAGAAATATTAGTATTAGAAGGTGTATTTTCAGACGAGACAGGTGATTATCATGCTGGTGCATATTTTAGAAATCCAGAAGGATTTATTCATAGTCCATACAGTGTACAAGGCTGTACTTTACTCGTTAAGCTACACCAATTTAAACCAAATGATAACAAACATATCAATATTGATACAAATACGGCTTCATGGTTACAAGGTAATGGTAATTTGAAGGTTATGCCTCTGCATGAGTTTGAAGGAGAATCAACAGCATTAGTGCAATGGCCAAAAGGAGAGCGCTTTGTGCCTCATGCACATTTTGGCGGAGAAGAAATATATGTAATAAGCGGTGAGTTTATGGATGAAAAAGGTCGCTATCCTGCAGGTACTTGGATCAGAAGCCCGCATATGAGCGTTCATAATCCTTATGTTGAACAAGATACAATTATTTTAGTAAAAGTAGGGCATTTATAAATTAAAAGCACATTTGTTCATTTTTACTGAATAATTTAAATCCGCTAGGTGTTAATTGATAATAATTTAAAGCATTATGTTGTATTGGTAGTTGTCTAATAAGTTTTTCATTAACTAAAAATTGAATGATTTGATTGTGAAAATTAAGCTGTTCAGCTGTTGCGACTACATCTTTATTAATATCACTAAAAGCAATCGTTTTGCTAAAAGGATAAGCAATGCTTAGCTCAATTAAGATTGATTTACAAAAAGTATTAAAGTCTAAGTTGTCCATTAAGGGCTAATTATTCCTTTAGTAATAAAAACGATATTAAGAAGTAGGGCAAGTAATTAACAGAAATTCTTACATAGTGAGTTGCTAACTTGCTCGAATCCTATAATAATCATGAACTCTAAAAATAACAAAGAAAATTATTATGTTAATAGCAATGTTTATGATGGTACTACTGACGTTTATTGTAGGGATAATAACAGTAACAGTTAGAATTAAAAATGTTAAAAAAGGCAAGATGAGTCGTAAGTACTTTAGACTTATGCAAGGAGAAGATTTACCAGACTTAGTGACTAAGACAACCCGTAATTTCAATAATCAATTTGAATTACCATTATTATTTTATGTAGTATGTACGTTATTTATATCGTTAAGCATACAAAGTGAATTTGCGCTATATGCCGCAATTGTTTTTGTAATATCTCGTTATCTTCATGCAGTAATTCATATTAGTTATAATAATGTGATGCATCGTATGATAAGTTTTTTTATCGGTTTTATTTGTATATTAGCCATGTGGGTTAATCTATTAATTATACAAAGTTAGATTGTCAGACCAAGTAATACCATTTGATATATCCATTACACCACTTGCTTTAACACCGTTATCGGCGTCATAAAGCAAGTAAGGTGTTTTGGTCAAATCTACACCGTCTAAATAATAAAAATGGCAATAAGAATGAAACGTTCTTGCTTGATGAATAAATACTTTATAACCAGCTTCTTGAGAGCTTTGGAAATAAGAACTTGTTACACTCGTACTATTGCTGCTTCCGCCCGTTGCGTTCCATCGATATGTGATATTAGGTAATGTATCTGTACTTACTAAATCTTGCAATGTTGAATAACATTGTCTTGCGTTGGAGATAGCTCTACTATTTCTTGATGTTGAAACTGGATAACATGAGGCTGAAAAGCTTGATTCTATTCCATCGATATTGAAATTATTACTTGCAGTGCTTCTATCTTCATATATATCCCTACCGCGAGCTAAGCAAGTTCCTTTATAAACATCTATGGTAGTTTGAGCATTAGAAAATATTCCACTACCTACAGAAGTTGCTGCATCAGAGTTCAGGTTTATAAATTTCGGTAAGGCTGTAATTGCTAATACAGCTAAAATCACAATAACAATGATAAGTTCTACTAAAGTAAAACCTGAAAGCTTAGTTGTTTTAATGGTGTATGAACATCTAAATTTTATAGCTTATAATAAAATAGGATGAAATTTTAAAGTGTAATTAATAGTAATCACCACAGTTTTTTTATTAATTATATTGAGCTAAAAAATATCAGCAAGCTAATCGCAAAAAAACATATCCAAGAAAAATGTTTTCCCTTGCTAAAGCAAACTGATATTAAGCCACTCACAAAAAAAACAATACTGGTTGTATATAACAATAAATTACTGGGCTGATTTTCAAAAGCAAGTAATATGGCAATGCCAAACCAAGCGAATGTAGTAATATGCCAAGCAAATCTTAAGGTATTTTTTGTGAAATCATCACTGCCATAAAGGTGGGGAATATTTGTTCTTTTAAACAGTCTGATTAAAATATATTTTTCACCTAAATATGAATGTGCAATGCCTAAAAGTAATAAGATGATGGCAGCAAAGTCTAAAAGCACGAAATAAGTCCTTGTTGTTTAGTGGTTGTTAACAGACAAAATAACTGCACTTGATACCGAGTTTGAAAAATACTTTTCTTTTACTTTCAAATAATCAGGATGAGAGAAAAAGTTTTCCATAGCCTCTTCATCTTTGAAATAAATAGTAAAAACACGGTTTATATCTTTATTCTCTGAAGGTAATAATGTTTCACTGACTTTAAAGTCACATTTAAACCCGCCATCGTACTGTATTAAAATAGGCTTCATGGCCGCACGATATTCTTGATACATCTCATCGTTTGTAACATGTAAACCAACTAACATTTCATAAGACATGATTAATCCTTAATTACTGGCCAAATGGATGAACTTTTGAGAGTGCTACAAGTTGTTCTCGTACTGGCTTTAAAGTATTAGCATATATTTCTAATGCCTTTAAACCAGTTGCAATCCGGGATTGTACTTGTGACATACGATCTTGATTATCTGGTGTCCAAGGTAATGCTATAAAATCTTCTACATTATGGACTATGGCATGTAATGGTAACCAAGTTAAGTGAGTATTTTTAGCGGCATAAGCCTTAAGTAACGAAATGGGGTTACTGCCACCAGCAGATGTAGATAACCCAATTGCAAAAGCTGGTTTATGGCCAAGCGGTAAACCAGACGCACTGCCATTAGCACATAATAATAATAAGTTAACAAGTGCTGGTGGGATCATACCTCCCCATTCAGGCACAACAATAACCACAGCATCACACGCATATAATTGACTTAAAACAGTGTCCTTATCGTCTTGTAGTTGGGCATTATTGTCGCGGCCGCAGCCATAATGGTCTAATAAAAAAGGGTATTGTGATATATCTAAAATACTTGATGTTAAATTTGATTGGCCATCAAATACATTAATTTTGATGGATTCTGACAATTTAAAACTATTGGAGTCATCTCTTTGACTAGCACTAATTATAAGTATATTCATTTGACTGCTGTTATTGTGTTTTTACTAGAGTTTAAATGTTTTTTGAATATTTTATAACAAGTGTTTTGTAACAATTTCCGTTAAAGATTCAGATTAAAATTTAATATTGTGAATATGATTCGTCATCTCTGAGTTGTTTTATCGGAGAGCTTTTTTGAATCAGTTTATAGATTATAAAAGATAGATTCCCGATAAAAGACTTAGGGAATGACATCGGCAGTATTTCGGGGATGTTATGAAAATTCAGTTTTAATTTATATTAAAATTTATAAGATTGTCACCTCCGAGTTGTTTTTATAAGAGATCTTGTTGGTTTTTCACGGAAAAAAACTAGAACCAAAAAAGTATATATGGAATGACGAGAGGAAAATTTTAGGGTATATCGAATTGAGTGTTTAGTATGGGATAGTGGAAGTGTGCTTAGAAAAAGTATCTAAGCACATACATTATTTTAGAGTTTAAGTTACTTAAATTTATCAGCAAGTAAACCAATAGTCAGTGCGTAACTATTAGCACAGTTGTAACGTAAAATTGTGCGGTAGTTATCATATGTTAAGAATGCTTGGCCTTTTTCGCCATCGGGTAAAATAAGCGTCGCTTTTAAGTTCACATCCGGTAAATCTTTCAGGTTTAAACGGCGTATACCGTAATCATTCCACTCTTTAAGAGATAGTTTGTCTGTATGGGTTCTTAAAGCGCGACAGCCTTTTTCTGGCTTATCTGCTTTTACAGTATTTAACCAAGTACTTGCATTATCAGGTAAAGTAACCTCTCTGCCCCAAGTTTGATTATCGTTCCAACCAAAGTGTTTTAAGTAATTGGCGATAGATGCAAATACATCAGCATGGTTACCCCAAATATCTTTTTTACCATCACCATCAAAATCTTGTGCAAAGCGTAGGAAGCTAGATGGCATAAATTGACCTTGACCCATAGCACCACTCCAAGAGCCTTTCATATCTTTAAGTGCGATATGGCCTTCATCTAAAATGATTAAGGCATTAAATAGCTCTTTTCTGAAATAGGCAGCGCGACGTTTATCGTAGGCTAAGGTAGCAAGTGAACGAATAATGTCGTTCTTACCCATGTAATTACCGTAGTTAGTTTCTAATCCCCAAAATGACAAAATAAAACGCGGTTGAACACCATAAGCTTCGCCAACTTCTTTAAGTAATGCGCCATGCTCTTTTTGCATTTTAGCGCCGGTTTTTAGTCGCCATTGAGATAAACGCTTTTCGCTATAATTTTTAAATGTGCGTTTAAATTCAGGTTGTGCACGGTCACTTTTAATGGCTTTAGGGTAAAGTTTTAAATCGGTTAATGCCGCTTCAATCGTTTTATCTGTAATGCCTTTTTGCTTGGCTTCTGCTCGTAATTCAACTAACCATTGATCAAATGGTGGTACAGGGTCTTTTGCGCTTGCATCAAAATTGATGGCTGTATTTATCGATAGTGACAACAATCCCATCGAAAGAATTTTAGAAATTTTCATAAAAAATGCCTTAAAAGTTAAATCAAATGACAATTGGCAATTATCATTTTATAAGAATAATACCAATTGTATTAAGTAAGTTCCCACTCAGAGCCTTTGGGGGTTTTCAATTCTAGGCATGTTATCGCAGTAATGGTCATTCCCTTAAAAGAATAACATAACAACGAAGTGTAAATCCCCAGAGGCTCCTGTAAGGCGGGTTTAAAAGCGATTTATACTGCGTTAAATAATTTTGAAATAGAATAACTATGACTTCAATTATTTGCCTTGTCTAAAGCGCTTTTAACTCCCGCTGAATGGGAAGTTAATTAATACAATTGGTATAAATTACTGGCCTAATAGCAAAGCTTCAGCTTGCTGGGTTGTTAACTTGAGATGTTGCCAAAGTTTCTCTACTCTGGCTAATCTTTTGCGTTCAACGGGGGCGGCCATCCAAAAACTGCGTATTATATTAATATCATTTTCTAATACAGGCAGTAATTTTTCTGATTTAGATGCTAAAAAGCACGGTAAAATTGCTAAACCTAGGCCATTTTCTACTGCTTTATATTGCGCGATGACACTGGTACTTCTAAAAACCGGTTTTACCTTTTCTAAGTATCTGTCTAAATAACACAGTTGATCACTAAATATTAAGTCATCAACATATCCTATCATTGCATGATTTGAAAGTTGAGATAAACAGCTCATACCACCGTGTTGCGCTAAGTATTCTTTACTGGCATACATTTTTAAGCGGTAGTCACAGAGTTTAGTCACAACAAGAGATTTATTTTCGGGCTTTTCTACGGTAACGGCCAAATCTGCTTCATATTGCGTTAGTTTAACCAAACGCTGTAAAGGAAGTAGGTCTATTGATATTTGTTTATGTTGAAGATGAAAAGATGTCAATTGCTCAGTAATAAAGTAGCTACCAAAAGCATCTGTGGTGCCAATTCTGATACTACCTTTATCTTCAAGGTTTTTGCCTTGCAAAATATCAAGGGTCGCCACCGTTTTTTTCTCAATATCTAATGCTGTGGTTAGTAATTCGTGACCGTGCTCAGTTAATTGATGGCCTGTTACACTGCGATCAAAAAGTTGTGTGCCTAATTCATTTTCTAATTTATGAATTCGCCTTGAAACCGTAGACGGGTCAATATTTAACCGCTTTGAGGCCATGGTTAAAGTTTCACTTCTAGCAACTTCCAAAAAGACTTTTAGATCATCCCAATTCATATTTTTATTTATATAGTTTAGTTCTTTGCATATATGCAAGGCTGCCTTGCACTGAGGTCTCTTGTCAAGGATATTCAGACACTCTATGCTATTTAAAATCGTTTTTTACAATTTATTAATAAATTATAAAAAAAATAGAGATAAAGATAAGGAAAGACCATGTCTATACGCCGCGTTCCGATGATCCTAAATGGTGAAAAAATTGAATCTACTTCAGGTAACTGGGTAGATGTTTTAAATCCAGCTACACAAGAAGTTGTTGCACAAGTACCTTTTGCAACACTTGATGAAGTTGATGCTGCGATTGAAAATGCACATGAAGCATTTCAAACGTGGAAATTGGTACCTATGGGCCAACGTATGCGTATAATGCTTAAACTTCAAAACTTGATTCGCGAAAATACAACTAAGCTTGCTGAAATGATCACTTTAGAGCATGGTAAAACATTACCAGATGCTGAAGGTGAAGTTGCACGTGGTTTAGAAGTGGTTGAGCATGCTTGTTCAATTACATCACTTCAATTAGGCGAAATGGCAAATAATGTTGCAGGTAATGTAGATGTTCATACATTACAAAAACCACTAGGTGTAGGTGCAGGTATCACTGCATTTAACTTCCCAATCATGCTTCCTTGTTTTATGTTTCCTTTGGCATTAGCAACAGGTAATACATTTGTATTAAAACCTTCTGAGCAAGATCCTTCTTCTTCTGTATTTTTAGTTGAGCTTGCATTAGAAGCCGGTATTCCACCAGGCGTACTTAATGTAGTACACGGTGGCCCTGAAGTTGCAAATCGTTTATGTGATCATCCATTAATTAAAGCAGTATCATTTATCGGCTCTACTCATGTTGGTAAACATGTATATGAACGTGCAAGTGCACACGGTAAACGTGCACAATCTATGGTTGGTGCAAAAAACCATGCTATCGTAATGCCTGATTGTGATAAAGACCAAGCAATCAATAATATTTTAGGGGCTGCATACGGTGCGGCAGGCCAACGTTGTATGGCAAACTCTGTTGTAATTTTAGTTGGTGAAACACGTAACTGGATTGACGAAATTGCAACTAGAAGTCATGAAATGAAAATTGGTCCAGGATCAGACCGCTCTGCTGACTTAGGTCCAGTAGTAAATCCTCAAGCTAAACAACGTATTGTTAATCTTATTACATCTGGTGTAGAGCAAGGTGCAACACTATTAGTTGATGGTCGTGATTGTGTTGTAGAAGGTTACGAAAAAGGTAACTTTGTCGGCCCAACTATGTTCACTGATGTAACAACTGATATGGATATTTATACTCAAGAGATTTTTGGTCCTGCATTATTAATATTACAGGCAGATACATTTGAAGATGCTGTTAAGTTTATTAATGATAATCCATTTGGTAATGGTGCTTCTATTTTTACAAATTCAGGATACTACGCACGTCGCTTTGAAAATGAAGCAGATGCAGGTCAGTTAGGTATCAATTTACCAATACCTGTTCCAGTAGCATACTTTAGTTTTACGGGATCTCGTGGTTCTAAATTAGGTGATTTAGGCCCAAATGGTAAACAAGCGATCTCTTTCTGGACACAAACTAAAACAGTATCTACACGTTGGTTCGCGCCGGATCACCAAGCAGGCGAAGTTAATACGACGATTTCGATGAAATAAATTATTGTTCTACTCAATAAAAAAACCGCTTATAAGCGGTTTTTTATTTTAAGAGTTATAAGCTTTGTTTGTTATATTCTTATCAACTATTTGGTGTTGACCTAAAGGTTTAAACTTAATTATGAGCAAAGGTAATAAAGTCAGGTTAGCAACTAATGCAAACAGCATTGAAAAACCAGTTAATAATCCAAAATAAATAGATGGCATAAAATTAGACAATATTAATATTGAGAAACCTAAAGTGATGGTAATAGAGGTATAATACATAGCGCGACCTATACTACTGTGACTTTTAATCATAGCTTGCTCATAATCTCCGCATGCTTGATATTCTATCTTAAACCTATGTACATAATGTATTGAGTTATCAACGGCTATGCCTACACAAATTGATGCAATGGTAATCGTCATCATATCTAAAGGAATACTAAACCAACCCATAATACTTAACACCATGCTTGCAGCAACAAGGTTGGGTACTAAAGTTATTAAAGATAAAGTTAAGTTTTTATATAACAATATAAACATGATCAATATGCTAAAAAATACCATACCTAATGTTTGTATTTGAGAACTAAATAAACTTTTTAACATATTATTATATAAAACAAGCATGCCAGTAAACTTAATCTGCTCTTCGTTTAAATCAAACTTGCTCATTAAACCTTGCTTAATATTGTTAAGTAATTCGTCTCTTTTTAATGTTTTATCAGATTCAAATACCCGAATACTAAAGCGGATCTGTTTACCATCGTCTGATAAATAAGGGTCAAATAAAACAGACTTTACAGAATCAGGTAATTTAGAATATATAAGTGATAACTTAAAATTATCAGTTTTGGTTTCTGGCTCTAAATCATTAATTAACGTCATTCCTGATGCTAATGACAGGATTTTTCCTGTTTGAGGCAGATTATCTAAAAATTCATGATATTGTGCTATTTCGGCTAACATAACAGGATTAAACCAATAACTGGCGGTGATCCCCGTAGGTTTGTCTTGTGCTAAATCATTAAATTCGTCTTCTTCGAAGCCAAGTTCATCAAAAAAATCATCCTCAATTTCTGTTTCAGTTGTGGTTAGCTTATTCTCAACAAATAACTCTACGGGGGCATTGATCACAACATCTAAAGGTGTTGTACCTCCTAATTTATTATCAATTAAAGACATACCTTTATGGATTTCAGTTGAAGGTTTAAAGTAATCAATAAATCTGTTTTCAACAGATAAATATTTAAAACCTAAAATACTAAAAGCGATGATAAACAAATATAAAATAAGCACAGGAACTTGAATTTTAACTAATTTTTTTGCAGCACTGAGTGTGATTTGCTCTGTTAAGTTTTTTTGGTTAACTGCCTTACCAGGTTTTAGTAACATCAAAGACGCTGGAAATAAGGTAAAAGCCATCAAAAAAGCGATAGAGACACCAATGGTCATCATCCAACCAAAATCAATGACAGGTCTAATATCACTCACAATCAAAGAACCAAAAGCCACTATGGTTGTGGCTGTAGTAAATAAACATGGTACAAACTTTTTCTTCATGGTTTTTGATACTAAAGTAATTTGCGGCGCTTGTGGGAATTTCCAATGGAGTTCTTGATACCTCACTATCAGATGTATCGTTAAAGATAAGGTTAAAATTAACATCAATGATATAAAGTTTGACGACACAACAGTAACTGGCCAATCCACTAAGCCTAAAAAACCTACCATATTTACACCAGATACAATACAGCACAATAATGGTAGTACTACCCAACGCACTCTAGCAAATGCTATTGCTAAGGTAACTAAGATAAATAATACGACAATAAAACCAAAGTTAATTAAATCATGACGGATAAATGCAATTGAATCAGAGGTGATCATAGGAACACCGCCTAAATGAAGTTGTGCGTTATCGTTGTGAGAAGACATTACATTACGTACATCAGTTATTAATTGCGCTTGTTGATTTTGCATAGATTTTAAATGAGCGGAGTAGAGTGTATTGATATTCGTTAATTGCTTTTTAGCAACTTTATTTGTTGGCTCTGACAGTATTGTTTGTTTTAGAGCATTACGTTTTTGTTGTAGCAGTTGATGGTCGGTATCAGGTTTAATATAAAGCAGTAAAGCAGTTGTTTTACTATCACTACTGATCAGTAAGTTTTTAAATAAAGGGCTTAATAGCAACTCTTTTTTAGCTAAATTTCTATTAATATTAGGGTCTACCAGTGTAGGAATATGATCAACTAGTGATTTTAAAGTAACTGGTGGGCTGTTAATTAAAGGCACATTTAAAATACTGATAATAGACTCTAATTGATTAATTTCACTCAGTTGTTCTGACATGAGCACTAAGTTATCGATTGTTGTTTGATCAAATAAATCATTTTTTGGGGTATAGGTCATAATGAGAAAATCATCAGAGCCATATTGTTGTTTTATTTCACGATAAAATTTAAGCGCATTATCATTTTCAAGCACCAAAGTATCGCCTGAAGCATCTAACCTGAAGTCTGGAATATGTGACGCGAAAAAAGTAGTCATCAATAATATGATAAAACAAACCAATTTAGGTTTATTTAAAATTGAATTTTTATAAATACTGGCTAAGTCAAAAAACATCACTATCCCTAATATTGCTTTCATTAACTTGAGTATGACAGTAAATTAAAAAAGGGCGTAATTTGTAATTTAAAAAAACAAAAAAACCTGAACTTTTGGCTCAGGTTTTTGTTTTAAATAAATTTTAATGTAATTTATATGATGTCTATTGTGATTTCACTAAAGCGATATAACTTACCACCAAATTCTTTGCTAAAAGCATTCGCATCTGCTTGTTGGCTAAAACTTGCAATTGTTTCACCCATAGCACCATTTTTACTTGAACCTATGATAAACCAAGCATCTTTAGCATTAATAAAAAATTCATCAGTGGGTTTTTGCCAAGGTGTTTTACTCATATCATGAACATACACTTCTTTAACTTGGCGAACATTTTCTGGTTGTAATAAAAACCCAAATAAATCCCTAGTAGAGCAAAACTTATGAGATATATCAGATGTTTTATTAAATAGCTGTCCTTTAGGACCAGGAAATCCTTCTATTATCATGCCACATAAATGGCAGCCATCAGATTTTTCTATTGCAACAGCTTGTTTAATTACTTGTTCTGTTGAGTCTTCATTACATGCTGTTAATGAAAGGCTTGAAAGTAAAAGTGCTAAAATTGAGAGTTTTTTATTGATTTTTATCATAATGTTTTCTTCTTAAAAATAATGCTAGCAATAAATAAAGGCGCTAAAATCCATGCCATCATTGAGATAAATAATTGTGTTGTTGAAGTGCCACTATTAATGGCAACTGATAAAACGCCATTTACATCGTTTGTATCTAGTGCACTTAAATTGATTAGTCTAAATAAGTCAGCAGGGTTGAGCATCATAATTTGTACAAGTTGGTTTTGTGATAAACTATCTTCCATACCAACCAGTGATCCTAATAAGGCGAGATCAAAAACCAATACAAAGAAAAACCAAATAATTAATGCGATACCAGCCGCTCTTGATTTTTCATTAACGGCTAGGCTAATAACATATGCGATAGCGGTAAATGATAGCCCTAGTAATGTCGCTGTCAGTATAAATAAGCCAAATGATGAGAATATATTGTCAACATCACTGGTTATTGCCAGTAAAACAGCTGCACTGCCAAAACCTAAACATGTTGCTAATGTGATGATTGCACCTTGCCCTAAAAATTTACCTATTAATAATTGTTGATGGCTTAATGGATAAGTTAAAAGCAATAAAAGTGTGCCAGACTCTTGTTCTCCAACAAAACTATCATAACTAAGTAGCAAGGCGATTAAAGGGATCAAGAATACTGCTAGGCTAGATAAACTCGCAATGGTAGATGATATTGAAAATGTACCTATCTGTCCTGATGCAACTGTGCCGTAATAGCTTAAACCCAAAGATAAAACTGCAAATATTAGGGTAATAGAAATCAACCATCTATTACGTAAACCATCTTGAAATTCTTTTAAAGCAACAGCGAAAATTGGCGGGATCATAATTGCGCTCCTTTTTTAGATGTCATCTGGTTATCAGATAGATAATGCTGATAAAGCTTCTCTAGAGAAGGGGATTCAACGTGAACATTAGTGATATGGTCATAGCTTAATAATTGTCTTAATACGGCAAGTTTTTGCTTTTCAGCTACTTCAAGTTTGTTTTGGTTATCACATCGATTAACAAGGTATATATTAAGCGAAGGGTCGTTATAAACTGAGCCATTTAAACCTTGGGCATGAATTGTAATGGGTAAAGCCGCTTGTGCTCTTAATTGCTCAAGGGTGCCTAAAGCTTTCATTTTTCCGCCTGATAATATCATCGCCCGATCAATATGTTGCTCAACACCAGGTAAGACATGAGAGCATAGTATGATACTTGCGCCGCTCATTTTAAGGTTATCAACACTGGTATAAAACTCATTGGTTGCAATTGGATCTAAGCCAACTGTAGGCTCATCTAATAACAATAATTTAGGCTTTCCTAAAAATGCTTGCGCTAGCCCTAATCTTTGTCGCATGCCTTTTGAATACGTTTTAACCTGTCGTTTTTGTGCGTGACTTAAACCTACTTGTTCAAGTAGCTCTAATACTTGTACCTTTGGCGCAGATTTTAAACGTGCGAAATAGGTAAGTACTTCAAGGCCCGTAAGGTGGTCGTAAAAACTCACATTTTCAGGTAAATATCCAATTTTTTTGCGATTTTGCCATGCATTTTTACTTATTGGGTTATGGCCAAAAACATTTACTTCGCCAGATGTGGGTTTAATTATTCCTAAAATGAGTTTCATCAAAGTGGTTTTACCTGCGCCATTATGACCAAATAAGCCTAATACTTCAGAAGGGTTAAGTTTTAAGTTAATGTCACTTAATACATCAACTGTGTTATATGTTTTACCTGTATTGGTAAGTTGAACGATTAAATCACTCATAATGTATCTTCTATTGTTGCTTTGGCAGTTAAATGTGAATTAAGCTTTAGTGGTACTTGCATTAATGGATAGCTGTCTTTTACGCCAGATGGTTTTAATACGGGAAATTGTTTTTGTACCCAACGTAATAATATGATAGCGGGGCTATCGAGTAAGACTTTAGCTTCGGGATACTGCCAAATTATTTTATCTATACCATCATTAGGCTCAAATGGGGTGTCACCAGTACCAGTGTTATCCAGATCCCAACCTAAGTAATTACTCCAGTAGTTACCTTTGCCATCTTTACTCCATTCTTCTTCTCGATTTACAACATATTTAACTTGAATGGGGTTATTGATGAAGCTATTGCCATAAACTGTGGTTTTTTCAGAGCCAGCGGTGAGATGTATGCCAATTTCAGCAGTATCAACCATATTACCAGTGATAGTATTGTAACCAGAGTTATATACAAACAAGCCTTTACCCTCGCGGCCTAGCACTTTATTTTCAGGCTTAGTCCATACATTTTTGATAATATTATTAGAAAATGTAGAGGCGGTGATAAAGTTAAGTAAAAAACCATAGTCTTCGCTATCAGTTGTTTTATTACCAGAAATAATCAATCGTCTCGAACTCATGAGCGCATATCCAGCTCGCGTATTATAGGCTGTGTTATATTTAACAGTGTTGTCATGTGAATACATATAATGCACGCCATATCGCAATTCGTGCATAGTATTTTTTTCAATTAAATTATGTTGGCTGGCAATGATATAAAGACCATCTCTGACTTTTGATATTTCATTTTCAAAAACATGTGCTTTTTGCACACTTGATAATTGAATACCATTGCCCCTATCAGCGGATCTAAGCTTTAGGTTACCGCTTATAATGTTATTATGGATTTTTACGTGTTTTGACTTTTGAAGCCAAATACCAAATCCACTTCCTGATAACCTATTATGATTCAGAGTAATATGAGTTGATTGTTGATCTGAATAAATCCCTGCATTTTGTTCCGTCAGATCATCTCCCCAATTTTTTATATTGAGATTGCTGATTGTGATATTGCTATTGAGCAGTTTGAGACCATTACCTTGTCCCATAGCATCAATTATTGCTGGAGCTGTTTTGGATGAACTAGATAGCGTGATACTTTTTTTTATAACGTAATTGCCTTTAAAAGTACCTGGCATCAGGTTAACAATATCACCGGAATGAGTTTGGTTTAAAATACTTTGTAAGTCTTGTTCGGGTGTTACTTCAAATGTTTTCGCCAAAACACCTGTAGATAATACCAACAAAGTAAGTGAGAAAAATTTAAGCATCGACTTTTCTTCTATTTAATTACTTGGTTTAAAGTGCTGCATAAACAGCACTTTATATAAATATTAACAGTAATATTTATGCTTCAACTAACATACGTCCGCGCATTTCCATATGTAATGCATGACAGAACCAGTTACAGTAATACCATTGCACACCTGGCTTATCAGCTGTAAAGGTAATAGATGCAGTCGCTTGAGGACCAATTTCCATTTGCACGCCATGGTTAGTCATACAAAAGCCATGAGTCACATCTTCAACTTGATCTAAATTAGTTACGATAACGGTTACTTCATTACCTAATTTAACTTTAAACTCATTCATGCCGTAGTTTGGTGCAATAGAAGTCATGTAAACACGTACTTTATTACCATCACGGATCACTTTATTTTCTGTCATGGTATCTACGCCATCACGCTTAGCTTGTGCTAAGGTTTCAGCGAAAATAGAGTCATCACGTGTCCAGATTTTCTTAGGTTTTACTTTTGAACGATGAATGATAGTACCGTCATGTGGTTCAGCAAAAGTAGGGCCGTCATGAACAAGTTTCATTTCATCGCCAGAGATATCAATTAGCTGATCATTTTCTGGTTTTAATGGACCTACAGGTAAGAATCTATCTTTAGAGAACTTACATAATACTACTAACCACTTACCATCAGCGTCACGTGTTTCACCTGATGACGTTGAGTTATGACCCGGTTGGTAATGTACATCTAATTTTTGACGTAAGTAGTTAACTTTTTTACCTTGGTAAGCTGCTATTGCATCTTGAATATTCCATTTAGCGATTTGGCTATCTAAGAATAATGTTGTGTAAGCATTACCTTTATTATCAAATGCAGTATGAAGTGGACCTAAACCTAATTCAGGCTCACCTACAATTGCATCACGTGGTTTAATTTTATCTTTGAATAAATCATCTAATTTATCAATTTCAATAATTGACACTGTTGGTGATAACTTACCATTAGCCATGAAGTACTTACCATCTGGTGAAGTATTCAGTCCATGTGGTGATTTTGGTACTGGGATGTAGCGTGTTAAATTAGAACCTTTACGGCCATCTAATACAGGTACATTATTACCATTATAACTCTTGAACTTACCCGCCTTAACTGCAGCTTCACAACGCGCAAGATTAAACACAACAACATGATCACGCTCTGCTGTAATCATTTCACCTAAATTCATGCCCATTTCAGAATTATAAGATGTAGAAGCGAAGTATTTTCCTGAGTAGTCAGCATCAGTATTATCGAGGTTACCATCAACCATTACTTGGAAAGCAACTTCCATTTTTTCCGCATCGATGACACTAAATAATGAACGGTATGTGCTTACGTCTTCAAGAGATTCTTTACCATCGTTATTCATTGGAATTTCAAATTCACCATTACAAATTACATATTTTGTATGAGGGACTTTTTGAACACGTAATCCATGAACCGCTTGTACATTTGGCACAGTGATCATTTTGTCTACTTTCATTACGTCACAACGAATACGTGCAACACGAGAGTTTGCTTTGTCATTGATAAAGACATATTTACCATTATAACGACCGTCAGTCATTGACATATGTGGATGATGCGAATCGCCCATTAAGATATTTGCACTATCGCCTTTAATACGTTTTGATTCGTCAGTTAAACCCCAACCCGTTGCTGAGTCAGTATTAAAAACTGGAATACGCATTAATTCACGCATTGATGGGATCCCCATGATACGAACTTCACCAGAATGACCGCCAGACCAGAAACCGTAGTATTCATCTAATTCACCAGGGTGAACGGCTGCACTTAAGCCAGCTTCTTTAGCTTTAGCTTTTGCAGTAGATGCAAACATTGCAGCTGTCATTGGCGCTGCTACAGCGCCGGCACCTAAAATAGCTGACTTACTAAAAAAGTTACGGCGGTCAGCATTTTCTAATTCATTACTGATACCTTGGTCATTCTGAGCTTTGTCAATTTTATTGCTCATGGTTTTCTCCATTATCATCTTGTAGTTGAAATATTAATTTTGGTTTGTTGTTTAACTAAGAAGCATCAACAACTTTTATTTGTTGCGCTTTAAATTTTTCGATTTGTTGTACTTTTTTTCGTGCTGCTTTTTTTAGCGGAGGACATTTTTCATCATCAAAATAGGTTACTTGGCAATCTAAGCAGTAATGACATTCACGCATGTTGATAGTGCCATCTGGATGAATAGCCTGAATTTCACATTCTTTTGCACATGTCTTACAAGGTTGACCACATTCTTTACGGCGTCTTAACCAGCTAAATAAACGTATGCTATTACTAGTCGATAAAGCGGCACCTAATGGGCATAAATAGCGACAGAAGAATTTACGATTGAATATATTGATGACAAGTAGCAATACTGCCCAAGCAATAAATGGCCATTGGCGGTCAAACTTAAGTAAGAATGTTGTTTTAAAAGGTTCAACTTCAGCAAATTGCTCAGCTAATGCTAAAGAGTCTAAAGAGATACCAAATAGGGCGAGTAAAATAAGATATTTAATGGCCCATAACCTTTCGTGTACGGCCCAAGGTAATTCAAACTGAGGAATTTTTATGTAGCGTGTAAATACATTTATTAGTTCTTGCAGTGCACCAAATGGACATAACCAACCACAATATACAGCTCTGCCCCAAAGAAGCGCGGTAACAGCTGCTGCTCCCCATAAAATAAATATGATTGGGTCTAATAAAAATAGGTCCCATGAGAAATCAGACATAAATGCTTGTAAAAAAGTAAATACATTGACAACAGACAGTTGTCCTCCCCAATACCACCCGATAAATATTACTGTAACCACTAAAAAGCTGTGTCGGAAGTTATGCATAAATTTAGGGTATTGAACTAAAATATCTTGGAAGAACAGGGTAATTAATAAAATACCCATTAATACGAGTAAGAAAATGACTTCAACTTGTTTTTCTTGCCAAACTTGCTGGACTAAGGTTAATTCAGGCTCTGGTAAGATAAGTGCAGGGCGGTCTAAGTATTTATCTAATGTATGGTAATCAGCCTTAAAGCTTGTAAAAATACTGTCTAATGGACCCGTTTGGCGTCTAACAAGTAATTCTAATTGCCAATCTGATGCAGGGTTGAATTCATGATGCTCACGAATTATAAAAATAGAACTTTCAGTAAACTTTGGAGCGCCTTGAATATATATATCAGGAACGCGATTATGATCTAAATCTCTAAAAGCAAATGCGTCATCATTTTGAAGTACTTGAAGTCGATCGAAGATTGCACCACGAACAAATCCTGAACCCTTAAACGAATAACCTGTGCCCATTAAAATAAGTGCATGTTCACCTGGTTTTAATGAAGACATTAAATAGTCGTATTCACTATCACCCAGTATATTGCGGCCTATGGTTGGTATATTTAATTGAGCAAAATATATATCGGCAAATTCATCTTGTTTTTGTTCTAACGTTGCTTCATCTACATGTTCGGCTTGTGTACCAACAAAAGCCTCATCAACCGTTTTTCTATTTAAATAAAGACGGCGGATTGAACCGTCACCGGTTAATTTAGTCCAGTCAGATTTTTCAAATTCATTTGGATAAATAGTCCCCATTGGCTGAATCGCTTCTTGACTTGCACTGATAATACCAAGCTCACGGGCAATAATAGTTGCAGACTTTACGATACCAACATTCATAACCATCACTGTCACTGTCGCGCCAGAGAGCCCATCTATATGAACAATGCCTTCGGTGTGATTACCTCCTACTTTTAATCTGTCGCTGACATTTAAGCCGTCATATTGTTCGGTAAAAGCATGTAACTTACTTTCAGGGATACCGGCTAGAATGATCGGTTCATGATGTTCTAGCACTTTTGCTCCAAGATAAATACCCTTAGGATCAATTGCGACTAGCATATTTACGGGTTCACCTGAATAAGCGGGGATTTTTGCTATATCATTTGTTTCAAAAGCATAACCTAGAATTTCATCTTCTTTATATATGGTCCAAAATGGGATCTGACCTTGCTTGTCACTGACTTTTGTTGAACTTGGGAAAATTTCTTTAATTAAAGGTGCGGGGTCTTTTGGTGGACTAACAAATAATGCATGGCTTTGCCCATTACAGAGTAAAAAACCTAGCATAACTGAGAGGCAAAGCTTAAAAAATTGCGTAATTAATGTTTTAGAGTGAGAGTTCAAAATCATTAAAAGGTCCCTGATCAACGCTGACTACTGCGACAAAATGTCGCACCTGTGTTTTGTTTCATCATAAAGGGGAAATAAATGTTGAATATGACTCAGATCAATCAAATTTAGTGTTAACAATCATTCAGATAACTTATTGATGTGGATCAATTAAATTTTCAAACAAAAAAAGATTAAAAATAAATAAAAGTCACAATTTGTAACACCTTAAGGCAAGCGTTTCATTGAAATTAAAAGTAAAGGCCCCATATTTATAAATGATATTTAACTATGAGGTACCTATGAAGCGCGTTGTTTTATTTTTAGTCACAAACTTAGCTGTTATGCTAGTTTTAGGCATTGTTCTATCAATTTTAATGTCAGTATTTGGCATTGATAATCGCAGTTTAGGTGGGATCTTAATGATCGCAGCTGTATTTGGTTTTGGTGGATCTTTTATTTCTTTATTTATGTCAAAGTGGATGGCAAAAAAATCGACTGGTGCTCATGTTATTGAGCAACCACGAAATGAAACCGAAAAATGGTTAGTTGATACAGTCGCTTCACAAGCACAAAAAGCAGGTATTAAAATGCCTGAAGTTGCAATTTACGACAGCCCTGATATGAATGCATTTGCAACAGGTCCAAGTAAAAACAATTCATTAATCGCTGTAAGCACAGGGTTATTGCAAAGTATGAATCAAGATCAAGCAGAAGCGGTACTTGCTCATGAAGTATCTCATGTTGCTGGTGGTGATATGGTTACTTTGACTTTGATCCAAGGTGTCGTTAATACATTTGTAATATTTATGGCAAAAGTTTTAGCGGGTATTGTTGATAACTTCTTATCATCAGATGAAGAAGAACAAACAGGGCATTCTTGGACTTACTTTATCTTAGATATGGTTTTCCAAATGATATTTGGTATTTTAGCAAGTGTAATAGTAGCTTACTTTAGTCGTAAGCGTGAGTTTGTTGCTGATGCTGGCGCTGCTAAATTAGTGGGTGCTGATAAAATGCGCTCTGCGCTTGAGAGGCTACAATCAAATCATCCATCACAGTTACAAGGTTCAATGATGGCGTTTGGAATCGCTTCAGGTAAAGGCATGAGCGAGTATTTTTCATCTCATCCACCACTTGAAGACCGTATTGCTGCATTAAAATAATTTAGTAAGATTAATAATTAAAAAGCGCTGCTCTTGCATAAAGGCAGCGCTTTTTGTATTTTCAATATACAAGAATTGATACGACAGATAATATATAGATTAAGGGTGTTACAAATGCAAATTTTAGGGAAGTTAGACAGTATTTATATCGGAAAATCTGAAGCCTTTTTTAAAAAGGGATCCGATCGTGCATTTGAATCAGCCATAAATAAAAAAATAATTATTGAACCCGTCAATATAAATGAAATGGGCATAATCGGCGACGAAGTGGGAGATAAAAAAATTCATGGTGGCATAAATAAGGCCGTACATTTATATCCATCTGAGCATTATGAATTTTGGAAGGAACAACTTCACAATTGCGACATCTTAGATAACTTTGGCGCCTTTGGAGAAAATTTGTCATCTACAGGAATAACTGAAAATGATATTTGTTTAGGTGATGAAATAAAAATTGGAAGCTGTATTTTTGAAGTGGTGCAAACTCGACTCCCTTGCTGGAAACTAAATGTTAAGTTCGATCAAGATAACATGTCTCGCTTGATGCAAGATAGCATGAAAACAGGTTGGTATTTTAAAGTAATTGAAGATGGCCAAATGTCAGCAGGAGATGACATTGTTCTGACCAACAGACCTAATCCATTGTGGACTTTGCATAGAATACTAGAACTATTATTTGTCGATAAACTTAACTACAGCGCATTAGAGCAATTATCTGAGCTAAAGTTAGTGCCTTCTTGGCAAAAAATGGTGACCAATCGATTAAAAAATAAAAAAGTTGAAGATTGGTCTGGTAGATTAGAAGGCAGTTAATAAATTTATTTTGTTTCTTGCTCTGCTCGTGCAATTTGGTTAGGTAAAAGTACTTCAACCACTTCTCGAGCTTCTACTGTGTATCGTGTACCACTAAACATAACTGACGTTTTTTCATTAATGTCAGTTATACCTGTAAGTGTCCAGCCTTCACCACGTTCATGGCAAAAAACGGTTGTTGTTGGTTGTATCACTTTAAATTCTGTTGTCATCATTTTCTTAATTAAACACTAATAACTAAATAATAAGAGATTTCTGATGTTCAATAAAGGCAATGATGATTAAAAAGGATAGTTTGGACTATTAATATGCAATTTCCAGTATTAAAAACACCTAGACTAGCGTTAAAACCTATCTCGTATAAAGATGCTACCGCGCTGTTTAATTTATTGAGTCAATATGAAGTATGTTTATATAATAATTTTTCAGTACTTGATAATAAAGCACAAGCACAAGATCTGATACAACAAGATTTAGAGAATAGTTATAATAATATCGGTATTCGCTATGCCATAAATAATAGCGTAGATGAGTTTATTGGTAGTTGTGGTGTACACGAATATAACGCAAGCTGCAAAACTGCAACAATAGGTTATGAGTTAGATCCAAAGCATTGGAAAAATGGTTTTATGATTGAAGCCCTTAATTATTTATTATCTTATTTATTCAGTGATAATTGCAATTTTGTGGTAAATAAAATAAATGCTAATGTATTGAATTTAAATAGTGCATCAATAAATTTATTAATAAAGCTTGGTTTTGTTAAGTGTGAAAATAACATCAATAATAATGACATTCTGCAATATCAATTAACTAAAAATATTTGGCAAAATAAAACCCTATATAAAAATAAAAAGGTGATATAAATGATTAAAAATATATGGAGTCAGCTTGTTTTATTATCTGCGTGTTTTTCAGTTACCGCAAATGATATAAAGCACACCACAATGGATTGGCAGTTAAATACTATCAACAAAAAAGTATCACTAAGAGGCAGTGCGATATCAAACAATACTTTGTGGGTATCGGGCAGTGACAATACCGTATATATTTCAAATGATAATGGCAAGACATGGTTAGATCGTAGTGTTAAGTCTGATATTAAAACGGGCTTTAGGGATATCGCTGTGTTTAATGATAATACTGCGATTGTTATGGGAATAGGCAGTGGAATTCAGTCAACATTATTTAAAACATTAGACGCAGGTAAAACCTGGGAAAAGCTCTATCAAAATCAAGATAAAAAAGGTTTTTTTGATTCAATTGCATTTTGGGATGAAAATAATGGCCTATTAATGGGCGACCCTGTCGATGGTTTTTATGTCATTAAACGCACTCAAGATGGCGGTAAAACTTGGAGTAGAATTTCGCAAAACAATATACCTAAGATGTTAGAGAATGAATCTGCTTTTGCTGCTAGCGGTAATACGCTCATTGTTGGTGATAATGGCAATGCGTGGTTTACTACAGGAGGATTATCAGCGTCCGTATATTCAAGTCATGATTTTGGCAATACATGGCATAGGGAAGCAGTGCCACTTCATCAAGAAACACCAACATCAGGTGGTTATGCACTTGCTTTAAATTCGCAAAAACAGTTATTTGTGATGGGCGGTGATTATTTAAAAAGAGATAAAAAATATAATAACCTTGCGAGCTTAAAAGAGAATAAATGGTCAAAGGTTAATACGGGTGGTCATGGCCTTAGAACCGCAATGACATGCATAAAAAATAAATGTTTAACAACGGGTAAACTCAGTTCTGATATTTCATTTGATAATGGTATTAACTGGCAACTGTTAAATAGCAAAAGCAAACAAGGTTTTTATACTTTAGCTAGTAATAAAAGTTTAATCTTAGCTGCAGGTGCCGATGGCAGTATTGGAATAATCGAATTTACAGATTAGATTTTTGTAAAACAAATAAAGCCTACTAAATTCATTTGTAGGCTACATTTTCAAATTAAGCGATTAGTTATCAAAAACAGGAGCAAAGGATTTAGCCTCTAAAACATCGATAATTTTACTTTCCAGATCAGCAGCTAAACTATCAAACAAAAAGTTACCCATACTGATCCTATTAACATTTAATTGCTCTAACACTTCAAAGTTAGGTAACTCAGGCATACACATTACATTTATTGCAAGGTCTGTACTTTCTATGACTGCTGTTATATCACTTATATTAGTGATACATGGCACAAATACACCATCTATATTTGCAGTTTCATATCGTTTTATTCTTTCTATTGTTTGCTCTAGCACGTTGTCAGTACCTAAGATAAAGGTATCTGTTCTTACATTTATAAATATATCGACATTGTCCTTTGCTAATTGTTCAGTAACAGCATTAAGATAATCAGCAAATGCATCTGCATTGATCAACTCTCTGGATTTATTCACTAAACTATCTTCAATATTGATACCAACAACACCTAACTCAGATAATGTTTTAATGAAACCTGCAGTAACTAAAGGATCACGACTATAGCCAGATTCAATATCGACAGTTAATGGCAAAGTTGTAGAGGCTAAAATGCGTTTTACTATGAATAGCAATTCATCGAAGCGCATTTGTTCACCGTCTTCATAACCTAGCATCTGAGCAATTGCAGCACTTGAAGTACCAATTGCTTTAAAGTTTAGTTTTTGAGCTGTCTTAGCGCTATTTGCATCCCAAACATTACAAATTAATAACGGTGTATTTTGATGGTGCAGTTGTTTAAATTTCATAAAGAAGCCTATTAATCTTATCAATACTGAATGTTTTTGTATAAGATAATTTTGCAATTAGATAATATTTAAAGCCAATGGTAAATTCTTAACTTAATTATAAGCTGTACTTATATTACTTCGATGTATAAGATTATTATCAGTTTTTAAATCATTTAATTACCTTTGGGATTATGGATAAACGTTTAAACAATTTAAATAACTTACGCTGTTTTGAAAGTGCTGCACGTAATCAAAGTTATAGTAAAGCAGCGATTGAATTATGTTTGTCACAAGCCGCTGTCAGTCAAAAGATGCGACAGCTAGAGGAATCATTAAATACTAAATTGTTTATACGTAAAGGGCGACAAATGACTTTATCCCCTTGTGGACTGAAGTTGTTTAAAGTGACACAGGAAGCTTTTGGATTATTGATTAATGGACTGAATGATATTCAAAGTGAGGGCATTGAAGGCAGTTTAACAATTACTTCAACACCTGCTTTTACTTCAATGTGGTTAATGCCAAAATTACATGAGTTTTCACTTCAGCATCCAGAAGTTAAGATTCGTGTTGCTTCATCTAACAGATTTGAAGACTTAAAACAAAGCCATATAGATTTAGCGATACGCTTTGGTATCAGTGTAGATAAAAATACCCCCTCAGATTTTAAATGTGAATATTTTGGCCAAGATGAAGTGTATCCTGTTTGCTCTAAAAAGTTATCTGATAAAGTTGATTTTAATAGCCCGCAAGATATTTTAAATTCTTGGTTAATTCGACTAGAAAAAGAAGGACCTTATAATTGGCAGGCTTGGTTTGAAGCTGCTAGTGTAAAAGGCTATGAAAATCACTCTCAATGGACTGAAGTGGTGAGCACTGATATTGGATTAAGTGCAGTAAAGAGTGGTCATGGTTTTACTTTAGCTGCTAAGTCATTATATCGTGAAGGTTTAGAGTCGGGTGATCTGGTTATCCCTATTAAAATTAAGCACCCTGCAGCAGTGAAACGCTATTTAGTCTTTGATGCAAATTCGCCTAAGCAGGCAAGATTAAAAGTGTTTATGAATTGGCTTAAAAGAGAAATGAATGAGTGATCAGCGAGGTAATATCACGCTGACACAAAAGCCTTGTGGTGTTAAATTAGTAAAAAGTAACTTTCCCTGATGCGCTTCAATGATGTCCTTACACAGTGCTAAGCCTAAACCCGTTCCGGAATGTTTAGTAGAATAAAAAGGTAATAAAGCATGCTTGATCACCTCATCAGACATACCTAGTCCCTTATCTAAAATATCTATTTTAATGAATTGTGCTTTTTGTCCATTAGCATTTACCTCTGAAATATTAACTTGTGTAATGCTATCAGGGTCGGCTTCGTCTGCATTTTTCAAAAGGTTTACTAATACTTGTTCAAATTGGCTTTGATCTAAATCTAGCGTATTGCATATTAATTTATTATCAAGCTTAAAAGGATATAACTCCGATAGATGTAACATGAGATCGTTAATTTCAATTGGTGCTTTAATAGGTTGACTTAATTTAGCAAAACTTGCGTAACCACTGACAAATTCATTTAAATGGTTTATACGACCTGATATAGAATTAAAAACACGATCTAACTTAGGTTCGTCCAACTTTTTTGAAATCAATTTACCACTGTGACACATGCTACTAATAGGAGCGATTGAATTATTTAACTCATGGCTTAATACTTTTATGACTTTTTTCCAAGTATTGCTTTCTTGTTTTGCAAGCTGCTCGGTTATAGGTTTTAATAAAAATAAAGTATGTGATGCAAGATTTAGTCGAACAGATGAGCGTGAAATGTGCCAAGCCTGAGGTTGGCCGTACTCATCTGTGCTTGTAAATATTGAATCTGATCCTTGGCTGTCGTCATCAATATGTAATGCTTGTTTAAACTCATGAGATAAACCTTTTGTTAATTCATTAAAGTCTGAACCAATTAAGCTATCAGTATTAAATAAAGAGCTGCATTGTTGATTAGCAAATACTACTTTTCCACGATGATCTATTAAAAGCGTAATTACGGAAGATGCGTTGATCACCATATCAAGTAACATTTCTCTTTGGTAAAGACGTTGTCGCTCAAATCGCAGAAATTCACTGGCTTGATTAAATTGGTTAAACAGTGCTTTATGTTGATGAGAAATTTTTTGTGGCAAACTTGCTGAAAAATCTCCATCTATAAAGTTTAGAAATCCTTGCTCTAAGCTTTTTACTAACAGGCTTTGCGCACTATTGTGTTTAACAATAATAAAAGCATTTAGAAAAAATAGGCATAAGCCCAGAAAAATTACTAAAGCTGTATTTTGCGGTAGATTATAAAAACATAGAATAAAGAAAATAATATTACTTAAAAGGATAATTATTAAGTTCATTTATTTAGTCCTGTTGCTTTATATTATGCTTTTCAATTCTGCGGTAGAGTGCTTGGCGACTAAAACCCAATTCATTTGCTGCACGGGATATAACCCAATTATATTTATTCAATGTTGCTTCAATGCGTTCAGCTTCACTTGGTTGTTTTTGTATCGTGCTTAAAGTTTGCGGATCATTAGATAAAAAATCTTCAACAGATAAACAAGCTTCATTTGCAAATACCAACGCACGTTTACATGCGTTTTCTAGCTCTCGTACATTACCAGGCCAAGTGTGTGCTAATAAATGATTTTTTGCACAAGCTGATAAACTATGATCTTTACCAATAAAGTATTCTGCTAAGGGTAAAATGTCATCTTTTCTTTGATTAAGTTCTGCTAACTGTAATTCAACAATATTGAGTCTGTAGTATAAATCTTCTCTAAACAACCCTTGGTTAATATCTTCTTGTAGATTGCTATTGGTTGCACTAATCACACGAACGTCTACTTTTAATGTTTTACTAGACCCGAGTCTTTCAAATTCACCTGTTTGCAGTACACGTAATAATTTCATTTGACCGGCTAAATTGAGATTTCCGATTTCATCTAAAAATAAAGTACCGCCATTAGCTGCTTCAAAACGTCCTTCTCTTGCAGTATTCGCGCCTGTAAATGCGCCTTTTTCAGCACCAAAAAGCTCAGCTTCCATTAAATCATGGGGTAGTGCCCCCATATTAACTTTTATAAACGGGCTGTTTTTGCGTTTGGAGTTTTGGTGAATATGATCAGCTAATTTTTCTTTACCTGAACCATTTGGCCCGGTGATCAATGTATTGATATCAGACTGAGCGACTTTATTAGCCATATGGATCAAGCTATTCATTTTTTGACTTTGATATATAAAACTGGCACTTGGTTCTTGTTTTACATCTGGTGTCGCTTTATTTAAATTTTCACTTATAACCTCTAGTAATTTTTCATCGTTCCAAGGTTTAGGTAAATAATCCGCAGCGCCAGCTTTGACAAGTTCGATTGCGGTTTCTAACTGACTCCACGCTGTTATGAGAATTATTGGGATATTTGGATTAATCTGTTTTATATCGTAAAACAGGTTTTTACCTTCATCTCCGGTGGTTGTACCATCGGTAAAATTCATGTCTTGAATGACAAGATCAATCTTTTGATGTGATACAGCCATTAATGCTTTTTTTATGGTAATTGCTGTGATCACTTCATAATCATAAAGGCCTAATAATAAATCTAGCGCGTCTAATATGTCTGGGTTATCGTCAACAACTAAAATACGCTTCAATTTTTTTTCCTGTATTATTTTTATTACAAAACAAATTACGGATATTATACCCATGCTATCTCAAGATGCGAGTTTCAGGATAACTGAGCAATTCATGATCTAGGCGCATCTTTGTATTAATGGTCGCTCCCTTAAAAGAAGATGGAACAACGAGCTTGAATTGCTCAGAAGTCCCCGCAGGGTTGGTTTAGAAACGCTTTATGCTGCGTTAGATGAATTTGAAATAGAATAACTATCACTGTATTCATCTGCCTTGACTAAAGCGTTTCTAACTCCAACTGAATCCTGCATCTTGAGGTAACATGGGTATATATGTTTTGTCTTAGGCGGGACTTCAGTCCCGCATTTGTTATTATTAAAGTTATAAAGTATGTGTTGCCACCACAGGTGATATTTTTGTGGTTTTATATGCAGGTAACCATGTTGCTAGCGTACCTGATACAAATATAATACTTACTGCGATGAAATATAACAGAATATCTGGTTTATCTATAGTGATCACTTGGCTTAATAAAATATTAATTATAATGGTCGATGCAATACCTAAAATACATGCAAACAAGCTCATTAACCAATTTTCACTAAATACATATAAAATAATATCTTTTTTTGTCGCACCTAAAGCACGACGTATGCCTATATACTTACGCTGTTGTGACATGTGAAAATGCGCATGAGCGAAATTACTGATAATTGTTACCATAATCATTAGTACACACAATATTTTAAATAAACTAGCCAAGCCAGTTTCTTGGCTAAAGAAGTTTTTATGACGTTCACTCATGCTATATACATCCATTATATCGCGTTCCGGTTGCACGGCTAAAATAGTAGATTCGACTAACTTTTTAACGTTATTCAACTGACCAGGTTTGATACGTAATAAATAATTTTGTGTGAAATCAAATTGGGCAAATGTAAAGTTACCAAACACAGCAAAATATTTAGCGCGATCTTCCCATCTTGGATTAACCATAAAGTCTTTAGCGATACCGACAATTCTACCGTGATTTGAAAGTTTTCCGATTGCTGACTCATTAGGGTAAACCGCTTTTGCTAGAGACTCTGTAATAACAATATTTGGTTGTAACTCATCTCGTTTACCTGCGTAGTAAACCTCTGTCATATCGTCATCTTTTGTTAATGCTCTGCCTTCTATTATTTCAACACCTAGGTTTTCTACACCTAATTCATTTGAATAAAATATTGGCACATAGTCTAAATCTTTTGCGGTAATAGTATCTTTAGGTGTCGCTTCATCTTTGAAGTTACCGTTCCAACCACCATTTTGAATAGGCAGTTGATTATATTGTGCTGCACTTATAACACCATCAAGCTCAGTTAACTTTTTTAGATCTTGTTTAGTTATCGCATCATAAAAAGTTTGATCTTTATATTCACCTGACGTGGGTAATAGTTGAATTGCTAATAGGTTTGGTACATCAAACATTAATGGATCATTAATTTTTTTACTGGTATCTAAACTGATCAATACAGTATTAACTACTAAGCCTAAAGTTAAAGCTAATTGTAATAATAATAAACAGGTTGCAAATTTTCTCAGTAATAATGCTTTTAGTAATGCTTTTATATTCATGTGATTTCTCCTTTTATCTGAGCCGTTTATTTTAGTTGTGCACTTAAGCTTGAGTTACTTGCTTGTATAAGTGGATACAATGAGCTTAAAAAACTGGTTACGAGGGCAATGCAAATGCCCATTATGACCAAACCTGAATCGAATGATGCGCTATCACTTAAATAAGGAAATAGGGTTAATGAAAACTTTAAGAAAAGCCAACCTAAAATCAAAGCTAATGCAGCGCAACATGAACCTATGATCAAGCTTTCAACCGCACCTTGATAAAAAACATGTTTTTTACTGGCACCCACAGCGCGACGAAGTCCAGTTTCAAATTTAGCACTGTGATAACGGGCTAATAATAAGCTACTTGCGTTAAATATACATACAGCAAGAAACAATACTGTTGCAAATGCAAATGCCAGAATTTTTTGATCTACTACTTTGTTTTTATCTAGCCATTGATTAACGTCATATAGCTTATTATTAATAGGAAAAGGGTGCTCACCTGCGTCTTTTAAACTTTGGCTATAACTATCTAAATAATTTTGAAATTGTGCTTTTTGTTGCGCGTTATCTAATTGAACAAAAGCTTGCATATAAAATACATTTTTGTCCCTTGTATCTGATGCATCTTTAAATCGTTCAGTAGAAGATGTTCTTGCGCTAATGCCCCAGTTATTTGTGAGTGCAGTCTCAACAGGGGCGTATAAATCATCGGTTTGATTAAATGCACGTCTTTCTGTTGCATGATAAAACAATGGCTTTAAACTCCAAGGCTTTAAAACGCCTACTACTCGAAATACTTGTTTACCAATTTCAACTGATTTTCCAATACTATTTACACCAGCAAATAGCTTTTGATTTAAATCTGCGCCAATAACAATATCGTTGGCATTTTCGTTTGTCCAAGTACCACCAAATTCAAATGGTGCGTTTGTAAGCTCAAAAAAATCGCTGGTTGTTGCACGAGTTTCTGCACTAAAACGCGTTAAGCTTTTAGATTCAACATTACGGGTATACACTTGAGAAGCGTAATGTGCCAGGCTATATGTTGGTATATCACTTTTTAAGATATGCATAGCATCTCTATAACGTAATATATGCAAAGGTTCTGAGTTATTGTCATTTTTTTCAGGCCAGGTTGTCATATTTACGCTAAAAATTTTATCGCTTTTCTCTGGGATCGGATCACTCGACATTACTTTTAATATCGCTAAATTTGCAAGTAATACCGCGACACCTACAGCTAAAGTTGTGATCATAAGTATAAAAAACAACTTATGACGCTTTAAATTATGTTTACTGAGTTTTAAATAGTATAAAAACATATCCATAGCGTTCTCCTTAAGCCGTTTGTGCTTTGTTTAGGGCTACGTCATTTAAAGGCGCATAAATACTCATATCAGTAATTTGACCATCTATTACTTGAACATTTCGCTTTACTGAACGCGCTTGATCCGGGTCATGTGTCACCATAATGATAGTACTGCCTTGATCGTTTAATGTATGCAGTAACTCCATCACTTGACGTGCCATTAAAGAATCTAAGTTACCAGTTGGTTCATCAGCTAATAATATTTTAGGCTCTCCAGCTAAAGCTCTGGCAATTGCGATACGTTGCTGTTGACCGCCTGATAACTGGCTAGGTAAGTATTTATGACGACTTGCTAAACCTACTTGTTCAAGTGCTGACTCAATACGGCGTTTACGTTCTTTTGCACTAAATCCACGATATCTCAGTGGCATATCTATGTTGTCAAATATATTAAAGTCAGGAATAAGGTTATAGCTTTGAAAAATAAAGCCAATTTTTTCGTTTCTTAATCGCGAAAGTTCGTCATCTTTAAGTCCTTTGACGTTAACACCATCTAATTCATAACTTCCGCCATCAAAAGCATCTAATAAACCCGCAACATTTAAGAAAGTAGATTTACCAGAACCTGAAGGGCCTGTTACTGCAACAAATTCACCTGAATTTACTTTTAAATTAAAATCTCTTAAAGCGTGAGTTTGAATGGTATCTGTTTTAAATACTCGACTGATTGATTGCATATTTAACATTTTTATTTCCTCAATTTATTTAAAACTATTTATTTTATTTTCATTTTTGTGTTTTTAAAGTGTTAACTTAATTTGTGTATTCATGGCGAAGTCAGAGTGATCTGATATTATTAGCTCATCATTTTCATTAACGCCTTGTAAAATTTCAACAAATTCTACACTTGATATACCCACACTGATTTTGTGTTTTTCTGCATAGTTATCAGTAACTTTAAATACAGATTTAGCTGCGCCAGCTTTTAAGAAAGCACCACGTTTAACCATTAATACATTAGATTTACGTTCGAATTCGATAGTGGCATTAACTCTTTGATTCTGCCTTAAATTATGGGCATGATTATTGTCAATAGAAATCCTGATCTGTACTTGGCTATTATTAATTTCCGGTGAGATAGAGCTTAATGTACCTTTTAGCTTTTTTCCGGCAACAGTCATATTAACAGTTAAACCTATGCCTAAATCATCAGCGTAGAACTCAGGTACATTTAGTTGTGCTTCGTACTGTGTTAAATCTACGATAGTCATTAGTGCCTGGGAGTCTGCAACACGTTCTTTTTGTTCGATTAACCAATTACCAACTATGCCAGCGACAGGGGCCTTTATTGCTAATGCTTGTTCTCGGCGAAGTAATTCATCTAAAATGATTTGCTGTTGGTTAACCTCAAATTGACGGGTTTGATTTTCAAACGCTAAACGTTTTTTAGCAAGCTCTACACGTTTATTCGCATGTTGATGCCTTAAGTTGGCTTCTAACAGTTCATCTTGTGTTTTAGCGTAATCAAGCTCACTTATAACTTGCTTATCAAAAGAGAGCTGTGCACGTTGATGCTCTCTATTTGCAGCATTTAATCTTACTTTTGCTTCATCTAAACTGCGTTCTAAGTCTAATTGTGCTTCGTCATCTTTTAATGATCCACGACTGGCTTCAATTTTAAGTTTATCTAGTTGAGATTGATTTTGTTTTATTAAAGATATCAGTTCAGGGCTATTTAACTTAGCAACGATTTGACCTTTAGTTACTTTATCGCCTGGGCGACTTAGCATAGTCACATCACCTATTTCTGGGCTATAAAGTTGTGGTGCATTTGCTGCCACTAATTTACCTGATACTGCTACATCTCTTATTAATTCACCGCGAAATACTTTAGCAGTGAGTAAGTTTGTTTTGTCTACTGAGATAACACCTGAATACCAATTACTAAGTGTTGGTAATGTATAAACACCTATGAGGATCACAATAATCGAAAAAAGCGTATATTTAACCCAAGTGTTAGATTTAACGTTTTGTATTTGCTCATCTTGAGTCTCTGTGCTTTTTATCATGGCTTTTCAACATATTAATTATTTATATATGTAATAGAGCAGGTTGAGTGCCAACTTTTTATATTTATATAAACTACTGTTTAATAAGTGTATTATTTTTATTGGTTAAGCAAAGTGTGTCCGATCGGACACCTGAATTGTCCGTTTGTGTCCAGTTAAATAAATGGTGGACAGAGGTGAACAGTAAATTATATATTTTTGATAAATAGGTCAAATTTACTAAACTAGATAAATAACTCCAAAACAAAGCAAAAAATGAATACTGTTAAAAAGTTATATATATTTTCCTCATTAATATTTTTATTAAAAAGTCAGCATACATTAGCTGAGGATAATGATTTATTTGAATTATCATTAGATGATTTATTAAATATTACAGTGGTGAGTAGTAATGGCATTGAAGAAAATTTGATAGATGCTCCCGCAGCTATGGTTGTTTTGACTGAAGATGATTTTCAGCGCAGGGGATATAATAATTTAAAAGAAATATTTATTGATTTACCCGGGTTTGATGTGATTCAAACTGGGGGGGCAAATAACACAACTTCTTATCAAAGGGGTTATAGGACCCCTACGACTAACAGAACATTGTTCATGATTGACGGAGTCGTGGATAATAATTTGTGGAGCCACGAGTATATAATGGCCCATCAATATCCAATAAGTATGATAAATCGTGTCGAAGTTTTATATGGTCCCTCATCAGTTCGCTATGGCGCAAATGCATTTTTAGGTGTGATAAATGTCATCACAAAAAAAGGTAAAACTTTAAAAGAACATGAATCAGAATTTTTAATAAAAACTGAAATAGGTAGTTGGAACTCAAAAGCATTAGAGATATTTACAAGAGCAAAGTTAAAAAGGTTTAGTTTTGACATTGCGGCTGTAATGTTTAACTCTGATGAAGAGGATCTATCTGATAGATGGGGGTTTCTTTCAAATGACTTATATAGTCAAACTGATATTTGGGGACCTATTTTAGAATATAAAAACAATGGAAAATCTTATGGTTCATATCAGGATGAATCAGATGATTGGGGGGTGTTTGCTAATATATATTTTAATAATTTAACTATTGGGATGTTCAATTGGCAAATTGATGAGGGCTATGGAGGACAATATACGGCAGATAGAGGGCAAAATAATGGAGACTGGTACCGCTCTTCAAAACAGATGTATTTAAATCATGACTGGAAAAATAATAATAAATTTAAGGTGAATACAAACCTTACATATAGAGAAAGCCGCATATGGGGGAATTGGGCTGAAGCCACACCTGACTGGGAAGCAGGCATGGAAAATTATTCTTACATAAGTGTCACTAATTGGAATAGTTCAAATTCAGCAATTGAAATAAAACAAGATTTTGATTATATGCTTAATACACAATTTAGATATTTAACTGGCTGGCGTTTTAAACGTTCTGATTTAACCAAAGCATATGACGTTCCAGGTTATTGGGGAGCCTATAGCTCTACAACTCCAACTAGTAATGTAGGTCCTTATGGATTTGGTGCCGCAATATATTACAGTACAGATCCAATTTATGATTTTGATTCGCAAACGCTTAAAGAAGTACCTAGTGATAATCGTGTTAAATTTAATGATTATGGTGGTTACGTATCATTTATATATGACAATGAAGCCTTCAGGGCTAATTTCGGGATCAGATATGACGAAAATCAAATTTGGGGCTCGTCAATAAACCCAAGAGTGTCTGGAATTTATAAATATAACAATAGTAAATCTTCTATAAAACTCGTGTATGGTGAAGCATTTCAAGAGCCACCAGCACAACAATTATATGGAGGTTGGTCTGGTAGACAGGAAAACCCAGATCTAAAACCAGAAAAAGCCAAGAACCTAGAACTTATTTTTATGCATAAAACATATCAATGGTTACATGATATTTCTTTGTATAGTGCATGGTATGACAACGTGATCCGTGAAGATTCAATAAACAATGGTAGCCGAAATGTTGCTGGGCTTGAATATAGAGGCCGTTTTGAATTTCAAAACTTTCTTAGCGAACAAAGTAATATTACAGGTCATTTATATTACACATTCACTCACGCTAAAACGGATCGAATGTTTTCTCACGATGATAATGTGTGGGTTAATAAAAATGGTACATTAGGCGATATTTCGCCACACAAAATAAATTTCCTAATAGACATACCTTTCAAAGAAAGTTGGAATGTTAACTTTAAAGCAAACTATTTAGATCGCACTAAGCTATATTCACGTAATCCACTTATTCTGCAAGGTATTGAAGTTGGCTCTAGGGTTATTTTTGACTCATCTATAAGTTATTTAAGTAAAAATTGGAAAGTTTCATTAAAAGCACTTAATTTATTTGATAGAAAAATACTTGCACCAGGTATTCAAAAAGCAGATTCTGGTAATGATTTTTCTAAACGGAGCTTGGGATTCAGTAACTCGCTCAGCGCACAGCCTGGCCGTTCAATTTGGTTAACATTGAGTTATTCGTTAGAGTAATAAATAAAAAGGGGGGAGAAAGTTCCCCCCAATCCCTAATTTACCACTTATGCCATAGACCTAACCATGCTTTCAAATCAGATTTACTGTTTTCAGGATTGACTTGCGCTAAGCCTAAATTGATAGATAAATTTGAAATACCGGTAAAACCAAAATCATTGGTAAATTCACCTTTAATACCATAAACATCTATATTGTCTTGATCTTTCATTGTGTGTCTGGTGTAAAATAATCTGCCAGCTTCAAATGGTGAGAACACCTCATATTTTACATAGTCATTTGTTGTTGCAGAGTAAAATGCCATTTCAGGTGCGAAAACCGTATTTAGATGTGCTTTTGGCTGCATTAAAGTTGAACCAAATCCACCTATATTTATTATATTACTAGCCTCATCACTTCGCTTGATAGCTTGAATTTCAGCACCTAATCCATAATGTTTAACATGTCCTGCTAATGAGAACATGGCATTATAGCCATCATAATTCATATCCTCTAATTCGCCAGATATATAATATAATTTTGATTTTTGACTTACACCCCATACTTGTTTATCAAAATACCAAGATTGATCAAAACCAAAAGACTGATAATGGTGATCAGCACTTATGTCATTCGTTTGTGTATCTGCAAAACGTATTTGAGCAATTGTATTGATAGATAAAGTATCTCTTCTAAATGGGTAAGATGCTTCAAGTAATAAACCTGTGTCTGAAATATCTGTAGATGCATCCGTAAGTGCATGTTTTTGTTCATCAACTTTCAAATCATATTGGTAAGCATGGGCAAATAGCTTTATTGGCCAACCTTGCCAGCGTACGTTTGCACTGGCTCCTGATAAAATATTTTTATTTAAATCAGAGCTCACATTCAATTGCCAATCAAAACGACTTAACACATCGCCACTTTTGTAACCTAATTCAATTAAGTTTGTAGAAGCAGAGTAGAAGCTTTCTCCAATACTCAGTGTGCCTTCCTGTGGACCTATGCCATAGTCACGTTGTTGACCAATGGATTCATCAACAGTCATTTGAGCAGGGCTTAGTTTAATTGGGCTATTATCGATGGCCATAATATCAATAATGTTATGTTCTGTTATATCGGTAACTTGTACAAAATCTTGTTGTTTTAACGCTAATTGATATATATCAGGACCATTAGAATTAATTGATAAATGCAATAATGAATCATCACTCTGAGCGATAGGCCAAGAAACAGGGTGTTCACCTGAACTTATCGCTGATAGTGTTTTTGATTTAAAGTGATATTGATACATCTTCACTTCACCTTGAGTACCCGCAACATAATAAAGCGAATTACTATCTTTAGCCCATTCAGGATAGGACAAGAACTGGTAATTAGTAGGCACTGGTATCACAAAGTCTGAGTGAGAACTTGAGTTTAAATCCTTTACTTTTAATTGCCATTTGTTATTTAAACCTGTTGTTAAATAAGCAAGTTGACTTGCATCAGAGTTTAATCGTGGAAAATCATAAATGTTCGAGGTAGATGCTTTATTTAAATCTGATATCTTATTGCCGTTAAAATCAAATTTAACCAGTTGTGATTTACCAAAACGAGATTGTTCTGCGATGATGACATCATCAGTAATATCGAATCGACGAAGATTAGCTGCTTGGGTTATTTGTTTTGTTTTACCTGTATTTATGTTCCAACTGAATAAATCTTGGTGTAATTGTGAATCGCTGCCTTTGGTTGATGCACCAAAGATAATGGTATCGTCATTTAACCAGCGAGGGTTTCTTATAGATTGGTAATTAGTTTGATTTAAAGTGAATTTGATTTCTCTTTTAAATACTTTAGGTGTCTTGCCTATAATATCTTGAGGATCGTCTTTAATGATTTCTTTCGCTTTTTTATTAAACTTTTCAGCAGCCTTAATATTATCTTGTGTTGTATATATGTTTAAAATAACTTCTTTGTGGTCTTCTTTTCTTTGTGTTTCTACAACGGCAAGGAAATTACCATTTGGACTTAAAGATGGGTCAGATACTTGACCTGTTAAATCTAACCAAAGTTCAGAATTTGAATCAGCATATTGCGCTTCTTTACTCATGGCTTTGAATGTATATTCCGCTACAAATCTTTTATACAAGGTTTGCGCTGAATCTTGGAATACCCCCTCAAATGATTGATTAAAACTACGTTGCTTAACTGCTTTCCAACGTGACCAAACAGCATCTAAAGTATCTTCTCCATAATTTTCTTCAAGCCATTTTAAATAACGTACACCAACTAAATATGCCATAGAACCTGACATATAACGCTTGTCCATTTTACTCAATTGGCTATATGAAGGTAAGGCACCTTCACGGGCAAATTGTTGAATTATAGCTTCTACACCATCATGATATAACCTACCACGACCTGTTAGTTTGGATTCTTGTAAAGTCGCATAGCCCTCAGCAACCCATCGATCAGCTTTGATGATAGATGCATCATATAAATCCCAAACTTGTGCTAATTGATTACGCCATTCACTTCGATTTTTTTGTGCTAAATGAACCAAATGTACGTATTCATGTAAAACTAATAATTGTTGCCAACTACTAGAGTTTGAAATAACGCTATCTGATTGTGGCGGAGTTGCAAATAAAGCCATGTAGGGTTTACTGCTCAGTGGAACTGCAAATCCATTTGAAGCATTAAGTGGGTCAACAATATAGGCATCAACTTTTTCGTCTAAAACACGATTTTGTTGTTTTTGGATAAGCAAACGCACATTTTCCATTTCTCTCGCACTAGATAGTGCCCAATCTCTATATTCAGGTGTGAAATGAACTCTGAAGTTTTCAGTTTCGAAAGTTTGCCATTGTGATGATTTATCGACAGATACTGCTTGGCTATTAAGAGAGAATAATGCAAGGGAGCTTAAAGAGAATGCTTTAACAATGGAGTTGAATTTCATAATACCGTCCGGGGTTATCATTTATTATTTGAGCGAATTGTAGTGAAGTACAATAAAATTAGCTAAAAATTATGATAGGCGGTAAATGAAAGTGATGTAAGGTTTTATATGGCGGTTTTAACAGTCAGTGGTATAAATTGACTTTTATACCACTTTAACAGGTGAGATTAAGGCGCTTTACGCTCAACTAGATTTACCCAGCCATCAGGCCCTTGTTGGCGACCCATTTGAATATCTGTTAATAATGTATACATAGCTAAAGTATATTTACCAACATTACCATCTCCAACAGTGATCACGTCATTGTTTTCAAAGATATAAGAGCCAACAGGAGATACAACTGCAGCAGTACCAAAACCGCCGGCTTCAATAATGTCACCAGATTTTACATCGGCGATAAAGTCTTGGATTTTGATAGTTTCTTGTTTTACTTCAAAACCAAGCTGCTCACTTAAACTTAAAATTGACTGAGAAGTGATTGATTTTAAAATTGTATCTGTAAATTCAGGAATAATAACCGTGCCATCTTTACGGACATGGTAATGGTTCATAGCACCTGCTTCTTCGATATATTGATTAGTTGAATCTAAATATAATACTTGAGAAGCACCATAAGTTTGTGCGGTTTCAGATGCTTTTAATGATGCGCTGTAATTACCAGATGCTTTAGCTGAACCTGTGCCACCTGATACTGCGCGATGGTATTGTTCACTTACTAATAAACGAATTGCTTTATTGTTACCATCTTTGTAATAAGCACCACTTGGGCTTAGTAATACACAAAAAGTGTAATTTTTAGAACTTCTTACAGAGATATGATCTTCAGTAGCAAATACAAATGGACGAACATATAAACATGCGCCATCTTGTTCAGGGAACCAAAGGCGATCGACATCAATGAGTGCGTGTATAGCATCGATTTGCATTTGTTCATCAATAGACGGCATACAAACAACAGAACCTGAATGATTCATACGAGCTGCATTCATATCTAATCTAAATGTATGTATTTCACCATCTGTATGTTTATATGCTTTAGCACCTTCAAAAATTGATTGACCGTAATGTAATGCCATAGCGCCTGGTGGCATTGTAAGCGGGCCGTAAGGAACAACACGTGGCTCAACCCATTGACCATTTTTATAATCCATTAAAAACATATGGTCAGTTCTTAGTTTGCCAAAACCAATATCTTCTTCAGGCTTAAATTGCTCTGTACGACGGGTTTCTGCACTTTTTAATTGGTAATCAATATTCATTATCTACTACTTATTATCTGCACGGTTCTAAAAATTATTGCAAGCATAATGAAGATGTTGTCAAATAAAAGCAATACTTGAGTAATATAAAATAGTTTATTTAACTATTTTTATATTAAAGCATAAAAAATACAGAGATCTTAAAAATGACGCAAACTATAGTTAAAATGGAATTTGAAAAAGAAAATAAACACAGTATTCGTTACAAAGAAGTACCAGAACCAGGCAAAGCTGAAGTCATAGGTAGCATTTATGTTCAGAAATGGTTCGCAGAAAATGCCAAAACTATCGAAGTAACTATCAATAAAACTGATGGTTAAGATCATGTTGCCGGATCAATTATTCAGCAGCTCGAGAATACATTAAAAAATGAATACGCCAGCTCATAGACACTACTATATTAGCAAAATAGAAATGGGTTAAGTAGGTGGCTTAACTCATTTCATAACTACTGATTTTGCTAATGATAGTTTGAGCTCTATAGGAATGAAACAGAATTCACTTCTTCATACAGCTTATTGCCTTTTTTAACTAATTTTTGCGCTTCTAAAAAGCGTTTTTTCTCCATCAATTGATTAGCATAAGATAAATAGCTACTGGCAACTAACTTTTTAATTTTAATTGAATGTTTGAAATCATTAGGTAATTGAGAAGTGATTGCTTGAATATTGTCGTCAATCTTTTGCAACTGGTAATGATCTTTTGCAGTTAACACTTCAGTTTTAAAATTTTCAAAAGTTTTCAAATAAAAAACTTCAGCTGCAGTTGAAGGATAGGGCGTGTTTACATTTTTTGCTAAATCTAAATTATACTGGGCGAGTACTTTTACGGAAGTTTTCATGTCTCGTGCAAATGATAATAAAGGTTGGGCTCCTTCATAATTTGTCAGAGTAAGATTAGCAACATCTATTAATTTATCAATTTCAGATACATGGTGTTTAGTAACTGCATCATTAAAGTTTGTCTCAAATAAAAGGTAAGAAGTTTCAGTAGGGACAAAAGTATAATCATCATCTAAAAATGCTAAGTCATTAATTAGTTGTGCGATATTGTTATTCTGCGTTTCATGATAACGACCTTGAGATAAAAGCAATTCAAGCCTATCGGATAGTGCAACTATGATAGATTTTTTGCTAGTTTCTTCTGCTTGTTTAATTTGTGCTAATCTCATGGAATCTGGGTAATATTTAAAAGCATCTAATAAGATGTCATTTATTTCATCGTAGTTTTTGTATTTGTTATTTGCATCTTTGCCTACATTTCGGATCTTTGTTTCATAAATTTCAATAATACTATGTTGATGTTGTCGCATTAATGCTTCTCTAGCAATAAGCTTGTCTTCTGGAAAAGAATCATATTGTGCTAATAACTGTGATGAAGAAATTTTACTAAATGACATTAAATCTGAATAATTTTTTGATTGTTCAGCCAGTTTAACTTGTAGTGATTCAATTGATTTATTTTGCTCTAAGTAAATATAAGATACACCGCACATTAGAGCAATACTCGCTGCGATGGCTGTTACTTTCGGTAATAAGTTACGATTTAAACCTGAATGTAATTGCTTTACATTTTCTATTCTGTCTTTTTTATTTAATGCGAGGGCTGCTTTTAACGAAAGCCAAGAGATAAAACTTAAGTTACTTGGCTTCTTTAAGGCAAATTGCTCCAATGATGGGTCATTAGCAGCTTTTCGGTCATAAGGATGTTTAGATGTTAACAACTCATATATAATACAAGCGTAAGAATATAAATCATCACTCGGACTTGAAACTTCACAATTTAATTGTTCTTTACTGGCGTAAGCAGGTGTAAATCCTGATACATCAGAATTTGTCACACTTTGATCGAGTGCGTAAGCATCTTTTTGTTTTTGTAATGCTTGAGCTACGCCAAAATCAAACACTTTAATTAAGCCATCTCTCGTTAACATGATATTAGCGGGCTTTAAATCTGTATGAACAATACCTGACTTGTGTGCATAACTTAATGCATCTGCGATTTGACCAACAATTTTTTTAATACCTTTGTATGGCAAGCCCATTGGTTTTGCACGGTTAATAATTTCATCTAGTGGTTCACCATCAAGCCATTCCATCACAATATAATGATACTTACCGTCAAAACTCACATCGAAAACGCTAATAATATTTGAATGTGATAAGGATTGCGTTTTTTTTGCCTCTTTTATTAGTAATTGCGTTGCTTCAGATACGTCATTAATTCCTGATTGCAACACTTTAATAGCAACTATGGGATCTTCAACATCAGCTTTTTCAAGATAAAGATCAGTGGCTTTGTAAACATCACTCATGCCACCGCTACCTATTTTTTCTTCAATCAAATAGCGATTGTTCAGTTTAGTACCAGTTAGGTCGTTAGTACTAGTTTGAGAATTTTGTTTGATACCGGCTACACGAGTTTTATCTTGATTATCAATGTTTTGAGTTGAATTTTCATTATCCATAAGTGCTACTAGGTCCTTTAATAATATGGCTAATTAAATAAATCTAACATGAAATTTCAAATTAAATTTATTTCTTATTTTTATTATTAACATGTCTCTAAAATATTGACAACGGTCAATTGTTTTTTTATTCTACTCTCGGATTTTAGGTACAAATTAAAGGATGTTACTAAACCTCATGGAATTAGAGTTAGAAATTGTCAGTTATCACAGGTTATCTCCTGAGCAAGTGTGCAAAAAGAAATTTACAGGTTCTGCAACCCTTGGTCGTGCTGAAAAAAATGATTGGTACTTACCAGATCCAGAAAAAGTTGTATCAGGTTGTCATGCCAAAATTGAAAATAAAGATGGTGACTTTTATATCCATGACACATCAACTAATGGTTTGTATATTAATAGAAGTGTTGAAGCATTAGGGCAAGGTACAAGTCATAGACTTAAAACAGATGATTTACTCACATTTGGTGATTATGAAGTCAAAGTAATCAGCATAGAGCATGTAAAAACTAAAGTAGATAATACCCCGAACATCCCACCTGTGGCACATGAAATAGATACTATGCTATCTATTAAAACGAATAATGATTTTCAGCAGACTAACAAAACACAAACACCAAAATTTGACGGTCAGATAAATGATGATTTTTCAGTACCAAATGCATCTATTCCTGAAGAATGGGATTTTGGCTTAATAAAAGACCCAAATACCACAGAACGTTTATCCTCTGATGTAGATTTGCAACAAGTAAGCCATGAAGTTGCGTCTTCTCCTGCAAAAAGTGACATTTCTATAAATGCGCCTATTGAGCGTAAGCAGACTAATGAGCATGAAAAAGTAGGCAGCCTAACTTCAGGTGATAATTATGATTTATTAAAATCCTTTTTAAATGGCATCGGTTGTCAAAACAATATTGAAAAAGATTTAACCAGTGAAATGATGTTTGAACTAGGTGAAAGTTTAAATTTACTGTTAGCGGGGGTAATGAAAACCTTGCGTCAACGAGCTGAAATTAAGAATGATTTTAGGATTAATCAAACAACATTCCAACAAACAGAAAATAATCCACTTAAGTTTTCAGCATCTATCGATGATGTTATGCAAAACTTGTTTTTACGCCGTAGTAGCAGCTTTTTATCTGCAAAATCAGCCATAACTGAAGCATTCAATGATACTCAAAACCATGAGAAAAGTTTAATTAATGGCACGCAAGGCGCAGTAGAAGGGCTTTTAAAGCAGTTAGACCCTGAACATATTGCACAAAGAGATTTTGATGGTCAGAATGTTTTAGAAAAAATGATACCAAATCAAAAACCAGCAAAATACTGGAAATTATATAGTTTACTGCACGCTGATATAAAGCATTGTCTTAATAAACAACAATCTCAAGTATGGCACGATGACTTTGTTGCAGCGTATGATAAAAAAATAAAGTCACTAGCTTAAATTAGGAATAATAAGATGAAAAAATTATTTAAACTAGTAAGTTGTTTAACTGCCGTAGTGGCATTAAATGCTTGTACTACTATCAATGCAATTGTACCACCCTCTACTGATTTAGAATTCAATGTTGCAAAAGATGTGAATCCTAATTTTAACGGCAGACCATCTCCAGTCGTTGCTAAAGTTTTTGAATTAACGTCTAGAACAATTTTTGATACTCAAGATTTTTTTACTTTGTATGAAGACCCAGACAAAGTGCTAGGACCTGACCTCATAAAACGTGATGAATTAGAATTACAGCCATTAGAATTGAAAACTTACAAAATGGTTTTGAATAAAAATACCCGCTATGTGGGTGTCATTGTGGCTTATCGCAATATCGATGGCGCAAAATGGCGTGCTGTAATTGAAGTAGATCCAAGGTATTACGATGATATTTCTGTCAACATTGAAAAGTTGGCGATTTATATGAATGAAAAAAACAACATAATTTAATAGAAGTTTGGTAAGGATATCATGAGTGATTTTAGCCCTGTGGCATGGACTGAGGGAATGTTTTTAAGACCACAACATTTTCAACAACAAGATAGACATTTTCAATCTAGTATAAAACAAGTTAAACATCCCCTTAATTGGGGATTAGAATCAATATCTATAGATGAGTCTAGTTTAAAGTTAGGACAAATTTCAGTAACTAGTTGTAAAGGCACTTTTCCTGACGGTACACCATTTAATATTCCAAATCCTGATATGATACCTAGTAGTGTTGATGTTGTATTTGGCAAAGAAAACGAGATTATTTATTTATCGATCCCGAATAACAAAGCCAATGGCGTTAATATCTCAGATGATACGGATCTAGCAATAACTCGCTATAAATATGCAGATCATAACGTAATCGATACCAGTGTTGGTAATGATGCGCAAGAAATGCTTCAAGTAGCAAAAATTAACTACAAAATACATTTTGAAAGTGATGATAGATCTGGATATGTCAGCTTAGCTATTGCTAAAGTCAGCCAAATTACTAAAGATGGCTTAGTGATTCTAGATGACAAGTTCATACCGCCTTTAATGTATGTTAGCGCAAGTAAATATTTAATTAATATTATTAAACAAGTCGCTGCTATGATTAATCACAGAGCCGAAGCAATCGCTGTACGCATGAATAAATCAAATGTAGCATCCAGTGGCATAGCTGATTTTTTAATGCTCCAGCTGTTAAATAAATATCAGCCATTATTAACACATTACACCCATAATATTGGTCTGCATCCAGAACTGCTTTATCGTGATTTTTTATCTTTAATGGGTGAACTGTCTACTTTTAGTAGCGATAACTTAAGACCTGCTTCATTAGAACAATATCAGCATGATGATTTAACATTAGTTTTTAATCAATGTATTGCTAACTTAAGTAATAGTTTAAGCTTAGTGCTCGAGCAAACTGCGACTGAATTAAAATTAGAAAAAAGTCAGTATGGTGTTTACTTTGCTGTTTTAAATGATAAGTCTATCTTAAATCGTGCTCAATTTGTTCTTGCATTGAAAGCGAATGTTGTTAGTGAAGAAATTCGCAATCGCATTCCTGCACAAACTAAAATTGGTACAGTCGAAACAATCAGAGATCTGGTGAATAATCAATTGCCTGGGATCTCATTATCTGCATTACCTGTTGCCCCAAGGGAAATCCCATATCACGCGGGATATCATTATTTTCAATTAGATAAAAATAGTAGTCAATGGAATAACTTATTATCTAGTGGAGGATTAGCTTTACATTTTTCTGGAAATTATCCTGAATTAATGGTCGAGCTTTGGGCAATAAATCAAAGTTAAATTCAATCAGGAAGAAAAACGTGAATGATAAAACGGTTGTTAGACCAAGGCCAGGGAAGCGAAATACAGCAGCAACAATAAAGCCAAAAGACCCTTCTCAAGCACAAAAAAATGAAGATCAAACTCAGATAAATGAAAATATAAATCATGGCTCAAAACAAGCCGCAATTTTAACCATTACTGAAAATGATATTGTTGACTGTGCTGATATGGTGTTATCGCTTTGCTGTCAATTGAAGGCTACAAAAGAGTATAAAGATGTCACAACGCTTAAAGTTCAATCTATCGAACTCATTAAGTTGTATGAGCAATCTTTAAGGCTCAAAGGGGTGTTACCGAGTTTAATTGAACATGCAAGGTATTGTTTATGCTGTTTTTTAGACGAGGTTGTTTTAAATCAACCTTGGGGTGAAAATAGTCATTGGGCGTCTAACAGCCTGTTATCAACATTTCATACGCAAACAAACGGTGGCGAACACTTCTTTATATTGCTTGATAGCTTCTTAAATGAGGGTGAACAAAAAATTGAATTACTAGAGCTGATGTACTTATGTTTATCCTTAGGTTTTGTTGGCAAAATGCGAATGGATACTGCCGGTGACAGTAAAATTGAGGATTATAAAGAACAAGCTTATCGTAAGATAAAATCGAAGAAAAGAACTTATACAAAAGATTTAGCACCTCAGTGGCAAGACAAAATAGCCAAAGGCACCGAATTAACAGAAGGATTTCCTATATGGCTGATACTGTTACTCAGTGCTGTGTTGCTTTCTAGTATTTACATGATTTTTAGTTATAAAATTAATGATTACTCTTCAGATATTTATAAAGACCTTAATTCTTTAGTACCTTGGGAAGCAACTAAAGAGCAAGCACTTGAAAATTTAAGTAGTGATGAAGCTATTGAATTACAACAAATTCTGCAAACAGAAATTAATATGGCACTGCTACAAGTTGAGCAGTTATCTGATCGTTTAAGAATTAGAATAGGTGCGGGCGTATTATTTGCTTCAGGAAGTACAACAGCGCGTAAGGATTTTGAACCTGTCTTAGCAAAAATAGCCCGTGCCATTGAAAGTACCAAGGGAAAGGTCTTTATTTCTGGTCATACAGATGACACGCCTATTTTTACAACAAAATACCCATCTAATTGGCATTTATCATTAGCGAGAGCGACCTCTATTGGTAATTATTTAGCTAAAAATGCCAACCTTGAGGGCCGAATTTGGCCTGAAGGACGAGGTGAATCTGAGCCTTTAGTTGCCAATGATTCACAAAGTAATAAAGCAATCAATCGTCGTATTGAAATTGACATATTACTTAAATAAAAGGAATTTATAAAAATGAAAGGGTTTTTTGCAAAACTACTAAACTTTATCAAATCAAAAATATTTATGCTTATTCTTGGATTTGCCTGTCTTGCATTATTGATTTGGTTTATAGGTCCATTAATAGCAATCGCAGATTATGAACCACTAAGTTCACCTGCAACACGATTTTTTGTACTATTTTTCATCATGCTATGTTGGGGAGTGTCTCATTTTATTTCAAAAGCGAAAGATAAAAAAAATAACGATAAAATGGTTGATCATTTAATTAATGGTTCTGAGGATAATACACATAAGACAGATGCCTCTGAAGGGCAAGAAGAAGTCGAGTTGTTATCTAAAAGAATGCATCAAGCCCTTGATATATTGAAAAGTACTAAACTGTCGAAAGGAAAAAGTGTATACCAATTACCTTGGTATATTATGATAGGTCCACCGGGTTCTGGTAAAACAAGCACAATACATAATTCAGGTTTAGAGTATCCATTAAAAGAAAAAATGGGTATCGACATGATACAAGGGGTTGCTGGTACTAGAAATTGTGACTGGTGGTTCACAGATCAAGCAGTATTGATTGATACCGCAGGCAGATATACAACACAGGATAGTCATAGCCGAAGAGATTCTCGTGCTTGGCAAGGTTTTCTTGGCCTCCTAAAAAAACATCGCCCTAAACGTCCAATAAATGGCGTGATTATCAGTATGGGTGTATCAGAGCTATTAAATCAGACTAAAACAGAGCGAAATATTGCCGCTAGAGGAATAAAACAAAGACTTCAAGAGTTACAAAATCAACTCGGGATGAAATTCCCTGTATATGTATTATTGTCTAAAGCTGACTTAGTTGCTGGGTTTAGTGAATTTTTTGATGATTTGTCTGATGAGGAGTGCGAACAAGTTTTTGGTGTCACTTTTGATCTTGAATTAACGAATGAAAATAGCAGTGTCAATTTATTTAATAAAGAGTTTCATGGCTTATTAGCAAATATAAATTCACGTGTTAATACACGCTTATTACATGAAAGATCAGCAAGCCGCAAAGCCATAATTTATGAATTTCCTAAACAATTAAGATTATTACAAAGTTATGCGGATGATTTTTTGAAAGAAATTTTTTCAGAAAATGCATACGAAGAAGCGCCAATCTTAAGAGGGTTATATCTAACAAGCTCTACACAAGAGGGCACACCAATAGATCAATTATCGAATCATATCGGTATTGGCACTCGTAATTTACAAGCACAAAGCACTGGCAATAGCCGAAGCTATTTTATTAGACATTTACTTGAAGGTGTCATATTCCCAGAGCAAAACTTAGCAACCACAAACCGTTTTCATGATAAACAAAATAGGATCTTAAGAAACAGTATTCTTGGGGTAGCTACTTGTGCAATTGTTAGTTTAAGTGTGCTTTGGTGGCAAAGTTTTTCATGGAATAGCCAATTGATTGATCAAACTAAATTAGCTGTTGTGAAATACAAAGAAATCTCCGATGGCGGTCTTAATGAAGATACGGAGATTATTAAATTAACGACTTCTTTGTCTTTGATCCGTTCTTTACCAGTTGGATATGAAAAATCTTATTCAGAAGATGAAATTAAATCTATGGGTTTATTTCAAGGTGATAAATTAGAGCAGCCTGCAAAAACGGCATATCAACGAGCGCTGCACGGATATCTCCAACCTTATTTAATGGGGGCGCTAATAACTGAAATGCAGCAAAACTCTGCACATCTAAGTTATTTATATGAAACGTTAAAGACCTATTTAATGCTTCATCATCCCCAGTATTATATCGAAGATGATGTAATTGTTTGGTTTGATTCTTATATTGATAGAAAGATGCCTGGTGAAATAAACGGGCAATCCAGAACTCAGTTAAAGCAGCATATTGCATCTTTATTACACTATGGGGTTAGAAATCCAAAATTAGATAACGACATTATAATCCAATCTAGAGAAGCCCTAACAAGTTTACCTCTTGTAGAACGTGCTTATCAAAGGCTTAAAAGTGACTTTATTGAAAGCAGTATCCCAGACTTTAGGTTAATTGATTTATTTACCTCTGAAAGTTTGACTGCATTTATGTTTCAAAGTGATCGTGATTTTACTAAAGGGATCCCTGGTTTATTTACGTATAATGGTTTTCATGGCATTTTCAATATTGAAAAAAATAGAATTATTACGCGTTTAATCGAAGATAGTTGGGTTTACGGTGATGATTTAAATAATTTAGATTCTAAAACAAAGCAAAGGATCACGGGTCAATTAGAAACTAAATATATAAGAGATTATATCTTTTATTGGGAAGACTTCTTAAGCGACTTAACTGTAAAAAGTTATTACTCTGCAGCCAACGGTGCTGAAATCACCAGAGCTTTATCAGGTCCTGATGTCCCTCTGAGAAATATCATTCATGAAGTACAAAAAAATGTAAATTTAACTAAGTTGCCTTTATCAAAAAATCAAAAGGCGGCTGGTGAAATTGCGAAAAGCGCATCAGAAGAGTTATTCAGACAAAAAAAATCTCGTTTAGACAGGCTTTTACCTAAGAAGAAATTAGATGTAGAAATTAATATGCCTGGTAAAGAAGTCGAGCAAGCATTTGCAGAAGTATTAGAGTTTAAAATACAAGATATTGATAGCACACAGCAAACATTACGCTCTATTAACCGGTATTTAGATAAAATTGCATATTTACAGCCGGGCGAACGTTTACCACGTAACCTAGGTAGTTTTAAAAAATTAAGTCAACAACTGAGATCTGAAAGTGAGGCATTACCTTATCCATTCTCAACTTGGATTTCCGGCATTGCAGCACAAACAAGTCAAATTACTAAAAATAATGAAAGGCAAAGGTTAGATGGTATCTGGAAAAGCCAAGTTGTATCTGAGTATCGAAGTGCTTTAGCTGGTCGTTATCCATTTAAGAAAAATACTAAACGTGAAGTTAGCTTAAAAGATTTTGGTCGATTCTTTGGACAAAACGGTACATTAGATAAATTTTTTAATAGCTACTTAAAGGCACATGTTGATACTAGCAAATCTCCGTGGAGATTTACGCATGATATTGGCATTAATCAAGATGTTTTGGCTATGTTTGAAAAGGCTCACAAGATTCAAAATGCATTTTTTGATCAAGGTGGTAAATCTCCAAAAATTGAATTTAATCTCATGGCAGAATCATTAGATGATCGAATTAATCATCTTATGTTAAGACTTGATGGACAAGAGCTTAATTATCGTCATGGCCCACCACGAGCAAAACAATTCTTTTGGCCTGGTACTTCAGAAAACAATGAAACACGTATTGTTTTTACACCACCAAAAGGAGGTCGTTCAATGAATATAAAATACGCGGGCACATGGTCATTCTTTAGATTATTAGACGAACTTACCACTAGACGTCCTGAAACTAAAAATGATAGTAAGTTGAAAATCACCCTCAACGGTCACAAAGCCGAGGTTTTATTGTTACCAAACAGCGTATTTAATCCTTTTTGGGCGAGTAAGCTAGAGGAGTTCTCATGTCCAGACCGACTTTAGCTTTTGATATTGGTTATTGTGGCAAAATACCGACTAAAGGTGATTTTATACAAAACACTTTTGACGAAAGCTTTTTTGAAATTTGGAATGAATGGCTACAAAGTGTTGTAGCTGTAAGCAAAGAGCAACTGTCTCATGATTGGTTAGACACCTATTTGACAAGCCCGATATGGCACTTCTCATTATCAGGGGGCTTGTTATGTGACTCAGCTGTACATGGCACTTTAATTCCAAGTGTTGATCAAGTTGGACGTCATTATCCTTTTTCGATTTTGGCCACTACTAACGCAACACCGGTTGCTGCTTGGCAAAATAAAATTTGGGCTAATTTATTTGAGGACAAAATTCTTCAAAGTTTAGAAGATGATTTTTTGATCCAGACCTGGTACCAAGACTTAAAAACACAACATAAAGATATTAAAGACAACAATCTTAATTTTAAATGTATTAAATCTTCTGATGATAAAAATGATTCAATTATCATTCAAGGTAAACATGCTTTTGATGCTTTAGATTTATTAGACCAACAATATAAAAACCAATTTGGTATGTATAGTCTTTGGTGGACACAAGGCTCAGATCTAGTAGAGCCTTGTGTCATCGTTGCACCAGGTTTACCCAAAGTAGGTCAATTTTCATCAATGCTTGATGGTAAATGGCAGCAAAGGAAATGGCAGTATATAAAGCAAGTAGAAAAGGACTCTTAAATGTATTTATCAAGCCATGCTCAGACACATCGTGGAACGGTCAGGGTACTTAATGAGGATGCCTTATTAGAATTACCTCAGTTAAATTTATGGGTGGTTGCCGACGGTATGGGAGGACATGCTGCTGGTGATGTAGCAAGTCAGTTGGTGGTTGATACCATTGAAAATCAATTATTAAAATTACCTGCAAATGCAATCAGTAAACAAGTGATTATTGATGTTATAAAGCACGCTAATAACCAATTACAAAACATGATCGATTCACATTTCTCTGGCAAAGTAGCTGGTAGTACTGTTGTTGTTTTATGGATATATAACAATCAATTTCATTTCTTTTGGGTAGGCGATAGTCGAGGATATTTACAAAGAGCAGATATACTGAGTCAGATCACAAAAGATCATAGTCAAGTTAATGATATGGTTGATGAAGGCGTACTTGATTCTTCTGAGGCTGAGTCACATCCTTTAGCTAATGTTATCACTCGTGCAGTGGGTGTAGATGAGGAAGTTGAAGTTGATTATATATCCGGTGCACTTTTACCTAATGATATATTTTTATTATGCTCAGATGGTTTAAATAAAGAAGTGAGTAACGAAGAAATAGAAGCAACAGCAAAAAATGGAACAATTATTGATGTTGGTCTTGCATTAATGCATGCGGCTTTAGTTCGAGATGCCCGTGATAACGTGACATACATTCTCGTTAAAGCAAATATTGATAATAATAATTCTGGTGCTGAATCTTGTGATGTGACCATTCCATTATTTAGATAAATAAAATAAATGTTTACAAAGTAATCTTGTATCTATTATGATACAAACTTACTTTGTACCTGTAACAGGCAGGAAACATGTTGGTATAAATAATTGCAATTTGTTTATAAACATGAATTTAGAATGACACGGAAGATAGTCTTACATGATTTTACAGCCTCTCGACACACTGCTAGATCCGATTTCAAATGATGCAATTACTGGGGTCGATCCAAGAACAGATGTCTCACCTACATCAAATTACTACTTTTTAAAAGATGTGAGAAATTCAGCCAGAGCAAGTGAGCGAAATGCACTGATTGATGAAGAGCCTTTGTTATCTATCATCAATGAATGGAAGCCTATTTTAGATAAAACCCCTGAATTTTTGATTAATGATTGTAAAGATTTAGAATTTGTAGCTTGGTACATTGAAGCATTATGTCGTTTTCACGGTTTCAAAGGGCTTAATTACGGTTTTAAACTTGCCAATGAATTTATTGCCCTATATTGGAATGATTTATATCCAACGCCGGACGATGGTGATCTTAATGATCGTATCTCACCTCTGATAGGTTTAAACGGAATTGAAAGCGAAGGCTCACTGATCATGCCCATTAAGTCACTTTTTATTACGGCTGATTCAAGTGAAGGTCAATTTTCTATTTGGGAATATAATCAAGCACTCATTGTTGATAGATTAGAAGATGAGAAACAACAAAATAAATTTGACAGTGGTGTTATACCGTTAGAAAAGATAATGACAGCGTTTAAAGAAACGCCAGCAAGTTTTTATGTTGATTTAAAAGATGACATAGAACAATGCATAGAATCTTTTTCTATTTTATCTGCTGCAATGGACTCGGCTATGGGCGGAGAGCCACAACCGACAACTTATATCAGCAAAGAGTTGCAATCTGCATTAGTTGCAGTTCAGCAATTAGCTTCAGATGTACTCGATAAACAAACTACAGCAGAAGAACTACAACACAGCACTGAAGATCCTGATCAATTAGAAACTGCTGGCCAATCAGTCATTAGTCAAGCAGCTTTAAATCAGATTTTTTCAAGAGAAAGTGCGATTGAGAATTTAAGTGACATCGCAGAATATTTTAAAAAAACCGAACCGCACTCGCCAATGTCTTATGCCATAGAGCAAGTAATACGTTGGAGTGAATTAACTTTACCAGAATTATTGCAAGAACTAATTACCGACAACGATGCTAGAAATGGTTTTTTCAAGTTATCAGGTATACAAAAAAATAACGATTAAAGTCTTTTTAACTAATTAAGCTAATGGAAGGGAGTTCAAAATGAGCATTCATGACAAACTAAGAAAAGTAAGAAAACCAAGAGTACATATCACCTATGATATTGAAGCTGAAGGTGCTGTTGTAAAAAAAGAACTACCTTTCGTAGTTGGTGTTGTTGGTGACTTTGCCGGTCATAATACAGAAGCATTAAAATCGCTCAAAGATCGTCGTTTTGTACAAATTGATAGAGACAGTTTCAATGATGTACTTAATCGTATGAGTCCAACTTTGGATCTTAAAGTTGACAATACGCTTGAAAATAACGATACAAAAATGGAAGTTAATTTAAAATTCAATTCAATGTCAGATTTTGAACCTGCTGCATTAGTTAATCAAATCGATCCACTTAAGAAGTTAATGGAAACGCGTAACAAATTAAGAGATTTAATGACAAAAGTAGATCGTTCAGAAGAACTAGAAAACATTCTAGAAGATGTATTAAGTAATACAACTAATTTAGAGCAACTTGCAGGTGAGTTAGATTTAGAAGGAGAAAAGGCGTGAGTACGGAAACATTAGTAGCTGAACAACCAGCAGAAATTCAAGAACAAAACCATTCTATCTTAGACCAAGTAATTGGTGCAACGAAGCAAACAGAGTCATCACGTGCGCAAGAGCTGATCAAGTCATTGACTGAAGAAGCCATGAAAGGGACTGTAAAGTGGAATAAAAATTTAACAGAAACTTTTAATGATGCAATTAAACTGATTGATGAAACAATTTCAACACAATTAAATGCCGTTATCCACCAAGAAGAATTTCAAAAATTAGAAGGAAGCTGGCGCGGTTTAAACCATTTAGTTTCAAATTCTGATACCAACAGCACATTAAAAATACGTGTTCTAAGCTTATCTAAAAAAGAATTGCACAAAGATTTAAGTAAAGCGGTTGAGTTTGATCAAAGCCAAGTATTTAAGAAAATCTATGAATCAGAATTTGGTACACCAGGTGGTGAACCTTATGGTGCAATCGTAGGTGATTATGAGTTCTCAAATCATCCAGCAGATATTGAAACTTTATCTCTTATGTCAAATGTCGCGGCAGCAGGATTTTGTCCATTTATATCAGCAGCTTCGCCATCTCAATTTGGTTTTGACAAATGGGATGAGTTAAGCAAACCAAGAGATTTAGAAAAAGTTTTTGAATCACTAGAATATACTAAATGGCGTTCTTTTAGAGAAAGTGATGATTCTCGTTTCGTGACACTCACTATGCCAAGAGTACTTGCACGTTTACCATATGGCCAAGCAACAACCTCAATAGAAGAGTTTGTCTTTGAAGAGTTTGAATTAGATTCAGCGGGTGTTCGTTCAAAAAGTACCGATAATTCAGAATACTGTTGGATGAATTCTTCATATGTAATGGCTGCTAATATGACTAAAGCTTTCTCTGAGTCAGGTTTTTGTACTGCGATCCGTGGTACAGAAGGGGGTGGTAAAGTTGAAGGATTACCTGCACACGTTTTTACAAGTGATGATGGTGACCCTGATTTAATGTGTCCTACTGAAGTGGGTATTACCGATAGAAGAGAAGCGGAACTGAGCAAATTAGGTTTCTTACCACTTTGTCATTATAAAAATACAGATTATGCGGTATTTTTTGGTTCGCAATCGTGTCAAAAACCAAAACAATATAGTAATCATGACGCGACTGCTAATGCGGCTATTTCTGCTCGCTTACCATACATTATGGCAACTTCGCGTTTTGCACATTTCTTGAAAGTAATGGCGCGAGATAAAATTGGTAGCTTCATGGAAGTCAATGATATTGAGCGTTGGTTAAATACTTGGATCCAGTCTTACATTAATTCTACTGAAGGTGCAGGCCAAGAAAGTCGTGCAAGATTTCCATTAGCTGATGCCAAAATACAAGTGAAAGAAATTCCAGGTTCACCGGGTAGTTATAATGCTGTTGCTTGGTTAAAACCTTGGTTACAAATGGAAGAATTAACCACATCTTTACGTTTAGTTGCAAAGATACCTGAAATTGGTTAATTAATAATGAACGCCATAATTCTAAGTTATGGCGTTATCAAGGAATGATGTTAATGACGTTAGAAGCGCCGTTATTTGTAGATGCTGAAATTTTTGAATTTACTCAAAATCCTGCAGTGGCAAAAGAGGCATACAATAAAGAGTCAAAGAATATATCGAATAAAAGACTATTTGATCGCTTCCTACGTGAAAAGAATGAATTTAAATCGCTGTTAATTTGGCTTGAAAACGGCGCTTATAATAATGAAACATATAATAAAGAAAGTGTAAAAGCACTATTACTAAAAGCAATTATAGAATTAGATAGCGCAATTGAACGTCAAATAAATAAAGTAATTCATCATGATGAATTTCAAGCATTAGAATCTGCTTGGCGTGGCTTACTATACACAACAGAACAAAAATACAGTTTAGATAAAAATAAAAAAGTAAAAGTAAAGGTACTTAATTGCAGCTGGACTGCTTTGAGTAAAGACTTAAGCCGTGCAATAGAATTCGACCAGAGTGAGTTTTATAGACTCGTTTACAGTAATGAATACGATACATCTGGTGGTGAGCCATTTGGTATTATAATTGGTAATTACCAAATCGGGTCCAATTCAAATCAAATATATAACAATCACGATATTGAAACTTTAAAAATGATTGCAAGAATTGCATCAGCATCTTTTTCACCTTTTATTACTTCATTATCACCACATTTTTTTGGGGTTGATCATTACGCAAACCTTAGTAATACATTGGATATAACATCGCATTTTGAACAAGTCGAATATACACAATGGCGTGCATTGAGAAATATGGAAGAGTCTCGATTTCTTGGTTTTACATTACCAAATATCTTATTAAGATCGCCTTATTTAGACGATGGTACCAGACAACAAGCATTTAAATTTAAGGAAAAAATTAATAACCCAGAAACAGATTGTTTATGGGGCAATGCAGCATTTGCTTTTTCAGGCATTGTAATTCGCGCTTTTTGTGAGTCTGGTTGGTTTGGACAAATCAGAGGCATGAATGCTGCACGAAAAGATAAAGGTGTGGTATGTGACTTACCTATCAGCCGTTATGAAACTGAAAAATATCATACTAACAATAAACCTTCTATCAACTTACAAGTTGGCGATAGATTAGAAAAAGAATTATCAGATAATGGTTTTATTCCCTTGTCTGCAATAAAGCATACAGATCATTTAGTGTTTTTTAGTAACTCTTCCGCACAACAAGCTACGAATTATGATTCAAAATCTGCCAATGTAAACGCGAAGCTGTCTTCCATGTTGCAATACGTGTTGTGTGTGTCTCGATTTGCTCATTACATAAAGCTACTGGGTAGAGAAAAAATTGGTAGCTTTCAAACAGCTGATGCTTGTCAGCGTGAAATTAATAACTGGTTAAATCAATATACAACAGCCACAGAATCTGCATCTGATGAAATTAATAGTCGGGCACCACTTAGAAGTGCCAATATTAAAGTAAAAGCAATCCCTGGTAAGCCTGGGCATTATTACTCGATAATACAATTGCAGCCGCATTTTCAATTAGACCAAATGATATCAACAATAAAACTAGTGACTGAACTAGCCCCAAGAAATTAATTAAAGGATTAAAGCGTGAAAAAAATAATAGAGCTATACCAACAAGGCAGTCTATCAGAAGCGATTTCTGTGGTGGAAGCTTATTTAAGAGATGACCCAACAAATATGGAGTACCGAAGTACTTTCATAGAACTATTGTGCATTAATAATGAATTAGAGCGTGCAGATAAACAATTAAACATGATAGTACAGAGCCACCCTGAAAGCTTGTTAGGTGCAACAAATTTAAGACAGTTGATCCGTGCACAACAAACACGTCTTGACTTTTACGAAGGCAAAGCCACTCCAGAAATTTTTTGCCAACCTAATGAAGAGATTTCAGCTTTCATAAAATTAAGATTAGAAATAAATACAGGTGACGAACAAAGTATTGACGCAGCAGCAGTTGCCCTTGAATCTGCTAGAAGTAAAACTAACCATGAAGTCAATGGCGAAGGCGTAACAGAGTTAAGAGATTTAGATGATAGCTTAGCTGGTTTTATTGAAGTGTTTGGAACAAATGGTAAATATTACATCGTTCAAATGGCAGATATTGAGTTTATTGATTTTAAACCGGCAACGTCATTACTTGAGAATATTTGGTGTCGCGTTAATTTAGAAATAAAGAATGGGCCATCAGGTGAAGCACACATCCCATTGATTTATGTAGACAGTAAACTTGAGCATGACAAGGTTGGTAAAGCAACTGATTGGCAACAAAAAACTGATAATTTAGTGTTAGGTAGTGGCTTAAAAATGTGGTTAGTGAACGACCAAGCAGTCAATTTACACGATATTAAAAAAATTGAAGCTAAAGCTTTAGAGACAGCATAACTTGAGTCAATTTGTTTCACCTGAAATTCAGTCTTCTGTATTGGATAAATTAATCGACGATGATCCATTAAATCCAGATCCAAAAGAGGCGATCAGAGGCATAAATTTAAAACAATTAAGAAGTAATGTTTGCCGCGACCTTGAAAACTTACTCAATACTAAAATGCAATGGCACGTTTGGCCTGCATCTTTCGAAGAATTAAATAAGTCCGTATTAAGTTACGGACTGCCTGATTTTTCAAGTATTGCAGTGGGTAGTAGTGAAGGTCGTCAAATTTTATGTGAGCAAGTTGCTAAAACAATCAAAATGTTTGAACCCAGATTCATCGAAGTCGAAGTTTTTATTATCGAAGATGAGCAAGAAGTAGATCAAACATTACGGATCAGAATAAATGCTTTGTTATATGCCGAGCCCGAACCGCAGTACATTACATTTAACTCAGAAGTTGAACCAGTACATTTAGGCATGGTTGTAAAAGAGAAAATTGAATGAATGACGACTTATTAAAATATTATAATCGCGAATTAGCTTTTATTAGACATATGGGATCTAATTTTGCGACTGAATATCCTAAACTTGCTGGAAGGCTTAAACTCAGTGATGAAAATATTGAAGATCCACATGTTTCAAGATTAATTGAAGGGTTTTCATTATTAACAGCTCAGATCCGTCAAAAACTAGATGATAGTTTTCCTGAATTAACAGATGCATTATTAGGTCAATTATACCCTGATTATCAGGCACCAATTCCTTCTATGTCTGTCATACAGTTAGAAACTCAAAGTGTTTCAACAACGGGTGTTAACTTACCAAAAGGCAGCAAAATAGAGACAATTGTTGATGGTATGAAACCATGTCATTTTCAAACCTGTTACGATACACAGCTTTGGCCACTAAATATAACCGAAGCTAAGTTTAACAATGCGCCATTTTTAGCACCAAAAGCAACTTGGAAAAAAACAGCAAAAGCAGTTATTAAAATATCAATTGAATGTGAATACGATGAAGTTGATATTAGTACAATTGGCATTGATAAATTAAGATTTTATATCAACGGACAACCACATCAAACATACGCTTTATATGAACTATTATTTAAGCACTGTATTGGTATGTCTATCGCTAAAAGAGGTGATATATCAAAAGCTGTGTATCTTCAACCACGACATCTACAGTCAGTTGGCTTTGAAAATGAAGAAAAAGTAGTGCCTTATAGTATTAAAACTTTATCAGGTTATCGCTATCTAGTTGAAAAGTTTATATTACCAGAGAAGTTTTTATTTTTTGATATTGAAGATCTTAAAAACAAATGGACGCATTTTGAGGATAAAATTGATCTTTATTTATATTTAGACGAAGCCTCAGAAGATTTAGAAAAGCAAGTTACTAAAAGCCATTTTTTATTAGGATGTACGCCAATAGTTAACTTATTCGAACATGAGTTAGAGCCAGTTCGAATAGAGCCTTCTTTATATGAATATAAGTTATGCCCGCGATATTTAGATTCAGAAGTATCTGAAATCATAAATATTCAACAAGTGACAGCGTTTGATCCAAAAGACAATAAAATTCCTGTGCAACCATTTTATGGTGAAGCACATCCAGCTTATAGTGCGCAGAAAAAAATGTTTTGGAACATTAGACGCGAAACAAGTAATTGGGCAGGGGGTTACGCAGAGCAAGGGCTGGAGACGTATCTTTCATTGATTGACCACACCTTTAAAGGTTTTGATGTGTCAGACAGTTATGGTACATGGTTACTCAGTATAAAAGCGATGTGTAGTAATCGTAATTTACCAGCACATCTGCCTTTTGGTACGGGTGAACCTAAAATGTTTAATCCAAATCGTGCTGATATTATAAAAAATATTAAATGTTTAGTTGCACCCACTAAGCCAGTTCGCGCAGAATTTAAAGACGCTACGCGTTGGCAGTTAATTAGTCACATTAATTTAGACTATTTCACTTCTGACGATGCAGCTAACAAACTAAAACAATTGCTATTCCTATACGATTTTAAAAATGCGCCAGAAAATAAATCTATGATCAGCAATATTCACCAAGTCCAGATCAAACCTGCTGTATCTCGGATCAATCAAAATGGTCGCATTAGTTTTTGCAGTGGAAGTGAAGTTCTAATTACATTCTCAGGAGATGATTATTCAGGCAGTGGTGTGTTTTTCTTTACTTTGATATTAGATAGATTTTTTGCTCAGTTTGCTGCAATTAACAGCTTTACTCAAGTAGTTGTGCAATTTAAAGGGCATGATGAAATTTATCATACTTGGCCAAGTCGTACAGGTTTAAGGCCGTTGCTATGAGTATCAATGCCCTCATTGAAGATCATAGTGATGCTGATTTTTATAAAGCCGTTTATCTAATTCAAAAACAATTAACGTTAGGTGATGAGCAGTTTCATAAAGTAGGTCATGATGCTTTACCAGATAATGAATTGATCAGATTTAAATCTGTTCAACACTTGGGTTTTCCGGGACACCCGATCAGTGATATCAAAAAATCTAGTTATGCAAACAATGCGCATTGTAGCGTTGAAATGACTTTGTCTTTTATGGGCTTAACTGGCCCAAATGGCGTATTACCTCAGCATTATAGTGAATTAGTACTTCAAAGAATAAAGTCTAAAGATACTGGTATGCGAGATTTTTATGATTTATTTAATCATAGGTTAATCTCTTTATTTTACCGTGCATGGGAAAAATACCAATTTGGCATTAATTTACAAAGCAATGAAGAATTTAAGCTTGACCCTTTTACGCAAACTTTAAGTCATATTGCGGGCGGAAAAAGTAAACAAAAAATTTATTATAGTGGGATCTTTAATCATAAAAATCGCAGTGTAGAAGGTTTACAAAATATTTTAACTGATATCACTAGTTGTGATGTGTTGATTGAGCAATTTCAAGGCAAATGGATGTATTTAAATGAATCTGAACAAACCCGTCTTGGTAGCCAGAGTGAGCCTGAAGGGCAACATGCACGGTTAGGTGTTGGTGCTAGCTGTGGTAGTCGTGTGTGGGATATTAATTCTAATATTAAAATATTACTCACACCTAAAAAAGATTCAGATACCCAATCCTTGTTACCTAATGGTAAACGAAGTGAAGCAGCACAATTATTTATAAAAGCATATTTACCACAAAATATTGATTACACATTACTGCTAAAGCTAGCGGATAGTAAGATCACAAAAGCAAAATTATCTCATAAGTCTATGCCGTTGGGTTTAGGCTGCCAATTAACTGGGCGATCAGGATCTAAATCATCGCCTTGTATTTTATCTTTAAATTGATAATGAATAAAAATAAAGGATTAATAAAATGTCATCCATGTCTTTAAGTAAACTTGTTGATAAGCTCAACCCTGTAGTTAAAAAGTCACTAGAAGGGGCTGCAAGTATTTGTCATTCAAGAAGCCAATTTACTGTAGAAGTTGAGCATTGGTTATTATCATTACTTGAAAAAGAAGCTGATGATATTCGTTTAATTTTAGCTAGCTTTTCTATTGATAAAGATGCTTTAGTTGATGAGTTATTGAAATCATTAGAGTTACAAAAAACGGGAAACAGCGCTGCACCGAGTTTGTCACCTCATATTGTGAATTGGTTACGTCAAACTTGGCTAAATACGAGTATTGAATTTAATGATATTCAAATCCGTTCAGCATATCTACTTTATACATTATTAAGTGATGATACTTTATCAAGCTTAGTGATCAGAAAAGTAAGACAATTAGAGAAAATTGTACCCGCGCAGTTATTACATGCCTGGCCAGAACTTGTTAATAAAACAAATGAAGTTAATAATGCTCAACTTGGCAGCGGTATTGCCCAAGACACCAAGTCATCACCAAGTAAAACACCTAGCTTAGATCAATTTACACAAAACCTAACCGAACAAGCCCTTGCTGGAAAGATAGATCCAATACTGGGACGTGACAATGAAATCCGTCAAATGATCGACATTTTAACGCGTCGCCGTCAAAATAACCCAATTTTGACCGGTGAAGCCGGTGTTGGTAAAACGGCGGTAGTTGAAGGTTTAGCGTTGAAAATAGCGCATAAAGATGTACCGGATTCTTTAAAAGATGTCACAATTCACGTTTTAGACTTAGCACTATTACAAGCGGGTGCGGGAATGAAAGGAGAATTTGAAAACCGTTTAAAATCATTAATTAATGAAGTTAAAAATGCTGCTTCACCTATCATTTTATTTATCGATGAAGCACACACCATGATAGGTAGTGGCGGGCAAGCTGGACAAAATGATGCTGCAAACCTATTAAAACCGGCACTTGCGCGTGGAGAGTTAAGAACAATCGCTGCCACTACATGGGCTGAATATAAAAAATTCTTTGAAAAAGATGCTGCTCTTGCAAGACGTTTCCAAGTTGTCAAAGTTGAAGAGCCTACAGAGGATCAAGCTGTTGTAATGATGCGTGGTTTGTTGCCTGTTATGGAAAACCATCATAAAGTTTCAATATCAGATCAAGCTTTACAATCATCAGTTGCATTATCTCATCGCTATATCAATGGCCGTCAATTGCCAGATAAAGCAGTCGGTTTGTTAGATACTGCGTGTGCACGAGTAGCAATGAGTCAAGCTGCAACTCCAGGAAATGTCGAACAATTACAACGTAAAATACAGCAATTAGAAACACAAATCGCTGTATTAACACGTGAGCAAACAATTGGTACCGACCATAAATTTCAAGTAAATGAATTATCTAATGAACTATTACAAGCGCAACAAGATTTAGTGCCATTAAACACTCAATGGCAACTTGAATTAAGTTTAGTTAAAGAAGTCGCGCAAATAGTTAATACACTTTACACAAAAGAAAATGAAGATACTGAAGGGTTATTAAATAGATTACACGAATGCAAATCTCAGTTAAATGAAGCTGAAACACCTATGGTGCATTGGCAAGTAGATGAACAAGTCATTGCTGAAATAATCTCAGATTGGACAGGTATACCTGTCGGTAAAATGCAAGAAGATGAAATTAATACCATTTTATCGTTACAAGAAAATATGGAAAAGCGAGTCATTGGTCAATCAGATGCTATCGCGCAAATCGCAAAAACAGTACAAACATCACGGGCTCAGTTAGGTGATGAAAACCGGCCAATCGGCGTATTTATGCTTGCAGGTCCAAGCGGTGTGGGTAAAACCGAAACTGCTTTGACATTAGCTGAAAATATTTATGGTAGTGAAGAAAATGTCACTGTGATTAATATGTCTGAATATAAAGAAGAGCACAAAGTGTCTTTATTATTGGGTTCACCTCCAGGGTATGTTGGCTATGGAGAGGGCGGCGTATTAACAGAAGCTGTTCGTCGTAAACCATATAGTGTTGTTTTACTTGATGAAATGGAAAAAGCACATCCAGGTGTTCAAGATATTTTTTATCAAGTTTTTGATAAAGGTACAATTAAAGATGGTGAAGGTCGCGATATTGATTTTAAAAATACCATTATTATTATGACATCAAATGTAGGTACTAATACCACGATGAACCTTTACGCAGATGAAGAAACAATACCTTCGCCAAAAGGTTTAAGAAAAGCATTACAAGATGATCTATTAGAAGTATTTAAACCTGCGTTTTTAGGGCGAATTAATGTACTACCTTATATTCCACTCAGTACACAAATGCTTAATGAGATCACAGCTCTACAATTAGCTCGAGTAGGTGTGCGTATGCAAAATAATTATGACGCGCAATTTGAATATTCAACAGATGTGTTGGATAAGATAGTTCAAATGTGTGATGACGCAGGCTCTGGTGCACGTAATATCCACAATATTTTACAAAACACGATTTTACCTGAATTATCAACACAGCTATTAGTAAAGATGGCTAAAAAGGAGAAAACACAACAGGTACAAGTTAATGTTGTTAATGAAAAATTCAACTATAGTGTATGATTTTTCATTAATGCAATTTACGCACTAATGATATGATATATTTGAAGTTTTTATTCAAATATCTATTGTTAATTTCCCTGTTATGGGTATAGTGTACCTGTCTTGATACAGGACTCAGTCAATCGATTAATCAATTGTCTTAGTGAAATTCATATCAGCATTATGCGTTTAATGAAAAAGACATTGATGTCGAAATGGCAACCATTTAATTAGTTTAAAAAATCAAAGCTAATATACAGCCCATCCATTTATGGATGAATAATAAATATGCAAAAGGAATATTCTAAAATGCAAGCAAATACGTACCTAGATTATGAAGGACCTCTTAAAGATAAAGGTGAAGCAACAGCGAAGGGCTATGAAAAGCAAATTACATTATTATCAGTAGATTGGAATGTAAGCCGCGAGTTAACATCTTTCACTGGTACTGCAAGAGATCGTGAAGCGAGTGCAGCACGTCTAGGTGAAGTAACTATCACTAAACTTCAAGATAAAGCTTCAACTTACTTTTTCCATGAAGCAACTGTTGGTAAAGGCCAAAAAGCAATTTTTCACGTTACTAAACAAGGTGAAGAAGGCTTAGACGAAATCATGACAATCGAACTAACTGATGCAATGATTTCAAGCTACAGTGTTTCAGTTCAAGGCGATCGTCCTGTTGAGACTATCACTATCAGTTACACTGAAATGGTTAACAGCGTATTTGAATACGATGATAAGAACTTAGCAAGCAGTAACCACCGCCATGGTTACAGCTGTGTTACAGGTCATAAAATGTAGTTTTAAATTACATATATTAGGCCCTGAGATCACGATCTCAGGGTTTTTTCTTTATATATTAAATAAAATATTTTTAAGCTGCATCAACAAAATAGATTTAATCGAAGTAATAAATTTGAATAATTCATCAAATATATTGTGTGAATTATTGAGTTTAGAGGCAAGGAATGCAAAAAGAATCTCAAGAAAACAATATTATACGAATTGATACACCAGCAGGTAAAGATGCATTTTATTTAACGCATTTCACTGGTAAAGAAGCGTTTTCAGAGCTTTTTTCATTCACTGCTTCGATGTTTACTGTCGGTAGTAAAGTAGGATTGTCAGATCTTGTAGGTAAACCTATTACCGTCTCATTAGAAAATGGACTTACCAAAGGCGTCACCCGTTATTTTCATGGCATTATTAGTCATTTAGAATCATCAGGAATGCGTACAATTGCATCAGAAGATTATCTAGATTACCAAGCAGTTATCGTACCAAATGCCGCTTTTATGAAAAAACGGACCAATTGTCGCATATATCAAAATTTATCAGTTGATGAGATTTTCAGTGATTTATTTTCTCAGCATCAAGTAGCTTTCCAAAATAGGCTAACTAAAACTTATCCCAAATATGAATACTGTGTTCAGTACCAAGAATCAGATTATGATTTTATTGCACGTATTCTTCAGCAAGAAGGGATTTTCTTCTTTTTTGAACATAGTCAATCAGCACACACGTTAGTGCTAGCCGATGATATTACTGTTTATAATCAATGCGCTGAATCACAAGTAGAGTGTTTTTCTGGAGATTTAACGCAACCCCATGTTTCAAGGTGGCAAGGTGCACTTAATATGGTATATGGTGCTTATGAACGTAAAGGTTATGATTTTGAAGCCCCAGGACAATTACCAAAAGGCAATAAAGCAAATGCAAGCTTGCCATCACAAGGTTCGCTAGAGGTGTTTGATTATCAGGGTGAATCTGAATTAAATACAAGAGCACAGCCAATCGCAAATGTACAATTAGATGCATTACAAAAAGACATGGAAAAATGCCTAGGTCAAAGTGATTGCCGAAGTTTTAGTGTTGGTCAATTTTTTACATTTAAAAAGCATGAAAACTCTGATTATACTGGCAAAAGCTATGTTGTGACTGCACTTAAAATTACAGCGGCACAAGCAAGTCAAACAGGCTCGAGCACCACTTCAGGTATGGAAGTCTATATAAATGATTTTGAATGTGTTCCAAAAGAAACTGCATATCGACCCGTTCAACTAACTCAAAAGCCATTAATTAATGGTGTTCAAACAGCTATAGTCACTGGTGATCCCGGTGATGAGCAACATATTGATCGCTATGGTCGTGTTAAAGTCCAATTTCATTGGGATCGTGAAGGTGAATTAGATAGTAAAAGTTCATGTTGGATAAGAGTCGGTCAAAATTGGGCTGGTGATCGTTGGGGCGCTTTCTTTTTTCCAAGAGTCGGACAAGAAGTGCTTGTAGAATTTATAAATGGTGATCCAGAGCAGCCTATTATATGTGGCGCTGTTTATAACTCAGATTTAATGCCACCGTACTCATTACCGGGTAAAAAAACACAAAGTGGTATTAAAACCCGAAGTACTAAAGAAGGTGGTGCAGACAATTTTAATGAAATGCGTTTTGAAGATGAAAAAGGCAAAGAATTATTATTTTTTCAGGCAGAAAAAGACCACCATTTAAATATTAAAAATGACCAAAAAGATACCATTGGTAATGATCGACTCACAGAGGTTATTAATAATGACACTGTTACAGTTAGTAATGACCGATTAGCTGATATTAGCAATAATGACACTGTAAAAGTTGGTAAAAACTTGTTAGTTGAAGCCGGCCAAGAAATTATTTTTAAAACAGGCTCAGCATCAATAAAATTAGAAAGCAGTGGCAATATCACTATTTCTGGTACTAATTTATCAATCGAAGGTACAAATGTGAGTACTGAAGGAACAAATGTTACGATTGATGGTACCGCTATCGCACTGAGTGCGGCACAAATAAAACTTAACTAATCATGAGTGAAACTAATTATCCAGGTATAGATTTTAATGGGTCGCAATGTCGCGGGTTTTATTTATATTGCCAGTTTGATTATCAATATTTAATTTGTAAATCAGAGCACATCCCAGATGATCCGCTGCTAGGTTTACCTCTATTAGATGTTGTCTCAAATGTAGTTTTTGGTGAACAGTTTTTAAACACTTTACATCAATGGAAAAATATAGATCAAATAGAAAGTAAAATATATCAATATTTCTATGATGATCTGATTTGCCATAAACAATATAACAAAGAACAACTTATTAAAATTATCGCGATATTATTATCACAAAGAAAGTTATTGGTTTATCAAATTTAACAAGGAAGTTGAAATAAAATGGGAATGCCAGCCGCAACAGTTACCAGTATGCATGTTTGTCCTAAAGTCACAGGTTATGTGCCTCATGTTGGCGGACCCTGCGTAGCGGGTTCACCAAATGTATTAGTTGGCGGTTTGCCTGCAGCTAGAAAAGGTGACATGTTAGTGTGTGTTGGTCCTCCAGATTCTATTTCTGCGGGTTCTTCTTCAGTAAAAATAAACGGTTTACCCGCTGCTAGATTAGGTGATAGCAGCAGTCATGGCGGTAAACTTGTTATTGGTAATCCAACCGTTTTAATAGGCTAGTGAGTAAGAACTAAGAAAATGGATAAATTACTTGCCCAATTAAAATTAACGATTAATCAATTAATCACAGTTGATAATTCCTACTATTGCTTTGAAGAAAATCTTGAACACATTAAGGCGAAGGTGTTTGCATGTATTCGTTTAATATCGCAAGACTCACTCAGTACAACATATTTAAAAGATATTAATGATGAAAAAAAATTTATATCGCATCTTTTAAATCAAACGCAATTGTCTGTTGAACAACTTGAAATATTATTACCTATAGTATTAACAAAATTATGTAATAAGCCGCAAGATATTATTAATGCCATGTTGCAACATAAAACATTGCAACACCTGGCACTGTCAGTTGCATTACAAAATCAGTATCAAATACAGCTACCTCAAAATTGTAGTATGCAAGTGCTACAACATCATTGCATAAATTTATTTTTAATGAATAAACAGCAGGAGCTTAAGCATTACCATCACAGTTTTTGTCATGCCAATTGCCAACAAACTCAAGTTTTATTAAAGATACTAATGAAACAACCGCTGACATTACACAGTGAACAAAAATTAGTGGTAAACGAAACAAAGTTAGTAACAGATATTTTTAAGATTTATATCTTGTCATTAGATGAAATTCAGCTTACGAACCTGATAAATGATTTAAGTAAAGATGAAGATAATTACCCTTTATTGATTGCAGTTATGGGCGTAAGTGGTTTTATCAAGTATGTGCCATTTTTAGCTAAAGCGTTATTTAATAAAGCTGTTGCAAAAGCTGCATTTGATTATTTAAAACTCATGTTAGGCGATAAGTTAGCCGCTTTTATGCCTTTAGCGCTGCAATTTGAAAGTAATGAACAACAACAGTATAAATCATTGCATTACTATGGCGCTAAAATATTACATTTATGGTCACAAAGAAATACCGATGACTACCCAGATAAAATGTTATCAGGTGTCGCAATTAATCAAAAAAATCTAAACGTTATTTCAACAACACATAGCTTACGTCATAAAAAACATGCTTTGTTGTTAATGATAGCGCAATCTTTTAACACTTCATCAGTTAATCATAATTTTAGGCTAATAATATGACTCAAAATCAGCGCTACATTATTAAGTCACAATTATTGTTGACTGGACTGGCACAAGATACCGTTGCTGCATTAAATTTACCGTTAGTTTCAGGTGAGGTGACTGTTAATGAAACACAAGGTACACAAACTGCTTTTATACCCCAGTTAAGTAATATAAATAAATTTGAACGTATTAGTTCATTGCTAGATTTAGCCATACAGCAAAGTGATTTTGCGCAATGTGATACACCCATATTATGGTTATTACCACAGTTTAATTTGCAGCAAGAAGCACAATATAAATTGTTGTTAGATAATTTAAAAAATAGATTCCCTAAATTGTATCAACGTACCATTAAATTTTTACCATATGGTCGGGCATCTATGCCTATGGCTTTAAAGTATTTAGCTGATTGCGATAATAAATATGAGTCTGTATGTATTTTAGCGGTAGATAGCCTTTATTTTTCTGATGATGGAGAAACAGTTTTTCATCCACCAACTTCCCCAGATAATGCTTGGGTGCCATCAGAAGGGGTAGGTTTCGTGGTATTAGATAGACAGGATCATGGGCTGGAAATTAGACATAGTAATTATGACAGTGCTATCTCACAAGAAAAACTTAAAAGCATAGAAAACTTATTTAGCCAGCAAAGTGATTTTAGCCAAAGACTATCCTATTTATATTTACCTGGTAATGGCAATAAAAATCTTGTTACACCTTGGGTTTTAGCTTATCAAACCTTAGAGCGAGTTATTACGCTGGGTAGTCAAATAATCCAAACAGGTTTTAGCACTGCGGAACTTGGTTGTGTAACGGGTTTATATAACTTTATGCATATTTACGACAATTATCAGCAAGATGTTCATCAAGGAGATACTTTGCAACTTGAGATATCTGACAACATATACAGCTCAGTTGCTTTATATCGTTGGATGAGCAAGGAATAATAATAATGGATGCGCAATTTTTTAATTTTCAAGGAACGAAAAGATATATTGTCATTGTTGCCGATGGCCAAACCGCGCCGCTAGGCTATCAAAAACTAACAATAAACAACCAAGCGCAAGCATCTAGCTTAGTATCTGAAATATCATTAAATTTAAAGCAAGATCCTAACGCGCTACAATATGCGTTTAATGACTTACTTGGTAAACCTAATGTAGAACGGTTAAATGCACGCACTGTTGCGCCTAAATTAACACAAGCGATAGGTAAGCAAAAATTATCGGTATATGTAAAAAACAATACAAAAAAGCATAGTGGAACAGAAACTGCGACACTCGCACCACAAAGTGCTGCTTCTAGCCAAAATAGCCAAACGGTAAATCCCTCTAATCAAGGGCGACAAACCCAAGCTGTGGCACAACAAGGTGGCAGTCAAAACACAACGGCCACAGAAGTACAAATTAAAGATCAAACGCTAAGATCTGATCCCGTCTCTATGTTAACTGGGGAAGAAATTTTACCACTCGTTGATTTTGAATTATCTGGTTTAATGCATATTACTTGGCAGCGATTATATCGCTCGTCAAAATCACACATAAAAACGAGCTTAGGCTTTGGTTGGCGCCATTGTTTTTCACTCAATTTAGTAGAGAAATATACCCCTGCGCCAAAAGTAGGGCCTAAATTACCCGGAAAGCATTTTTTAGAATTAACTGATGAAGAAGGCCGTGTTCATACATTTGATCAAGTCAAATTAGGCCAAACGAGCTATCAAGTATCGTCTGGATGGGCATTACAGTACCAATCATTAGATCAACATGTATTAGTAAAACCTGACGAGAGTCATTGGACATTTAGAAAAGTAAATGACCAATGGTTGCTTGAGAGTATCATAGACTTTAAAGGCTGCTACATAGGTTTATATTATGATGAACAGCACCGTTTAGCACGTATTACTTGCAGCCCAACTCGTGGCATTTTATTACAATATCGGGGTGATAAACTCGATAATATTAAATCTTATGTACTAAACGAACAAGGCAAAAGAGACGTTAACCCCAACGCACTCGTACAATATCAATACAATGGTGCTGAACAACTTATAAGCTGTATTGATAGCAATGAAAAAACAGAGCATTACCTGTATACAGAAAATAACTTACTGTTAAAGCGAACGCGTGCTTCAGGTTTTAGCCATCACTTTAAATGGCAAGGACATGATCAACAAGCTAAATGTATTGCCCAATGGGGTGATGACAATATATATAATTACCGTTTTGAATATCATCAAACGCACACGTGTTCTATAGATAGCCGTGGTGCAAAAGAGCTATTTTATCATACTGAAGTAGGTTTACTTAGCAAGTATATAGATGCTTTAGGTAATCAGTCAGAATATTATTACAACGATTTAGGCCAAAAAACAAAAGAATGCTTAGCTAATGGTGCACAGAAAAATTTTGAGTATAACGATAATGGCCAGTTAATATCTCATACGGATCCACAAGGTGCTAAAACCCAGTTTGGTTATAATCAATTTGGGCAAAGAATTTTAACCATTAATGCATTAGGTGAGCGTTTTAGTAAACGTTTTGATGCAACAGGACGTTTACTGGAGCAAGTTTATCCTGATGGCCGAACACATTCTTATCAATATAATGAAACAGGATTAATTACAGAAGAAATTGATACTAAAAACATTATCACCCGTTATCATCGTGGCAGTAATGGTGAAGTATTAGCAAAGCAAGTAGGTGAATTACTAACCCGTTACAGTTATGACTTGCATGGTCGCTTAATAGGTTTACTGACTAGTAAAGGGTTATTAACACAATTTGTTCGCAACAATAAAGGTTTAATTACTTCAAAATCACAAGAGTTTTTAAATAGCGACCAAGCTAAACGCACTGATCATTATCATTACGATAATGCAGGTCGATTAATCAGTTTAGAAGATGCAACTGGTGCATTAACACAATACGAGTTTGATGGATTAGCGCAACCTGCAGCAAAGATTTTACCTGATGGCAGTTGGCTGGCTTATCATTATGATCAAGAGCGAAACTTAACTGGCATAGATCGCAGCGATGGCAACAAATATCAAATAGAATACGATGCAAATGAAAACCCAATAAAATTAACCGGCTTTGATGGCCGTGAACAAGTATTTAGCTTTAATCAGAATAATAAATTACTCAGCGCAACAGATAATGCACAGCGGCATATTAAACTTACCAGAGACTTAAATGATCGCGTAATAAGCCAGCAACATAGTGTGATAAATGAACATCATAGCTTGAGTCATCAAAACCAATATCAATACGATAAATTAGGGCGTGTAACCAAGGCTTTTAATGGTGAACGCACCGTAAAATTTGATTATCATAAAAATGGCGCCTTATCACTTTGTGAACAAGGCTTTTGGCAACTTAAATATCAGTATAATATCCTAGGTCAACGCAGTCAGTTGAACTTACCTGATGGTCAACAGATAAACTACCTATATGATGAACATGGCCGTATAAGTCAAATTAATCTGACAGATAAAACTTTAATTAATTATCAATATGATAAAACAGATCAATTAATATATGCGCAATTGGGAAATGGCATAGTACTGTCGCAACAATTTGATGAGTATAATCGCCTAAGTGAGCAAAAATGGCAAAAACATCAGGCAACTTTTAAGCAAAGGAATTATCAATACGATAGTTTAAATCGCTTAACAAAATTGGCCGAATATAAAGAGAATGATGAACAGCTCAATCATGCCTTTAATTATAATAATTTACATCAGCTCATATGCCACGATAAAACTCATAAAGATGATAACAGCAACAGTGAACTTCATTACCAATCAAAATCATTAAATAATTTTGATACGACTTTTGATAAGGCTTTTGATAATAATACGGCTGATACAACAGTTAATGTAACAAACAAGCAAATAAAACAGCAATATTGTTGGGATGCTTTTGGCAATCCATTAAATACAGATGCATTAAAACACGCCCTGAGACCTAAAGCAGACAAATTTACTGAACAAAGTAATGCGGGCATAACCGAAGTTGAAAAAGATAGATTAAAACAATACCAAGGTGTTGATTATTTTTATGACGGCAGCGGTAATCAAACACGTGCTTGGGGCAATAGTTTAGATCAAAACCGTGTATTTGATGGTTTAAATCAGCTTCGACAAATCACCCATAATAATCAGCTAACGAAATATGAATACGATGCCCTTGGTCGCAGAAGTGCCAAAATTACCGAATCAAACCGTACAGATTTTATTTGGGACGGTGATCAATTAATTGGTGAATCAACCAATGGCGAGTTTATATGGTACGTGTATATACCAGATACATTTGAACCCGTTGCTTTAATCAAAAACAACCAGATATTTTATTACCATTTAGATCAGTTAAGTACGCCGCAGTATTTAACTAATGATCAAGCACAATTAGTTTGGCAAAACAACAGTGATGCATTTGGCAGAGAATTAGGTAAAGGCACTGTAGGTATTGAAAGTAGAGAAGAATATTATCAACCAATTCGTTTTCAAGGCCAGTATTTTGATACTGAGTCAGGTTTGCATTACAATCGCTACCGCTATTATTGCCCACAACAACAAAGGTTTATACATCAAGACCCTATTGGCTTAATAGGTGGTATTAATCATTACCAATATGCGCCAAATCCGGTCAATTGGGTAGATCCTTTAGGGTTGAGTTGTAAAGAAGGAGATATAGATGTTAGTGATGTTGCTATTGGCAGTGCTGATCTTATAGCTACAGGTGTAGTAAATACTGCGATCGATGTTGTGGCTGGTGGCGCTGGCTTAGTTACACTGGCTATATCAGGAGGGAATATAGATGCGGCCACACACACAATAGAGAGTGTTCAAAAAAATCAAATAGGGCCACTTACAGATTCAGGGCTTAAAATATCTAAAAAAATAGCGCCAATAGTGCAAGAATATTATGAAGATAATATGGCAGCTTTAGGTGACACAACTCTTGAAGTTACAGGCTCTCCAACTCTTGCAACCCTTGCACATAAATCAGTTGAAATTGTAGGGACTATGGCTGGTGGAAAAACTATATTAAACAGTGCAAAGGGAGGGGTTTTAAAATCTAAGAAAAAGTTTAATCGCAGACCACCACCAAAATCATTAGATGAGGCAATTTCACGCTTAAAAGAAGCGAGAGAAAGTATCATTAGAAACGGTTACCAACCTAAATACAGTGATGAAGAATTATTAACTATGGCAAAATCTGGGGATGTTGCTAATGAACGTTTTCATGTTAGATTTATGGATGCTGATTATCTTACATATAATGGAAAGCCTGGTAATCTAGGGCAGCCTTTTGAAGGCAAAAGTGGTTATGGCGCGAAATATTGGTCTACAACATTTGATCAATTAGAAGATGCTGACAGTGATCCTAAAATAATAAGTGAAAAATTGGGGCTAGATTACGATCCAAATAAAAAGTTTGTTATGGCTGTTATTGATACTGACCAAACTAAAGAACTTGCAGATACGCACAGTATTATTCCTACTTTTGAAAATCTATCTACCTTTACTAAGGCTGAGCTGCCTGATAATTTTACAAAATCTGAAGTAGATAAGTTAATGACTCCTGAGTTTCAGTCACACTATGCAAAAGAATATCAAGCTGCTTTAGATTCAGGCGTAATGGACAGTGAATGGGATACTGCAGGAGCTTTAAAATATTTCAATAAAACTTCCAATACAACCCAAATGGCAAAATTAATGAAGAAGCGGTTAGAAATGCAAAAAAGTTTAGGCAATAACCAACACTTTTTAGGCAATGGAGTCACCAAAACATTATTGGCTGATGACGGTAAGTTTGGTGCTGTAGAAACTTTTAACTTTGAAAGAAAATTAGTGAACTTAGAAGAGTTTGGCTCAGCACTTAAAATATCAGACACTCTGACACCAATAGGCAAATAATCATGACGGAAATATATTTACAACCTTTAATTGAGATTACTAACCCAGACTCTCCGCCACAAGGCGTTAAACAATTAGCAAGGATTAATGATTCATTAAACTACCCCAAAAGGTTTTATTCATTTTATCGACAAGGTGATTATTTATCGGTTGTTCACCACTGGATAATTACCCCAAAAGGTAAACCTCCCTATTTGACTACAGAGCAATTTGATGCACCACTTGCGTTATTATCTTGGTTTGTGCAGAAACTAGAGTTTTTTATTAAACCTTCTTTTCAAGGAGGCCTACCAGCAAATAAAATTGCAACGGATAAAGAAAGGGTTAATGGGGAATATATAATCTTAGGGCGAGCAATGGATGCTGGTAACAATCGTCGTGAGGGTGGATACACAATAAGTAATTTGAATCGCGATATATATTTAAACAAATATTCGTCGTTTCAAGATATCACTTTTTCAGATAGTTTTTTGTTTCAAGGCGGTTTATTAGAGTTATTTAAAGAACTTGCAACAGAATACGACAAAGGCACTTTATAAATAAATATCATGATAACTCAATATTTATCTCCTGTAATAAACTTTATAAGAGAAGTCTATTCTTTCAATTTTGAAAAAGAAGGTTGGAATGAGAACACATCTAAGAACTCCTGATAAATCCATAGATCTAAAAGGTTAAAACCAAAGAAGAATCATGATAACTATATCTCAAATAAAGCAGTTAATTAACCTAAGCAAAAATAAAAATAGACACTTAAAAATAAAAATAGACACTCATAAATTTTAACCGTCTAAACATTAATGAACTAAGCTTAAATAGTGAGTTCATTAATGTTTGAGGTTAATAATGGCCAGAGCAAGAGAGTCTTTAATTGATTTAGATGCAACCTCTTATTACCACTGCATAAATCGCTGTATTCGTAGAAGTTACTTATGTGGCGATGATAAATACTCGGGTAATAACTTTGACCATCGTAGAGGTTGGTTAGTCGAGCGGATAAAATTACTCGCGACCATTTTCTCCATTGATATTGCTGCTTATGCGATTCTGTCTAATCATTATCATCTTGTGTTAAAGGTAAATCGTGATGAAGCATTAGCTTGCAGTGATGATGAGGTGATTGCCCGTTGGTATCAGCTTTATCATGGCTGTGTACTCATCGACCGCTACTTAGCAGGTGAAGTGCTAGATGAAGCATGCTTACTTAGAATAAGTGAGGTGGTAAGTAAATGGCGAGCGAGATTGTATGACATCAGTTGGTTTATGCGTAACCTCAATGAATTTATTGCGCGTAAAGCCAATTTAGAAGACAACTGTACAGGCCGGTTCTGGGAAGGGCGGTTTAAATCACAAGCCTTATTAGATGAAACCGCGGTATTAAGTTGCATGATGTATGTTGATTTAAACCCTATTCGCGCCAAAATGGCGGATTCATTACAAAGTAGTGATTTCACTTCGATCCAAGAACGTATCAAGCAATATAAATCATTTCAAAAACAACAGATTAAACTGAATGAAGACGTTACAGTTTTACCGCAACCAAATTCATTATTACCGTTTGGCAAGAATAAAGATAAAGACAGTATTCCTTTCACCTTATTTGATTATTTAGAACTCGCCGAGTTTAGCGGTAAACTCATTTTACCTAATAAGCGAGGTAGCATAGATAGCAATAGGCCTGCGCTATTAAAAATACTCGACATTGAGTCCGATAGTTGGATAAATACTATTAAGCACTTTAGGCGACAATATGCGAATTTTGCGGGTTCAAAAACATCATTAATAAAATGTGCACACGCTCATCATCACAGCTGGTATAAGGGTTGTGCTTAGTTATTAAAATAAAATTTTAAAAGAAAGCAGCTGTTGATAAGTAGCTGACTTTTCATCATGCCTGAAATTTAGTTAAAGTATTTATTCCTGTACATATCAAATAATGGCCAATTAAAAGACATAAAAATGTTTATAACTTGCTAAAATTAACTCCTTATAAGAGTAGGGGTGTTTAAATTCAATAAGATAGGTATGGCTGTCCAATTTTGGTCGGTAGAAAACAACGACAAAGTGATTGGTGGTAAATTACAATCGCTCCCCAAAGGATAATAAACAATGTTAAAACTAAACGAATATAATTTTAAATTTGAAAAGTTATTTAAAAAAGCTCCTATTACCATAGCTATAAGACTAGAGGACATGGCTGACGCATCTATTGCTGTAGAGGATAAGGTAGACGCAGTATGGATCCTGACAGGAAAATACCAACAACTCGCTTACGCTAATTATGTATTAGAAAATAATGATGAAGTTAAACCTTACCTAGAAAAAGCAGCACCCTTTGCCTTTTTAAGTGGCTTTGATCCAGAGCTTAAAGCACAGAATAACGAATGGACTATTCAAAATGAATTAACTCTGACTTTGCTTTTTGGAGATAAATCAATAATTGGCCAATTGAATGAGTTCAAGTTGAAATTATTAACTTTCCACCCCCAGATTCGATGACTCAATATGTAGCACCTCATGGTTATCCTGGTAATTGGTTTGATCCTTTGTCAAATCAAAGTCCTGATATGTTAGGCATTAGTGTCGAAGGAAGGACATTGAAATCATTTAAAGTTGTAGAGGGAACTGGTTTAAAATCAATAGCGAAACCTGTAATCGATACTTGGACTACTCCGGAAAAACCAATACTTACGAACGGTAGCGGTACACAAGTTTTAGTTAATGATGCAACTAAAAATATGATATCAAAAATAAATTTTAAAGGTCTTTAAATGAACTTCAATAAACTAACAAAAACTGCAAACTTTGCTAAAAATAAAATAACATCAAGCAGAGTTCTAGACCAAAAAAATCCGATCATAATATCGATAATTCAACAACTATCTTTTATAACTAAACACTCATGCCAAGGAGTCGATCCTAGAACTCGATTAAGAAATGGTCAGACGTTTACTTACAGTGTACTTGCATCTAGAGAGCTTTGTAGTCCAGAAGAGCTAAAGATTAAACAACTTTTAGATGCTGTATCTCATGTGATGTATAGCGATGATTATTAAAAAAGGAAATTACACTATTGTGCTTATCTCTGTTAAAAGTATGTAAAACAAGTATTATCAGTTATTGGTGAACGCGGAAAAGATAGATTATTTGATAATATTGCCATTGCGCTAGGTGATAGTAATAAAAAAATCGCTAATGAGCTCTATTACCCAGAGATTTACCAAACATTAAGTGATGCTTGGAGTGCGCCTCATGTAAACAAAGCTACCTTTCTTGACCAGTTCGTTAAACTATGGTATGAAAGTCTAATAGAAGCAGATTGGCATTAAAGCCATGATTGTGACTGTAAATTCGAATACACAGATTACTATATAGGTTATTGGTGTTTTGAACATGCTTTAGTTGCTAACTTGTTAAACATACCCAGAACGCAATTGGGACATAACTCAATGATAGCAGTAGATGGTTTGTAACATTCTCTGATGAATAGTTTTTATGAGTGTGTTAGTAGAAACTAAAAAAACTATTTTGGCTTTGATTACTCTGATTTTGGGTTAATGTTTTTATACCTTATCAACATGCCCACATGCATTATTCAATTTTCACTTTATTACCACATGTTTGGTTAATAGATAATAGTAGCCAAGGTTGGAAAAAAGCTTTTACCTTGATACGGGTAAATTATTAATCCAAGGAAGTCAATGTGTTTTTATTTAGGGTAATAATCGTTATTTTTTGTTTGAATGTTAACTCTGTATTTGCTGATTCGTTTGAAAGCAAACTTGTTTATGCAGCCATCGAGCGTACATTACATAATATAAAATACGATGGTTCTTATTTTTCTATTGATTATCCAAATGGAGACGTACCTAATCATATCGGTGTATGTACCGATGTCGTAATTAGAGCTTACAGAGCATTAGGAGTTGATTTACAAAACAAGTACACGAAGATATGAGTTTGAACTTTTCAGCCTACCCATCAAAACGTATTTGGGGATTGTCTAAACCAGATAAAAACATTGATCACCGAAGAGTTCCTAATTTACGTGTCTTTTTTAGTCGTCATGGCCAAGAGTTACCGGTTAGTACTACGAAACAAAATTATCTACCGGGAGATATTGTAACTTGGTTATTGCCTGGGAACTTACCTCATATAGGTATTGTTGTTGAAGGGCCTTTACCAAATAATAAAAGCCCTTTTATAGTCCATAATATAGGTGCAGGTCCGAAAAAAGAAAATGTAATTTTTGATTATAAAATTACAGGTCATTATCGTTATCATCCTGATAAATGAACTATTGATAATGCGATACAAATAAAATAAGTGCTAATTTTATTTATTCAAAGTTTACTGAAGTAAGTTGTACTTAAAGGCATAATAGGTACAATTTGCAAACTATAATAATTTAGGAAGCTTCTATGGGTCTTATAATTGGGCCAATTTTTTTATTTTGGTTGGCAATGACAATTTATTCATCTGTAATTGGGTATAAGTTATTAAATTCTGCATCTAATTTGATGAATGGCAGCATATTCGTTTTAGTTGCATTATTTTTTGCTACAAGTTTTTTAATTTATGGTTTTTCTACTTTTAAGTCACATAAAACTTTGGGTAGTTTTGATATTGTTTTTTATTTCATTTTAAATAAGTTCACTTTTATACTGTTTGTGATAGCGCTAGTGCTACATTGGTTTGGTGGTAATGTTCTCGATTCATTTATGTTAAAAACCATTCCATTCATTGTTATGTTTTCTATCTCATCAAGCGCTGTTACAGGTGTAATATTATCTGAACTTTTTATGGATAAATATAATATCAAACGCACTTATTAATATTTATAAATAAGAGATTTTTATATTTTCATTGTCAATCTAAAATAGGTACTGTAAAATTTGTTCATATTTTAGAAACTATTAAGTCATTTAATAATTAGTATCTAGCAAAATGAGTAATCAATATCGCTAGAGTAACGGATGCTTAAATTATTCAACGGATGAATATGATCTTTTCTCACTTAAACAATAAAAAACGAATAATCTTGTCATTGTTATTTATTGTCACTTCATGTTCATTTCTTCTAACAACACAGGTAGCTGCTGATATGTTTGGTATTTTTAAAAAATATGATGTTCATTTAAGTCCTGAGGTACGTGGACAAATTTTATTAAATGGTGAACCTATCAGTAATCAAGAAGTGCTTAGAGGTTTAACATATGGTGATGATAAAGAAATTATAGATAAAACTTTAACAGACGCAGATGGTAACTTTTATTTACCAGAAAAAATAATTCGTTCAAGAAAACCAGGCTCTATGTTCGACGAATCGAGAACTCGGCAAGTTATAGTGACCCACCATAATGAGAAAGACTTAATGCTTTGGTATACGCAGAGTATTGGCATTGAACCAAATAAAGCGCTTTCTGAAAAATTAAACAAACTCAATTGTGATCTGACTAATTCTGAAGAAGAACTTGAATTTAAAAGTTATGAATATCCACAGTCAGGTTATCTATTACATAGTATTTGCCGTTGGTAATTTCACATAACACTCTAACAATATTAACAGATTAAAAGGATTTGATTTATGTCGACTATCACCCCTAGGATTGCTTCTCTTGCGGCTGAAACTGCTTATGATATTCAAGAAAAATCTTCTTTGGGTGGATTTCGATTAGGAAAAAATGCCAAAGAACTTGAGCGTTTCTTTGATTTTAATTTGTCACAAGGTCCTATTAAAGGTGTATCTGGTGGCTTTTTTTCGCATCTTTTTAATAAAACCACTGGCTTTGCTTTAATAGGTGAAGGTAAAGGACCTTACAAAAATGACTATGTGGTTGCTGTAAGAGGCACAGCGTCATTGCAGGATGGTTTAACTGATGCACATTTTGGCTTAACAGGTTCAGAGACGGGCGCCATAGTGCATGCTGGCTTTAATAAAACCTTTAATACTATGAAACCAGCTTTAAAAGAATATTTTTCAAGTCGATTAACAAATATGGCTGGTGGCACAATACATTGTGTTGGTCACAGTTTAGGCGGCGCACTTGCCGGATTAACAGCTGATTGGCTTAAGAGTAGTTATTCATTGCCTGTTAATTTATACACTTTTGGCGCACCTAGAGTTGGTTTAAAAGGCTTTTCATCTAAAACAACAGCAAGAGTAGATAATATTTTTCGGTGTACACATGGCGCTGATCCAGTTCCAAAAGTACCGCTTTGGCCATTCACACATGCGCCATATAACGGTATGGAGTATAGATTAAACAGTGGTCAAGGTTTTAGTCCAAGCGCACACAAAATGGGTGCGAATGGCAACCCCGGTTATGTTAACTCTGCTAACAGCCAAGACTGGCATGCGTTACAGAAAAAATCTAATAGCTTTTTAAATAATGCTGTTCGTCTAAAATATGAAGCACGTCATCAAGCATCATATAGTGGTTATTGGGCTGACAAAATTAGTGCCGCTTTAATTACTTTATTAAAAGATGCAGGTTATTACAGTGCAATCATGGCGCAAGCAACAATAGGCACAGCATTAACTTTTTATGATTTAGTTGCTAGAACACTGGTCAAGGTAGTACAAGCCTCAGCTAAATTTGCAGACCAAACTGCTGGATTGTTAGGGCATATGTTAGTTTTTGCTGGACAAAGTGCGGTAAAGGTAGCTGAGTTAACTTATGAATTTATTAAGTGGGTTTTTGATAAAACGTTAGGTGTTTTATACCGTTCAGTTAAATCTGCAATCAATGGTGCCATTTAATATATTGATATCACATAACTAGGTTATGTATTAAATATTTATAAACATTTTAAATTATTAGTAAACAAGGACAACAAATGAAAATAGCTTACGCGGCAATTACTTTTTTACTACTAGGTTGTGCTGCAAGTCAACAAGAGCAGCAAGAACCGGTAGAAGTTAACGAGCCAACGCCTGTAGTAGAGAATATTGAAACAGAATTGCCTAATGGTGATGTTAAATTAACTGTTTTAGTTTCACAAAATGATGCTCGCATTAGAATTATGAACATTAAGCCTAAATACCAGCAAGGAATAGAGCTTAAAAAAGGCAAGTACGATGTAGAAGTTACAAAAGATAACCATAAAACATTTCGTAAATGGGTATCAATTGAGAAGCACACAACGTTAAACGTCAACCTTGAGCAGATCCTGTAACAAATCTCATGTTTAATTATATATAAAATAATTAAGCTAAATGAATGAGCCTACAATAAGTTATATTTATTGTGGGCTTTTTTATCTACTAAATTGAAGATAGTTAAATATTCGCCAAAATAAACAAAATTTCATATCTCACGTTACTGAGTCTGTGATTTAATGAGTAGCTGCGCTATAATATGCCGCAAATTATTTTGAGTATCTTTAATACTTAAATAATCATTAATTAATAAATAGGACTTCATGTGATTCAAGCTAATAACATCACCATGCAATTTGGCGCTAAGCCTTTGTTTGAAAATATATCAGTTAAATTTGGCGAAGGTAACCGCTATGGTTTAATTGGTGCTAATGGCTGTGGTAAATCTACATTCATGAAAATTTTAAGTGGTGAATTAGAGCCATCATCAGGCAATGTAAGCACAGATCCTAATGAAAGAGTTGCAAAACTAAATCAGGATCAATTCGCTTATGAAGAATATAGTGTAATTGATACTGTGATCATGGGTCATAAAGAGCTTTGGGAAATAAAACAAGAGCGTGATCGTATCTATTCTTTACCAGAAATGAGTGAAGAAGACGGTATGAAAGTAGCTGACCTTGAAACCGAATTTGCTGAAATGGATGGCTATTCTGCAGAATCAAAAGCTGCTGAATTATTATCTGGTGTTGGTATTCCTGAATCAATGCATTACGGCTTAATGTCTGAAGTGGCTCCTGGTCGTAAACTTCGAGTGCTATTAACACAAGTTCTGTTCTCTGATCCTGATATTATGTTACTGGATGAGCCAACAAATAACTTAGATATTCACTCTATCAGTTGGTTAGAAGAAGTTTTAAAACAACGTAACTGTACTATGATTATCATCTCGCATGATCGCCATTTCCTAAACTCAGTTTGTACACATATGGCTGATATAGATTACGGTGAGTTACGTTTATTTCCTGGTAACTACGATGAGTACATGTTTGCAGCTAACCAAGCTCGTGAGCAATTATTAGCTGATAACGCTAAAAAGAAAACACAAATTGCTGATTTACAGCAATTCGTAGCACGGTTTTCTGCAAATGCTTCAAAAGCTAAACAAGCGACATCTCGTGCTAAACAGCTAGATAAAATTGAATTAGCAGAAGTTAAAGCGTCAAGTCGTCAAAATCCTTTCTTACGTTTCGAGCAAGAAAAACCTCTATTTAGAAATGCGTTAGAGCTTGATAATCTAGCACAAGGCTATGATCAACAATTATTCTCAGGACTTGATGGCCTAGTAGAAGTGGGTGAACGTATTGCAATTATCGGTGAGAATGGGGCTGGTAAAACAACATTATTAAATACACTTGCAAGTAAAAAAGCACCGACTTCTGGTGAATTTAAATGGTCTGAAAATGCTAATATTGGCTATTACGCACAAGATCATGCAGAAGATTTTGAAAAAGACCAAAACTTATTTCAGTGGATGGAACAATGGCAGCAAGAAGGTGACGATGAACAAGTTGTTCGTGGTTACTTAGGTCGTTTATTATTCTCTCAAAATGATATTTCAAAGTCAGTAAATGTCATATCTGGTGGTGAACAAGGTCGTATGTTGTTTGGTAAGCTAATGATGCATAAACACAATATATTACTAATGGATGAGCCAACAAACCACATGGATATGGAATCTATTGAGTCTTTAAACACTGCACTTGAAAAATATGAAGGCACATTATTTTTTGTAAGTCATGACAGAATATTTGTATCATCACTTGCAACGCGTATTTGGGAAATCAAAGACGGAAAGATTATTGACTTTAGAGGCAACTATGAAGAGTACTTAGCTTCACAAGGCCTTGAAGGTTAATAAGTCAAATAGTGTAAATAATATTTGCACGCTGAACATCACAATGTAGTACTAAAATAGAACCATAATTTAAATAAAAGTTATATCAAATACTCACTTTTGGGTATTTGATGGTTGAGTATTTTTGAGGAGCATAGAATGACAGTAGGTATTATAATGGGGTCAAAATCAGATTGGCCAACAATGCAACATGCAGCAGATATGTTAGAAAGTTTTGGCATTGCTTACGAAACTAAAGTTGTGTCTGCTCACCGTACACCTCAATTATTATGTGATTATGCAAGTTCTGCTGCAGAACGTGGTATTAAAGTAATTATCGCGGGTGCGGGTGGTGCTGCACATTTACCAGGTATGGCTGCTGCTTTTACAAGTCTTCCAGTACTGGGTGTTCCAGTTAAATCAAAAGCGTTAAATGGTGTCGATTCACTACTATCAATCTGTCAAATGCCTAAAGGTGTTGCTGTGGGTACTTTAGCGATAGGTGATCCTGGTGCTGCAAATGCAGGTTTGCTTGCTGCTCAAATTTTAGGTTGTCAAAATCCTGAAATCTTTGAGAAAATTGAAGCTTTCCGCAAAAAACAAACTGATACTATTTTAGATAATCCAAATCCTCAAGGCGAATAGCATGAAGATACTGGTTTTAGGATCAGGCCAATTAGCTAGAATGATGAGCTTGGCAGGTGCACCACTCGATCTAAATGTAACTGCATATGATGTAGGTACAAAAAATATAATTCATCCTTTAACGGGTGAGATATATGCTCAAGATTTACAGGCAAGCATTGCTGAAGTTGACGTGATCACAGCTGAATTCGAACACATTCCTCATGACGTTTTAGAACTATGTTGCCAAAGCGGTAAGTTTTACCCAGGTAAACAAGCGATTAAAACAGGTGGCGATCGTGCGATTGAAAAAGCTTTATTAGATGAATCTAATGTACCTTGTGCACCTTATAAACTTATTACAGAAAAGTCACATTTGATTGAAGCTGTTGCTTTACTAGGCAAACCTCTAGTTATTAAAACTTGCCAGGCTGGTTATGATGGTAAAGGTCAGTGGCGATTAAAATCAGATGATCAAATCGAACAAATTTGGTCAGAAATGGCTGACTTTATTGCTACAGGCACTGACAGCTTACCTCATACAATTATTGCTGAAAAGATGATCCCATTTTGTCGTGAAGTATCGGTTATTGGTGCTCGTGACAAACAAGGTAATATGGCTATTTATCCGGTAACTGAAAATGAACATACCAATGGGGTATTAACATTATCAATTGCCAGTGAGATTTGCGAAAAAATTCAGTTGCAAGGTGAATCAGCTTTTAAAAAACTTGCAACAAAAATGGATTATGTTGGTGTTTTAGCGATAGAGTTTTTCGATGTTGATGGCACACTAATGGTTAACGAAATTGCACCTCGTGTACATAATTCAGGACATTGGACACAACAAGGGTGTGCTTCAAGTCAGTTTGAAAATCATATGCGTGCAGTTTGTGGATTGCCATTAGGTAGTGCAGAGTTATTGCGCCCTTCAGCGATGATAAATGTCTTAGGCCAATCATCTATACCAACACAAGTATTAACTACACCTGATGTATTAAGTCATTGGTATGGTAAAAGTCAAAAACCAGGTCGTAAGATGGGTCATATTAATATTTCAGCTCCGACCAATGAAGCACTAGCTCAAAAACTTGAATCATTAGCTAAAGTATTACCTGAAGAAGACTATCCTGGAATTTTAAAAGCAGCAACTTTATTAAGAAGTTAACACTACAAAAGTAAATTCCATTTAAAGACCGGAGATTTCTCCGGTTTTTTGTTTCTAAAAGATTAAATAATCCGCATTTTTAATAAACATGCAGATAAAACACCTAATTAATCACCTTAACCTGCATAATTTAACGATGAAAGTATATTTTTGTGAGCAAATTGAAAAATGTTCATATTATTTCCTATCAACACAGTGTTATAGTATTTGACCAAGTCATTAACAAATATTTTAAGATGAAAAATAACAAAACGATAGTCGTAAAACTAGGTACAAGTGTTTTAACGGGCAATGGCTATCATCTAGATACGCGTCATATGGTAGAACTGGTAAGACAGTGTGCTTTAATGATGGAACAAGGACATAAAATAATATTAGTCTCCAGTGGCGCAATAGCTGCTGGTAGATCACAGCTAGTAAACCACAAATCAGATTTAGAATATGATAAAGACGTGCTAGCAGCTGTAGGGCAAAGTAACCTCATACAAACATGGCAAACCTTATTTAATCTTTATAATATCCCCGTAGGGCAAATGCTACTAACTCGCGCAGATTTAGAAGATAGGGAAAGATATTTGCGCGCTAAACATACCTTAAACTCTCTTATAAATCATAACATTTTACCGATAGTGAATGAAAATGACGCTGTATGTATTGAAGAAATCAAAGTGGGTGATAACGATAACTTATCAGCTTTGACAGCTATTTTAGCTAAAGCTGACGAACTGTATTTACTCACAGATCAATCAGGCTTATTCTCATGTGATCCAAGAAAAAATAAAGATGCTGAATTAATTTCTACAGTTAGTAAAATCGATAACAAGTTAAAATCTATTGCAGGTGGCAGTGGCAGTGATGTTGGTACTGGAGGTATGGCGACTAAATTACAAGCTGCAGAAATCGCTACACGCTCAGGTGTTGAAGTAATTATAGCCAAAGGTAGAGAGCCTAATATTATTACAGATTTAGTGAATGAAAAAACTGTTGGCACACGTTTTAAAGTGATGGATGACATTGTTGAAGGACGTAAACAATGGATTTTGGCCGGTCCAACTGCTTTAGGTAGTGTAATTGTTGATGATGGTGCTCAAAATGCGCTTTTAAATAAAGGATCAAGCCTATTAGCTAAAGGAGTATTGAGTATTAAAGGCGAATTTAATTCTTCATCTTTAATTGAAATTAAAAATTTGAATGATAAAACTATTGCTAAAGGTATCACAAGCTATAATTCAGTTGAACTTCAAAAAATCAAAGGCTTGCATTCAGAAGATATAAAAAAAGAGCTGGGTTTTATAAACGGAACAACCATCATTCATAGAGATGACCTTGTAGTCATTGAAAATTAAAGTTTTAAATAGAATCACTCAACGGGAATGAATAATGTTAACAAATATCGCTGAAGCTGCAAAACTGGCAAGTTTTGATTTATTACAGGCTTCAACTATTCAAAAAAATGCTGCTTTGACAGCAATCAAAAATCATATTTTAGATAATAAAGAAACAATATTATCTTCAAATGAATTAGATATGAATGCAGGAAGAACTAATGGTTTAAATGAATCTTTATTAGATAGGTTATTACTCACATCTGAGCGCTTAGATGCAATTTGTGCTGATATAGACACTGTTATAAACCTTGATGACCCTGTCGGTGCTGAATTTGATGGTAAACAACTTGAAAATGGATTATTTCTTAAAAAACGTACGGTACCTTTAGGTGTAATTGGTGTTATTTATGAAGCGCGACCCAATGTGACAATAGATATTGCAAGCCTTACTTTAAAGACAGGGAATGCATGTATTTTACGTGGTGGTAAAGAGACGCTTAATTCAAATATCACTTTAATAAAAATTATAAAACAAGCACTTGTATCAGTTGGTTTTAATGAAAATTGTGTACAATTAATTGAAGATCCCGATCGCGCGCTGATACTTGAACTACTTAAAATGGACAAGTACATCGATATGATCATTCCACGTGGTGGTCAAAAATTACAACAAGTATGTACTGAAAACAGCACAATTCCAGTGATCACTGGCGGTATTGGTATATGCCATCTATTTGTTGATTCTGATGTCGATCAATCTAAAGCGTTAGCTGTTATTGAAAATGCAAAAATACAACGACCAAGTGTATGTAATGCTTTGGATACACTATTAGTACATAAAGAAGTTGCACACACTTTTATCCCTAAATTAGTTGCTAGCCTTGGAAAAAAGGATGTGTTCTTAAAAGGGTGCCCAGAAAGCATTACTATTGATAAGCGTATTGCTCCGATTGAGATTGATGGTTACGATACTGAATGGTTGAGTCTTACTCTAGGTATAAAAGTGGTTGATAGCGTACAAGACGCTATTTTACATATTAGAGCACATTCAACAGCGCACTCTGACGGTATATTAACGAAAAATATAAAAAATGCAGATTTATTTGTAATGGCTGTTAATTCTGCAGCTGTTTATGTTAATGCCAGTACACGTTTTAGTGATGGCTCTCAATTTGGCCTAGGAGCTGAAGTTGCGGTTTCTACACAAAAATTACATGCGAGGGGTCCAATGGGCTTAGGTGCACTCACGACATACAAATGGATTGGTCAAGGTGATAATCTTATACGCAGTTAGTCATTACAATTGAGAAATGATTAGTGATATCATTTCGAAAAGAATATTGATATAAAGGTAGTGAAAACTGCCTTTTTTATTACCTAAAATTAAACTGATTAGTGATGCCTGAAAAGAAAAAAATTCACAACTTTTATATTAATGAAGAACAATCCATATATTTGTTGTCTCATACGGACGCAAAAAAACATAAACAATGGTTAAAAATTTGTATTAAACAGCTTGAACTACTCGGTTATAAAGATGTAGAAGAAATAGGCTTTGGTGCTTTTGGTTTTGTATTCTCAGGCACTGATGTTCATGTCACCCCCCCAAGCCAATGGGTATTTAAGTTCTCACGTATTACCCTAGCACAAAGTGTTAGAGATAAACTTGAAGATGAAGCTTATATGTTATCTCAAGTTGATAACCCTTTAGTTCCAAAATTTTATGCATTTGAGAGAATAAAGAAGCAAGGCATACTTATGATGGCAAGGGCTCCTGGTATTAATTTAGAACAGGTTTCACTTAATAAAGGCAAATTATCAGCACGATTTATAACCGATCTTGCACTTAAATTAAGAAATGTATTAGTTGATTTAAGAGAGAATAAGCAAGGTATGACGCTTAGTCCAATAGTTCACGGAGATGTCAAACCGTCTAACTTAGTATGGTTAGAGCAATCTGACCAATTGTCTTTAGTTGATTGGGGCTCCTCTGTTTTTGCACAACAAGATAGCTATGGTAATGGTGTTGCGTCAAATATTATGGACTTAATGTCATCTGATACACAGCATTCAAATGCAAGAATGGGAGATGTTTATTTTATTGGTGATGAACAAATGGAGGGCGCTAAATCATCGCCAAGGTTTGATGAACAAGGTGTTGCTTCAACACTTTATGCCTTAGCATCAGCGCAATCTTGTCGATTTGGTGCACAAGTGATCCCAGCATCCAGTTTAGGTTTACCGGTTGAACTAGCCAAAGTAATTGATGGTATGTTGTCAAAAGACAAAGTAATACGCGATAAAGCTGGTGATTACTTTATGAAAAACATGCCAAATATGGCAAAAGCCTACCTGCCAGAAATAGCACAAAAAGAAACTAAGTCATTTATACCTTTTTGGCACAACGAATTAAAAGACTTACCTGACACAGTTGTGTATAGCTCGCGTAAATCTTTTTTAAGGATTGCTGATAAAAAACAGGCTTTATTAGATGTTAATGATGCCCAGTTAGACAGGTATTATAGAGAATTTTTACTTGATACGGGCGATACCGAAAAAGCTTTCCTAGCTTCAATTAGTAGATTAGCAAAGTTTCCTGTTGTAGGGGGATTGAGTTTTCATTGGAAAGAAAAACAGTTGTTTATTGAATCTAGCTTAATTTTACATCAAAAAAATCTAGAGCATTCATTTTCTTCAGCGATTAATAACACAGTTAAACTTGCACAGGGGATACAGCAACAAGGTCTATTTAAATGTTGTTTATTTGATGCAAGAAAAACAATACAAATAGAAAAAAATGTCAAAGGAAATTTTATATTTGATGAAATTCCGCAATTAGAATATCAAGTAATGAGTTCTGTGGCTTTAAACGAATTAAATAGGCCACATTCGTATTTTGAGGATGGTAATGACCCTGATGAGCAATTAAAACTGCCGAAAGAAGTATTAAAATGTGTGTTTGCATTAAACCAAATACATCATACAGGTTGTATTATATTTGAATCACTTCCTGATCGATTAAAAGTACATCACTATTACAGGTTATTAGATCCAGACAAAGAAACACAATTTTCAAACCTATTACAAAAGATCATGCAAAATATTGTAAAAATAAAATCAGTCGGCGTAGCTGGATTTATGAAATTACCATATAAAAATACACGTGAATTTGATTTATGTGACCAACAACCTGAGAGTTTCTTTCCAAGAAATCCAAAGAAAATAAATTGAACTTTTTGAAATATTTGTAGAAGCAAGCACTTACAAAAATTGTCAAAAAAACTTATTAAATTTGTAAAAAAGATCATTGATCTTACCTTATATATATGTTTTTCTAGTAGTCAGACACAATGATAATCTTAATTATTAAATAATTATTTAAAAATAAAATACTTTAATAATCAAAGTGTTATTTATTATTGTTCTTTTTATAAAGTTTATTTGTTGAAATTAACGTATTTATTAACTATTTGTTAAACAGTGGTGTGTTAAACATCACACATATCAATAATAAGGTGAGGACGTTACCTATGAAGAGACAGAAACGAGATCGTCTTGAGAGAGCACATACTCAAGGCTTTAAAGCGGGTTTAGCTGGACGATCGAAAGAAATGTGTCCGTATCAAAGTTTAGACCCAAGATCTCAGTGGCTCGGGGGTTGGCGAGAAGCCATAGAAAGTCGCAATATGTTTAAAGTATAAATTTATTAAAGTTTTAAACAAAAAAGAATTGGAGAAAATGTCCCGAAAGGGACATTTTTGATTTGAATAAAATATTTAACGAAGTCAATAAAACAAGAAGTCAATCATTACCCTAAATGTGTAAACAGATTTCAGAACAAGACATTAGACATAAAAAAGCCGCTCACTTAATGTGAACGGCTTTTTTGTGTTTATATATTTTAACTCAAGCTTAGAAACTAGTTGTATCTTGGAATAAACCTACTTTTAAATCTTTCGCTTCATAAATTACACGTCCGTCAACTGAAACAGTACCGTCAGCTAGGCCCATAAATAATTTACGTTTGATTACACGCTTCATATCTAAACGGTAAGTCACTTTTTTGTTAGTCGGTAAGATCTGGCCTGTGAATTTAACTTCGCCAACACCTAAAGCACGACCAGAACCTGGACCACCAGACCATCCTAAGAAGAAACCAACTAATTGCCACATTGCATCAAGGCCTAAACAACCAGGCATTACAGGGTCGCCTTTAAAGTGACAATCAAAGAACCATAGAGAAGGGTCGATATCAAGCTCAGCAATGATTACACCTTTACCGTGTTCGCCACCATCATCATTGATTTCGATGATACGGTCCATCATTAGCATATTATCACTTGGTAAACGGCAGTTACCTTCACCAAATAATTCACCATTACCACATTGGATCAGTTCTTCTTTTGTATAACTATTTTGTTGTTCCATTGTCTACTTCTTTCACTTGTTCAATAAAATTGCCGCTACTTTAGCGAACAGTTGTAAGCTTAACAACTCCGAACAGTTGTTTTTTGATAAAAAAAGCATAAAAAGGGGAGTTTTTGCTGTATTTATCACCCTTGTAACAATTATAATGATGCCTGAATAATTTTCATTTAAATAATTAAGCTAATAGGCAATCCATGATCCTTTTTGTAAACGACCTTACTGTTATTGATTTTTCTTATCTTTGTGATCAAAGAGGTGCAGTAGGTGAAAGTTGGATCGTCGATATGACACTTCATGGTGATTTAAATGACGAGTCCATGGTATTAGATTTTGGATTAGTTAAAAAACAAATCAAAACAATCATTGATGATACATTAGATCATAAACTTGCATTAACCAATAAAACAATAGTGAAAACTTTAGAGTCAAATACACAAACAAATGTAAGTTTTAAATACTCTGACCATAAAACTATTAACATCAGTGCACCTTCACAAGCTTTCTGTTCACTAGACAGCGAACATATAGATGAGAAAGTAGTATCAAAGTTTTTGATAGATCAAATAATGCCTAAAATGCCAAGTAATATTAAAAAAATTGAACTTGATCTTAGAGCTGAACACATAAATGGTTTTTATTATCATTATAGCCATGGCCTTAAAAAGCATGATGGTAACTGCCAGCGTATCGTTCATGGTCATAGATCAACAATTGGCATTTTTGAAAATGATATAAAAAGTGTTCGTCTTCAAAAAGAATGGGCCCTTAGATGGGAAGATATTTATTTAGGAAGTAAAGAAGATTTAATTGCTGCGGAATCACTTAAGTTTATAAAACCTGTTGAGGACGCTCTTAATTTTGCTTACGTTGCACCACAAGGTTATTTTGAATTAAGTATCAGTCAGTCTGATTGTGAGATTTTACCTGTAGATACAACTGTTGAGTGCATCGCTCAATACATCGCTAACGAACTTAAAATAAGTAATCAAGCCTCTGACTTTAAAGTTGTGGCATATGAAGGTGTAGGCAAAGGCGCAATTGCATACGCATAATTTTTAATATTAGATATGCCAAAGGTAATAGATAACATGCTCAAAAAAACATTACTATCAATTGCGATTTTAATAAACTTTCCTGTTAGTGCACTTGAACTCAAAGGTAATTTAATTCAAGGTGGTATGGTGACAGGTTCACTTCCTGATGCACAGTCGGTAAAGCTTAATGACACTGAGCTTAAACTGTCAAAAAAAGGTTTATTTGTATTTGGTTTTGGTCGTGATGCAAAATTAAACCATAGGCTTACCTGGAAAGATTCAGATGGCTCAGAGCATAACCAATCATTTATTATCACAAAACGCGATTATAAAATTGATAAAATAGAGGGGGTGGCAAAAAAATATGTCTCTCCACCTAAATCAGTATTAGCAAGAACAAAAAAAGAAGCACAAGCAGTAAGAAAAGCCAGAAATGTTTTATCTAATAGATTAGATTTTCTTAAACCTGTTTACAGACCGGCTTCAGGTAGGATCTCTGGCGTTTATGGTAGTCAAAGATACTTTAATGGCACACCTAAAAGACCTCATTTTGGTTTAGATATTGCCAACAAAACTGGCACGCAAGTTTATTCTCCTTTACCTGGAAAAGTCGTTTTTGCGAATTCTGATTTATATTATTCTGGTGGTACTTTGATCATAGATCATGGTTTTGGTATCACTTCAACTTATATTCATCTAAGTGAAGTGACTGCAAAATTAGGTCAAGAAATTAACACCGGAGATAAAATCGCAAAAATAGGTGCAACAGGGCGTGTTACTGGACCACATTTAGATTGGCGTTTAAACTGGAAGCAAGTCCGTTTAGATCCTGAGCTTGTTATGAGTCACGTGTCTGCCAGTAAATTTACAAATAAATAATATTAATAATTTGTTTTTGAAACAACTCAAAATGTGCATTCTGCTAAAATTACATTATATAAATTAAAAGTATTATTTGAACTTAATGAACAAACAGCAAATTATTGATCAGCGTATACAAGATTCCATTACTAAAATTACTAAAACAGTTTTTCCAAGTAGAACAAATCATCACAATACATTATTTGGTGGCGATGCCTTAGCTTGGATGGATGAAGTTGCTTTTATTTGTGCAACACGATTTTGCCGTAAACCATTAGTAACCATATCTTCAGATCGTGTTGACTTTAAAGAAGCAATTCCTGCAGGGACATTTGCTGAATTAGTTGCAACTGTTGCACACGTTGGTAATACAAGTTTGAAAGTTGATATACAAATATTCTTAGAAACGATGCATAAAGATGATAAACATTTAGCAATAACCGGCTCTTTTACATTTGTAGCAGTTAATGATGAGCATAAACCAACACCCGTTGTATGCGATTATATGTTAAATGGATTTAATGACTAGATATCATGCTTAAATTGTTCTAGTGTAAATACACTAGAACAATAATAAGGCAAAAATATGAAAAACCTCAATCAATGGTTTGATTTATATGGTCAAAGCCATCAAAACAATACCAATATCATAATTCACAAAATCGCAGTTCCCATTATCTATTTAAGCGTTATAGGATTCATTTACTCAATACCATCACTTATCGGCACTATTATATTAAGCGTTTGTATAGTGGGTGCAATGACATTTTACTTTACACTAAATAAATTATTAGGCTTATATATGTGTTTTTATACAGGGATCTCTTTGGTTATCATACAGTTTATGACTCCCTATGTATTTGAAATATCTGCTGGTTTATTCATCATAGCTTGGATATTTCAATTTGTGGGCCATAAAATTGAAGGTAAAAAACCTTCGTTTATAGATGATTTAAGCTTTTTGCTAATTGGGCCTGCTTGGGTGTTTAAAGACCTCTTTAAATTAAGCAATCAAAATTAATTCTTAGTTATTATTTTTACCAAATGTTTAGCATATTTTTGATTATCAATAGTTAAAGGTATTTGTTTATACCGAGTATCAATATATAAATTTATAAATTGATTAATATATTTTGATTTAATCTCAAACTTGTTAACCAATAATAATAAATAAGCTTGCGGAGTTACACCAGATCCTAAAGGGATCTGGTTTTTCTCACCCCATAGTTTTAAATCATTAAATTCACGTTCTAAGGGTTTATTAAATTTTTCTCTTTTTGTCCAAATCATAAAAGCATAAATAGAAATCAAAATTGAAGCCAATCCAGATAAAATACTTGCCGCAATTTTTAATGATAGATTAGATTCAAAAATACTTTCTAATAATCCTTTTTGTTCTTGTGAATTAAAACCTAATATCCAGTTTGTCCACATAAAATCTATTGAATCTAAATTAAGCCTAACCCAATTTAACATAGGGAAGTTTTGTAGACTTAACAAACCAAAATCTAAGTTACGTAAAAACTCTTCTTTATTTGCTTCACTTTGAGATAAAGATCCATAGAGTCTATCAGGGGATACAACAGATGTTGCATCAAATCGCGTCCAGCCCTTATTTTCTAACCATACTTCGGTCCAAGCATGGGCATCATATTGAAAAACACTTAAATAATTTTTATCCGTTGATAGTTCTCCACCAAGATAGCCCGATACTACACGAGCTGGTATACCGACACTTCTAAACATAAAAGCAGATACACTGGCATAATGACCGCAAAACCCTTTTTTTGACTCAAGAAGAAATTGGTCTAATTTATTAGTGCCATAAAGTGCAGGGGGCTCTAAGGTATATACAAATTTTTGATTGATAAAATATTGATACAGGTTATTAAAAAACATTTCATCCGTGTCAGATATCTGCTGAATCTCTTTAGCGATTAAAATGCTTCTTGGATTAGAACCAGATATTAAACTCAAATTAATATTACGATCATAAGAGCTAAGTTTTTGAATGTTGTTTAAATTGAAACTTGAAACATTATATTTAAAAGTTTGCGATAAGTTTTTATTCCGTGCTAATAAACCTGCATATTTATTTTCAACAAATTGTGTATTACTTCGGGAATAATCTAATGCATATAGCCAATGCAAACCTGATTTTTCAGCAATAATCTCATATTTATATTCTGAATCCGAATTAGTAATGTTATTTCTATTTTTCGTTTTTGCTCTATGTGTAATCTTCCATGTTTGCTCCGAAAACTCTTCATGTACCATGGAGCGCCAATAGTAAGGTGCAGAAGGTTTTTTATCTTTAAAATTAGCTCTAAAAACCAGTTCACTAGAATTGGAAAGTTTTGAAATACTAAAGGGGTCAATATTTTCATTTAATCCGGTTTTTGCAATCCCTGGCCCTGGTAAACTCCAAAACGAAGGTAATCTTGGTAATAATATAAACAATAAAAATGCAATTGGTAAACTCATTAATAAAGATTTACTTGCTAGACTTAAGGCGTTTTTTAATTTTTGATTAGGTCTAATGATTAAATTTAACGTTGCTATATTTGCTATGAAAAAGATAAAAGTTAATAAGCTTGTATATAAAGATTGTTGATATAAATAGACACTCGCAATTAAAAATAACTGGATTAAACAAACTGTTTTAAAATGGAATAAAGTTGTTGAAATTAATTGTTTCAATACAGTAGACAATAACAACATAGCCACAAATAAATTAACCGTATCGCTAAAACCTATATCTATAAATAAACCTGCAGAAGTCAACATTGCTAAAATATTTCCGGCGATAACGCCTGGTTTTTTAACTTGATTAAGTGCGATCGCTAACGACCAAAGCGCTAATAACAAAACAACAGAAATAAATGTCAGAGATATAAATTCAGATAGTAAAAAAACAATTATGATAAGTGTAATAGACTGTAATAATTCTATTTTTTTGTAATTAATTGATGAAAAGGAGATGTTCAATTTATTATGCCTCACTTAACGCTCTTAAACATAATTCTAAATGATGGAAACCTTTTGCAGCGGGTATTTTACATTTTGGCAAGTTGAGTCCAAAGGTTAATTCATCATGATGGGCTTGATTCAATAAATAGCTTAAATGTTTCAATTTAGTTTCAAAATCTCCAGGCATATCTGATAAATTAAAAATAAAATCACCCGAGTAAGATTCTGTAAATTCTTTAACTAAAAATTGTTGCGTTTTTGCATAGTGCTTCCATGAAACTCGTGAAAAAGATTCGCCAACTTGATGCTCTCTAATAGCATAAAATTCATTAGATCCTTTTACAAAAAGATCATCTTTTTGATCGCCTTGGTCTGATAAGGTCATAGCATGCGATATTATTGGTAATGGAGTAGGGTAGATATATACCGTTTTTGGAAAAATACTATAGCTAAATACAGACATCAAACCAAATGGATAACGGGATAATATTTTTAATCGGGTCACTTTATGTTTACCACGTTTTAAGCCAGTTACTTGTATCTTTATATTTTTTTGATCTTTACTGATAGTTTCAATGAGTGTTTCATTATTTTGAGACTGAATTATTAAACTATATGCCATACTTGAATTTGAAATCAAAAATGACAAATTATAACCTGTTTTCTCAATGCCATCTTCTGCAGAAGAGAACGTTATTTGCGTATTCATCAAATTAAAATAGCTCTGCAAAATACTAATAATAAAAAATGATATTAATAAATATGCACTTAATAAAATAAGATTGTTTTGATAGTTACTTCCTAAAACAAAAATCAATATATTAAAACATAAAAATGATAATCCAAATTTAGAGGGAACAACATAAATATTATGATGTTTTAAAACTAAATTGCTTTTATTATGTTTACGCTTTAACAATGTATTATTGATAAATTGATTTAGTTTGTTTTTAAATTCGTTAAATATTGATTTCATCTAAACTGGCACTTTAACTTCTTTTAGCAACTCTGATGCAAGCTCTCCTTGGTTTATACCCGAATTTACATTTAGTCGATGTTCAACAACACTTGGAAATATAACTTGAACATCATCAGGCGTGACAAAATCGCGACCATTTATAAATGCCCATGCTTGAGCTGCACGGCTCAGAGCTATACTGGCTCTAGGTGATAAAGGCATTGGATATCGTCCAACTAATCGGCTGTGATTAACCAATGCTAAAATATAATCAAGAACTGGCTCGCTGAGTTTTACTAATTTTACTATATTTTGTAAGTCTTTGAATTGGTTCTCTTTTAACCTTATTTTAATATTGTTTATCTTGTTATCTACACCTAGAATTATCTTTTTCTCAGCTTCAATTCCCGGGTAACCAAGTGTAATACGCATTAAAAACCTGTCCAATTGTGATTCAGGTAAAGGATAAGTACCAGCTTGATGAATGGGGTTCTGCGTTGCGATTACAAAAAATGGTTGTGGTAATAAGTAACTATGTCCATCAACACTGACTTGATTTTCTTCCATGGCTTCTAATAATGCACTTTGAGTTTTTGGGCCTGCACGATTTATTTCATCAGCGAGAATAACTTGATTAAAAATAGGGCCTTTATGAAAGCTAAATGCTTGTGTTTTTATATCAAAGATTGATGTACCAATAATATCGGATGGTAATAAATCACTTGTAAACTGGATCCTCTGATATGAAAGACCTAAAGAGATTGCTAAAGCATGTGATAAAGATGTTTTTCCCATGCCAGGTAAATCTTCAATCAACAAATGACCTTGTGCTAATAAACAAGATATGGCTAATTTAATTTGTTTTTCTTTACCAAAAATAACTGATGAGATGTCAGTTAATACTGAGTTTATTATTGAATTCATAAATTTATACATCAAACGATAATTATTTTTATATTAAGCTAAGAATTAAATTAGCTCAAGATAATGATTATCATAATCTTAAAACAGCAAAATGTCCGATACTGTCTAGTACTGGACATTTAAACAGTAATCAGTAAATCAGCATATCTGAGCAAAGGAGTACTAACTATTAGTATGTCCGTATATATATTTAATAGCCTATAAATGACGTTATGTTAAATAGCCTTTTAAAATGTTTATATAAAGCTAAGCATCTAAATATATTCAAATAAACACGCCTACTTTGTTATTTAATACTATAGTTTATATAAGGATTTTATATATTGGCTTGGTTTCTTGAATTTAGATTATACGGATGAACTTAATGAACTTTCAGATTTTAGTAAACTACATGTTTTAATCATTGATGATAATCCTCTTATCCATAATACGTTGAAACGTAGTTTTGTTGAACTGGGGATCCACAATATAAAATGTGCACAAAATTCTGCTTATGCACTGAGATTATGTGAAGAAATTCATTTTCATATTGTAATTTGTGCGTTTAATGTGACAAGTGATAAAGATGGATTTCATTTACTTGAAGAATTAAAGTTTAAAGGATTTGTATCTAAGTGCACTGTGCTTATATTTTTAAGTTCAGAAACCAGTGAAACTTTAGTTAATTGTATCGTTGAACTTCAACCTGATGATTTTTGGGTTAAGCCATTACAACCCTTAGCTGTTCAAGAACGGTTGAAATATATATTACAAGTTAAGAAAAAACTATATAACATCTATTTTGCGATTGATACTCATGAATATTCAACTGCAATTTATTATGCCGACCGGCACTTAAAGGATCCTAATTTAAAAAAATATCATTTAAACATTCTTAGAATGCGTGGTGAAAGTTTAATTGATCTTATGGAGTTTGAAGATGCTGAAATGTTTTACCGTAGCCTACTTAATAAAATTAAAATATCATGGATTTATTTAGGTTTTGTTAAATCCCTTCTTAAGCAGCATAAGATTTCAGAAATTGAAGATTTGTTAGAAACACTAATTAGTCAACCTGATACACGTTTTGCAACTTATGATCTACTAGCACAATATCATATAGAGAATGAAGAGTATGATTTAGCTTATGATGAAATTAAGAAAGCGACTGAATTGGCGCCAAGAAATATTGAAAGAAACAAAAAATCTTGGGATTTAGCCCGCTTAACGCATGATTATGAAGGCCAATTCAATGCAACAAAAAACATGGCTAAATATGCAAAAAATTCTATTCATGACAATCCTGAACTTCAGCTTAATGTGATAAGGGCTGGAGTTGATTACGCTTCAACAGTAACAGATGAAAAAACTTTTAGTATATTAAACCAAACAGATACATTTATGTATACCCTTGAACATGATTATGATGATATAACTATGTATAAAGAAGCGATTATTGTGATTAAAGCGCGACTTCATGCTTTAAAAGATGAAAAATCAATGGCTCAAAGATTAATAGACAATAACATTAGTTTAAAACCTAGTCCTTCTATTGAAGAAAATTTAGATAAAGTTAAGATATTTCATGAGCTTGGACAAAGAGAAGAGTCTGTTATTTTGTTAAATTCAATAAAAAATCAAGTTATGGGAGATTGTTTTGCCAGCCAAGTTGTGAACAAGTATGTTGAGCAAGAAAGCGAAGAAAGAACTGAAATTCATTTTACACCTAAACAATTAAATACCATGGCAGTTGAATTTTATAAAAAGAATAAAATGCGCCCTGCTCTAAATTCTTTATCACAGGCATTAAAAATTGCACCACATAATCATAGTATAGCTATCAGTTTACTTAAAGTTTTACTGACAATGAAACGTGATGGTCAGTTAATGGCTGATAATTTCGAAATTGCAGACTCAGTTATTATAATGATGGAGAAACAGAAACTTGAAGTAAATGAAGAGAAAATGTTTAAAGTTTTAAAAGATAAATGGCAAGATGGTATTGATGAGATAAGGCCAAAACCTTTTGAAGCGGTTGATAAAGTAAAAATAAATGACGGTTTATAAGACCATCATTTATTAATGAACTTATATTAACGTCTTCTTCTATTATTACCTGTTTTTTCACCACTTGCACGTTTTTTAGTTCTGCGTTTTTGAGCTGAACGAGTATTTTTAAAGTCATCTTTAGCTGGTTTTTTTGTTAAGTCAGGTTCATAACCTGGAAGCCATTGCTGTGGAAGGCGATCTTTTATCACGGCTTCAACTTCTTCTAATAACCAATTTTCGTCAGGACTTAATAAACTTATCGCTAATCCTGTACTCCCTGCCCGACCTGTACGCCCTATTCTATGGATATAATCTTCTGCTATATAAGGTAGTTCATAGTTAATTACGTACGAAAGTTGTTCAATATCTAAACCTCGAGCGGCAACATCAGTAGCAACTAATACACGAGTTTTACCAGATTTAAATTCTAATAATGCTTTTTCACGTGCACCTTGAGATTTATCTCCATGAATTGATTGTGTTTTTAACCCATCTTTACACATCTCTTTAGCAAGCGCATCCGCTCCTTGTTTTGTTCGTGTAAAAATCAAAACTTGTTGCCAATTTTTAGATCCTATTAAATGAGATACTAATTCCCTTTTTCTATCAGCATCAACATTATATACAACTTGCTCCACTTGTGTGGTCGCTTTGTTTCTTTCGTTAACTTCTATCAACTCAGGGTTTTTAAGTAATGTTTTACTTAATTTAAAAATCGCTTCGTCGAAGGTCGCTGAAAATAATAATGTTTGGCGCTTAGGTGGTAGTCGTTTTAAAATCCTATTAATTTCATCTATAAAACCCATATCTAGCATACGGTCTGCTTCGTCAAATACTAAATATTCAACATGACTTAAATCTACTGTACCATTTACAATATGATCAAATAAGCGACCAGGCGTTGCAACTAATATATCAGCACCTGTTTTTAACGCTTTTACTTGTGTTTTTATACTGACACCACCGTAGGCTAAAGTAGATTTTATATCAGTAAATTGTGCGTAAGTTTCAAAGCTATTATGTACTTGTTGCGCTAACTCACGTGTTGGTGTCAAAACTAATGTTTTTATTGCAAGGTTCTGTTGTTTGTTTTCTAAAATCTTTTGTAATAGTGGTAAAGCAAAAGCAGCTGTTTTTCCAGTACCAGTTTGAGCGCCGGCCATAACATCTTTACCCTTTAAAACTGCTGGGATAGCTGAAGCCTGTATAGGTGTTGGTTCTTTATAGCCTTGTGCTACTACTGCTTTTAATAAATCTTCGTTTATGCCTAAGGTTGAAAAACCCATATATTACTCCACCTATACTAATTTTGTCCGCAGTTTAACAGAACTTATATCAGATCAAAGTGTTTTGTTGCCTTTGTTTGTCCATTAACTAATATTTCTATTTTATGTGTGCCGATATAGTATTTTCTTGTCGATATTTCCTTAAACGAATGTTTCTTAAATAAATCCACATCAGCTTTTGCCTCTATCGTAAATGATTTTAATTTAAACACTTTTGCATTTGTTTTACCGTTTTTTTTAACAAAATGAATTGCAAAATCGACAACAATTTTTTGGTTTCTATCACTGTGTGATGTTAAGTTAAAATCAAAATTTAAGTCTTCTCCTCTATTTATTTTATGATTGTTTAACTTGAAGTCTTTAATTTTCACTTGTGGATTATCAGTGTAACCGAGTAATGGGAACACATCTTCATTACCCATTTTTACTAAACTACGTGTAGCATGCTGAATAACCCATTTTTCTTGTTTGTTTAGTTTATGTTTTTGCCATTGTTTGCATACTTTAATAACAACATCGGGATTGTCCTTTGCAATGTCGTTTAAATGATTTGCCACCGAACGCCTAACATACAAACTTGGATCTGACTTCAGATGTGTTAATAAATTTAGGTTGGGAGTAGGATCGACTATAAATGATTTAAGTTGTAAGCCCCAAGGTAATCTAGGTCTTGTACCTTCAGATACCAGTCGCCTAACATGTTCATCTTCATCATTTATCCATATTCTAAACTGTTCAAAACAATATTCTGGATACTTAACAATAAATGGTCTGATTGCAAATTCAGATGAAAATAAACATGTGAGGTTTTTTAGTAAATTTAATGACGTTTCTTTATGCGCTAGTCCATAAGTACTGACGTAATCTATAATTGGCCAAGCTGCGAAACTATTATAACTATCATCTGGATCACCATAGTCCCAATTTGATTTTACAGATAATAAAATTTCAGCCGTTGTATCAAAGTCATCAGGTAAAAAAATATGCATAACGTGAATTAAGTGAGTTACCCGCTGTTTCAACTCTAGGTTATCTAAGCCTAACAAGGCATGTGTTTTAAATGTATGTTGATCAAAGTCTGACATAGATTTTGATAAAACATAAGCGATACGATTTACTGCTTGCTCAGATAAATTATTTTTCAAGGTGATGAACTTTATTAAGTTAAGTTCAATTACTTTATCACTAGCTCTAATTGATAAACAAGTGCTTGATGATCACTTCCTTTTATTTTCATGTGTTTATAATCTTTTAATGAAAAGCCTTGATTATAAAAGCAATGATCAATAAAACTAGTTATGAGGGATTTAGGGAAATCGTTTTGTAATTTCCATGATGTTAAATAACCTTGTCCTTGATAGCATGGTGTAAAATTTTTTATTTTTGGAAAATTAAATGACCAAGGGGATATATTAATATCTCCCGCGATCAAAGTAAATTTTGACTTATTGGCTTCAACTAAAGTAGTTAACTTTTTTAATGTAGTGTTTCTGTCATTCCATTTGGCATTACTTCTAGGTGATGGCGGGTGAAGTAAAAAGCTATGGATAATTGTATTTATATTTTTATCATAAAATTTTAACTCTAAAATTTCAGCCGACTTAGTTTTAGATTTATGTAGGTGCGAATAAATAATCGGATATTTACTAATTACGCCTATCCCAGATGGGAAGCCCTGTAGTTCATCATAACCATACATATAGTTGCCGTTGGCGAATTGTAAGAACTTTTCTCTATTACGATCACTGTATTCAAAGATAAAAATAAAATCACTATTTAAAGATTTAGTTTTATCAAAAAATTTTTCTATATGCTTATTGTAATAAGATAAATTCGCTTGAATAAATTGATAACTTTTTGATTTCTGAATTTCATTTGGTTTACTAAAATAAAAACTAGGAATAAGATGATATAAAACTAAAAAGACACTTGGAATAATAAATATAAGTGAGCGGTATTTAAAACTTATAATTAAAAATGGCGTTGCTATCATTAGCAACGCGATACAAATGAAAATTAGATTAGATAAATTATCAAGCCACCAAGGTAAATCAAAGAATGGTATCGTTAATAGACTCATTAGCGAAAAATAAAAAAATAACAGAAGAAATTTTAACAAATATAAAACCTTGGTTCTAAAGGTGTTATTTAATTATAGCGCTAAATCTTAAAACCGTAATTTTTACTTCACAGATCTTAATTGTTTATCTAAATATTTTCGGATAGATTTAGAAGCCGCAAAGAAAGCAAAACTACCGGTAACCATAGTTGCTGAACCAAAACCGTTAGCACAATCCATCGTTAAAGACCCATCAGCATTTTGTTTAGTATTACATACTGAACCATCTTTACTTGGATAAACTAATTGTTCCGTAGAAAAGACACAGTCTATACCAAATTTTCGTTTTGGATTTGTAGTGAAGTTATATTGTTTTCTAAGTAAATATCTTACTTTAGACAGTAAGGGGTCATTTGTTGTTTTGGCAACATCACCAAATTTTATTTCACTAGGATCAGTTTGTCCACCCGCACCACCCATAGTAATTATCGGTAATTTGTTGCGTTTACAATGATAAATTAGCGCAGCTTTTACCTTTACTTGATCAATACAGTCGATTACATAATCAAAACCATTGATATATTCAAATAAGTTATCCGTTGTTAAAAAGTCATCAATTTCAGTGACATTTATTTCAGGATTAATTTGTTTGAGCCGTGCTGACATAGCTTCGGTTTTTGACTCTCCAATTGTATCTGTTAGCGCATGGATCTGTCGATTGATATTGGTTACACATAAATCATCAAGATCAATTAATGTAATATTTCCTAAACCCGTTCTAGCGAGTGCTTCAGCAACCCAACTGCCAACACCACCAATACCAATGACACAAAAGTGAGCTTGTATCAGTAAATCAGCTTGTTGCTCACCATATAATCTTTGAATTCCACCAAAACGCATTTTACTATTTTCATTCATACTATTATCTTCATTTTGTTAACTTACCAATCTAAATTCCAAGGCTGTGACAAGTGTTGATTCAACATTTTAAATTCATTAGACACATAGTGTTCACCTTGTTCAGGCCAGTTTATCAGTTGGATTGTTTCACTGTTCCACTTAAATTTTAGCGCAAATGCATGTAAATAAACTCGGTCAGTTTGTTCTTTACATGCGTAAAGTGCATCTCCTAAAATTGGAGAACTTAAACTTTTTAAGGCAACTCTTAATTGATGTGTCTTACCTGTATAAGGTTTAAGTAAAAAAGCGCGAATTCCAGGTTTTACTGAGTAAGAATAAAAACGTGTTACTGCAGGATTTGTATTCGAGTTTAGTAATTTAAAAGCACCTCTACGGGATTTTGCCATATCGCCTTTTATCCAACCCTGCTTTTTTTTGGGTTTTTGAGCACTTAATGCAATATAAAACTTTTCAATTTGTTTTTCATTCTGGCTATTTGTTGTAAACAGCTCAGTAAACTTTGCGGCAGCAACTTTATTTTTAGCTAAAATAATTAGGCCTGATGTCACCTTGTCTAATCTATGGACGGAAAATAGTTTTGTTTGTAATTGTTGTTCTGCTTTTACAACAAAGCCAGGACCGTCTTCACTATGAAAACTTAAACCTGGCGGTTTTACAAAAATGACAAAATCGTTATGATCATAAACGATATTAAGTAGTTCTAACATCAATATATATTATGAACTTTTAGCTGAAAGATAACTGACAACACGCTCTAGATCTTCTGGTGTATCAACACCCGCTTCAGGAGTAATCTTAGCTGTTTGAACTTTTATTTTTTTACCGTGAAACAAAACCCTTAATTGCTCAAGCGCTTCAATCTTCTCAAGTGGTGAAGGTTCCAGTGTGATATATTCATTAATAAAGCCAGCCCTATAAGCATAAATACCAACATGTCTTTGATAAAAATCACCAATTTCATTATTTTTTTTATTGCTTGTATCATTCGCTAAAAAACGTTCTCTGTCGTAAGGAATGGTTGCTCGAGAAAAATAAAGTGCATTATTATCATTATCGCTAACAACTTTTACTGCATTAGGGTTAAAAGCTTCTTCTACCTCATTAATATCAACACTTAATGTTGCCATTGGTGCTGATGAATCAGCTAATAAAGCAGCGACTTGGTCAACATTTTCGTGGGCTAATAGCGGCTCATCGCCTTGAACATTCACTACGATAGTATCTTTAGATAAATTTAAAATATCTACTACTTCAGCAAGTCTTTCAGTGCCAGATTCATGTGAATCTTTAGTCATAACAACTTGAGCATTAAAACCCTGAGCTATATTAAAGACATCTTGATGGTCTGTTGCGATCACAACTTTACTTGCACCTGACTGACATGCTTTTTCATAAACATGTTGAATCATAGGTTTACCACAGATATCTGCTAAAGGCTTGCCTGGTAATCTACTTGATGCAAAACGCGCTGGAATGACAACTACGAATGCCATTTTTCAACCTCTTCATGGCTAAGCTCTCGTGCTTGAGTCTCAAGTAAAACAGGAATATCATCATTAATTGGATACGCAAGTTTTGCCTGTGTACTTATTAATTCACTATTTTCTTTATCTAAGATCAATTTACCTTTAGTGACAGGGCAAGCCAGTATTTCTAATAGTTTTTTATCAAAAGCCATAAGGTTCTCTTTTCTCTTTTTAAGTGAGCGTATTAAGTAATTTTATTAATTTTTCATGTGTTAGAGCATTGGGTTTGGCATCTACTTTTAGATAATACCAATTATCCTTTGCGAATGACTTACATTTTACCGCATCTTTTTCTGTCATGAAAATATTTATATTTGAATCATGTGTAAAATCATCAATTGTAAATTTATGATGATCTCTAAAGTGATGTTTTTCTATAATATTGATATTAGCTTGTGTCAGTGAAGTTTCGAATCTCGCTGGGTTACCAATAGCCGATACCGCAATACCACTTTTTTGTGCTTTTTTAAATTTAGCAGGTTTATTATCTTTAACGTGATAAAAACCGCCTTGCTCTAGTACATAATGAAGTGGTGAATCACCACCATTTTCAATTACTAAATCAATTGATTTTAATCTACTTTTAGTTTCTCTCAGTGGACCTGCTGGCATTAAAAGTCCATTACCAAACTGACGTTTGCTATCAACAATGCACAACTCTAGATGTCTACCCATTTTATAATGCTGCATACCATCATCTGAAATGATCACATCAGGTTGATGTTTATCAATCGCTAGTTTTATATTCTCAACACGATTTGGTCCAACAATTACTGGGTAATGTGTTCTTTTTGCAATTAATACAGGTTCATCTCCGCACTCGTATGGCGAAGAGTGCTGGTCAACCTCACAGGGATATGACTCACTTGTACCGCCATACCCTCTGCTGATCACAACAACATTTTTATTCAAGTTTTTATAGTATTCACATAACCAAATAACCATAGGTGTTTTACCGTTGCCACCTACACTAATATTACCAACAACGATTAAAGGTACATGTGAAGTAATTGTTTTTTTAATTTTTAATTTAAATAATACTTTTCTTAAATTTGATAACAAGCAAAATATTAAAGATAAAGGCAATAATAGCCAAGTTAAAGGGTTTAAATACCACTGTTTTTTATACCAACTTTTTTCTATTAAACTCATCCGTTTTCACCGGATTGAATTTTGCTTAATCCAGCATAAGCACCATCTAGTGCCAGTAAATCATTATGTGTTCCCTGCTCTATAACTTTACCTGAATCTATCACATAGATTTGATCTGCATTTTCTATAGTAGATAACCTATGTGCAATAACGATTGAAGTTTTATTTTGCATCAACTCGCTTAATGCTTTCTGGATCAATTTTTCAGACTCTGTATCTAATGCTGATGTTGCTTCATCTAATATTAAAATAGGTGCATTTTTTACTAAAGCGCGGGCAATGGCAATTCTTTGTCTCTGTCCACCAGATAACATTACGCCATCTTCACCTGCCATGGTATTTAAACCCTCAGGTAAATCCTTTACAAACTCCCAAACATGGGCTTTTTTACACACTTCTACAAGTTGTTGGTCTGTTAACTTAGTCTTATGCCCGTAACAAATATTGTTCTTAATCGAGTCATTAAATAGAATAACTTGTTGGGATACGATTGAAAATTGTGCTCTTAAATCTTTTAATTGATATTCATCAACGGCAACTTTATCAAGCAAGATAGTGCCAGATGTTGATACATCATAAAAACGCGGTAATAAATTTGATACGGTTGATTTACCTGAACCTGAGCGACCAACTAAAGCAATACTCGTACCTGGCTGTATAGTAAGGTTAAGCTTATTTAAGACTGGTTCATCTTTTGAAGGATAAGCAAAAGTTAAGTCTTTAATTTCAATTAAGCCTTGAGATTTTGAAATTGACTTTAAACCTGTGTCTTTTTCTACTGGGGTATCTAAGATCTCAAAGATACTTTGTGCTGCTGAAAGACCACGTTGAAAATCACTGTTAACATTAGCTAGTTGCTTTAGAGGTCGTAACATCATCATCATTGATGTTAATAATGCAGTAAAAGAGCCTGCTGTTATCGAATTAACCATAGAAGGTTGCGCCATTAAATATAAAATAACAGCCATAGAACTTGCAGCTAATAACTGAATAACAGAAACACTTAATGCTTTAGTAGCATCCATTTTGACTCTTTGTTGCCTATTTTTGTTATTCACTTTTGAAAAATTTTCAATTTCAATTTCTTGCCCAGCAAAATTATGAATTACTTTATGTCCTTTTAGCATTTGCTCGGAGCTACGGGTAACATCTCCCATCGCATTTTGAATATTAGTTGATATTTTTCTAAAGCGTTTTGAAACTATCGTAACAACAAGGGCCACTAACGGCATAATAATGAGAAATATAAGCGACAGCTTCCAACTAACATAAAACATACCTGCAAGTAAGAATATAACAAAGGCACCTTCTCTGACTAAAATTAACATGCCTTTGGTTATAGCTTGTTGAACTTGTTCAGTATCAAAAGTTATTTTAGAAATTAAACTACCAGTAGAGTGTTTATCATGAAAAGAAACAGGCAAATGTAACATATGCTCAAATAACTCTTGCCTCAAACTTCTTACGACCTGAGAGCCAACATAACTTAAGCTGTAGCTTGATATGTAGTTAAATAACCCTCTGAAAAAAACTAATAACATGACAATCATTGGTGCCATCAACAAAGTTTCTGATTTAAGTTCTGTATTTTTACCACTGAGACCTAAATCTATAAATGGTTGCATAAGTTGAATAAATAAAGCATCCATTGCTGAATACCCTAACATGCCAAAAATAGAAAAAGCAGCGACAACTTTAAATTTTTTGACATAACTTAATAAGCGTTTGAAATGTAATGATGAGGTTGAACTCATTAAAATACTCTCTGATAATTATATAAAATACGATCAAGAAGTACTATTGTATCCTTGCATCTAATAAAACCCAAATTCTATTACAAATAAGTATGGGTTAATTCACCAAAAACCAATAACTTTGCTTACTTCTCGTACTTTCAATTAGATATTCATGCTCAAATATTTTTATTCTAATATGACCTGATATTCCTGTGATTAATTGTTGTACATTCAGGTCTGCATATCTTTGTATTATTTCATAGTGAGGCATTAACCAACGGCCATTAAATGCACTTGAATGTATTACCCAAGTTGGAGATACTTGTTTTATAAATTCTATACTAGAAGACGTTTTACTCCCATGATGTGGGCTTATCAAAATTGTGGATTTGATATCTGTTAAAGACTTTATCAAATCTATTTCTGCATTTTTATGGATATCTCCAGGCAATAGTATAGAAAACCGACCATCAGTTATTCTGACAACACAGGAGTTATTATTAGTTAACTTACTTATTGTTTTAGGTCCAATATTGTTTATAGTTAACATGCCAAATTCACTTTTACCTAACTTACACGCTGTGATGTTCTGGTTTTCATCCAGTGGTGTTAGTAATGTCCCTAGTAAACCATAATTTGCCCATTCTTGTAGACCGCCTGAATGGTCATTATCTTTATGGCTGATCAAAGTATGTTCTACAGTTAATTTTTGTCCTTCAATATAAGGGATGATTTGGGTTTGAGCGACACTCATACCTGAACTATATTTAGCTGCAAGGTCGTATACATAGGTTTTATTATTTTGTGATATTAATATACTGAGTCCATGACCAACATCTAAAATATCAACTTGCCATAAAGGCGATTCGTAAGATAGCTTGTTTGCTAATAAAGTACAAAGCGGGATTAATAACATCCATGTTAGACGATAACTAAACATCAATAAAATCAGATATATTAATATTAAAGATTGCCAGCTTAACTCTCCTAGTTGAAACCACACTCCAGACAAGTCAAGTGAAGTTATATATAAAAATAATTCAGATAAAATATAATCTAAATACAATAATAACTTTTCTGAACAATTGATAATAGAAGAAAAAATAATCGTGATAAGACTAGGCAAAATAAAAAACGCCATTAAAGGAATAGCAATTAAATTAACAAGTATTCCTGCAATACTGGCACCATCAGATAAAAACCATACTAGCGGTAATAAACCTATAGTAAGATTAAACTGAATTATCATGAGCCATAAAAATCGTTTAAAATATGTATCGTGATTTAATCCTATATTTGTATAACTAAAAATTAATATATAAACCGCTAAGAATGAAAAATATATACCAGGATTTAAAAGCTGAAATGGGTTCATCAGTAACGAGATAATCAGTGCTAGTTGTAACGCTTTGTAGCTAACGTATTGATAACCTCTCAAATACATTAATGAAAATACACATAACATGATTAGTGCGCGAATTGCAGAAACCGTACAACCACTTAGCAATGTATAAATAACAGAAAATACCAAGCCCGAACATGTGTATAATATATTTAGGTTATATTTTTGATTTACTTGGATACTAAGTAATCTAAAGGTAAATTTTAGACAATAAAAACCAATAGCAAATATCATCCCAATATGTAGACCCGAAATTGCAAACAAATGACTTATTCCGAGTATTTTAAACTGCTCTTTATTTTTAATTGAGATCAAAGATTTGTTACCAAATAATACGGCTTGGTAAAACCAGTTGTTACTAGATTCGTTAAATATACTTGATACATCGTACTTTAGTTTTTGTATTTTACTTAGAGGATTATCTTTAATAACTTGAATATTAAACTTAGAATCTATATACCCTTTCGCTTTAATATGGTTGTAAAAAGCCCATAATTCTCCATTAGTATTTCCAAAGTTTTGCAAAGTTCTAAAGGGTCTAAGCTTAGCATTACCAGTAATAATGTCAGAAGGTAAAAGCTTATTTTTTGTTTTATACCAAGCTAAATTTACAAATACGGTTTGTTTGATTTCCTTTGAATTTAGATTTAGTAGCTTAGCTTTAAAATATAATGGTACATTTGAATCACGCTCTTTATTTGTAGAATGTGCATATACTTTAACGATCTGTGCTCTAAACTGATAGCTTTTAGCTTTTTTATAATGAGGTAACTCCCAGCTATAAAATATATGGTAATAAACCATTAAATACACTGCTGCTGTTAAAATACTAAGAGATAAAATTATAAAGCGTTTAAAATATAGGCTTAATAGAAAAATAGATGCAAATATTGTAAAAAAGACTGGAGTATTAAACTCAAACAGCGACAATAAGCACCCAAAAACAAATCCACAACAGATTTGACACAAAGGAAACATTTTAGCGTCATGGCAAAAAAAATTATTCAACGCTTTTTACCAGATCACGATAAGATTAAAAATAATAAGTCACTTAAAATATTTGGTTCATTATTACATGATGCAAACTTATGGCATTTGAATCGACGCTCTGCAAGAGGTGCTTTTGCAATTGGTTTATTTTTTGCCTTCATACCCGTTCCTTTTCAAATGCTGTTAGCTGCTGCGCTTGCAATTCCTTTTCGTGTAAACTTACCGCTTTCGGTTGCTTTAGTTTGGATCACCAACCCGTTGACCATGCCTCCTATTTTTTATGGTTCATACTTAGTTGGTTCAACAGTGCTTGGGCAAAATAGTCAAGATTTTTCATTTGAGCCAACAGTTCAATGGCTCCTTGATAGCTTATCAACTATTGGTCCTGCTTTTATGCTAGGAAGTTTAATTTGTGCATCCATAGCTGCTTTAATCGGATATTTTGGCAGTGATATCTTATGGCAAACTTCTGTGAGAAGAGCTTGGAAAAACCGCCATAAATAAAGACTAGTTTAATTTCATATAATTAAAAATAAAAAACCGCAATTTAGCGGTTTCTTTTATTTAATTATTTTACTTGAAACTTATAAACAAAATCTTCTCCGAATTGCGACTAATGGGAGTAGTAATAGACTTAAGAACCCAAAACTTGCGCCTTGTCTTTCATAAGTTTCAGATGCTTGAGTTGGACATTTTTCAATTTCACCTTCAATTGGTACAAGTTTAACTGCAACAACAACACTTTCAAACTCTTCTTGACCTGTACTATCAATTACAATGTTACCTTGCGAATCACGTTTTTTAGCTGTTTTAGTTGCAGAGCCAATAATTTCATTTTTTTCATTTATACCTGTGGCTTCAGCAACAACGTAAGGATATTTATCTTCACCATTGCTCGCATAACACGGTAATAAATCATTAATGTTAGTGAACTTTTCTGCATGAATCTCATACATAAAAGCTTCTCTTCTTCGGTTAGAAGAGGTATTCGTATCTGTTTCACCTTCACCAACAACAATACCTTGATTGTTTATATCTCTTGCGATTGAACTTGAGCTTGAGAAATAATCTTCAGGAAACATTGTTTGACCTGTATTAATATCATGGTAATAAAATTTTGTACGAGGTGATCCACTAATTGTTTTGTTCATGTATCCAACAATAATATTATTATCATTAATATCAGAAGCTTGACCAGATAACATATCCTTATTCTGAGTTATATATGAAAAAACTTCACCATCTTTGAAATATACTGGCATGATGTCAAACCTGTTATCATTGTCAAACCTCCTCACATGAGAATACCCTGCAGCGATACCTTCTGCATTAACAGTTAAAGCAGTACTTTTAAATGCAAAATCTTCATCTTCTTCAGGTGTGAGTGCTAAGCCCAAAGTTTCAGTATTTGTAAGGTTAAACTCAGAGTCTAAAGTCCATTTAACAGCACGACGATCAAATAATTCATTTGATTGATTTTTATAAAGCCATACACATACAGCTTCAGGTTCATCTTTGCCATCACAGTTATCGTCTAAGTTATTTTGTCGATCTTCTGGTATACCTGTAGAAACATCACCTACCAATACATAACCGCCGCCATCTCTTTGTGAGATATCGGTGATAATGCTCATCCCACCATGTTCATTAAATTCTGGTTCAATGATCATTTGACTACCATCTGGCTTAATTACTATGCCACGGCTTTCAAATTCACGAAGGTAGAATAGTTCTTCTTGAGTTTCGCCATCTGGCGTAAACATTTCTTTGGTATAAGCTGAGCTACCCCAACCTACTTTTACGCCATTTTCTGAAATTGCAGTTAAGTTATTTCTCACTGAACGACTTAGACCATCGTATTGGTAATCACCAGAGTCGATAAGCAGTTGTGAGTCAAAGATAACTTGCTCTTGAGTAACACTGTCAAACGAAACAACAGCAGTGTCATCTACTTTTTGCCAGTTTGGATCGCTTCTTTTACCTGATAAGAAAGTAAGCATAAAGCTAAGAGCATCTGCGTTTATATTACCAGACTCTATATCTTGTAAAGTGAATGTAATTTGTTTGTCTATGCTTTCTTCGTATTTCTCTTGATTTTTCCAAGCATTGTCTAAGCTATTGTCTTCAAAATCAATTGCACTGATATCAATTGGTAAATTATAGTTACCACGAACAGCGCCAATAGCCGTGCCTTCGTTATTAAAATCTGTTACATAACTGAGCTTTGCTGTTTTAACTGAGCTAAACTCAATCAGTTTATAAGTTGCAGCTTGCCCGTTAAAGCATGCTAAAGTAAATATTAAGATAATGTTCTTTTTCATATATGCCTTCAAATGTTCTTCCTTGCGACAATCGCAACATAGAGTTCATTTAAGACCTAAGTGTACCTATATCGTTCCCTTTTAATTTTAATATATTACAATTACTTACAAAAAAACCGCAATTAAGCGGTTTTGTTATTTAACTCTTTTACGTAAAATTTATGAAAAGAATCTTCTACGAATTAAGACTAATGGGAGCAGTAATACACTTAAGAAACCAAAGCTTCCGCCTTGTCTTTCATAAGTTTCAGATGCTTGAGTTGGACATTTTTCAATATCACCTTCAATTGGTACAAGTTTAACTGCAACAACAACACTTTCAAACTCTTCTTGACCTGCACTATCAATTACAATGTTACCTTGTGCATCACGTTTTTTAACTGTTTTTGTTGCAGATCCAATGATTTCATTATTTTCATTGATGCCTGTTGCTTCAGCGACAACGTAAGGATATCTATCTTCACCATTACTTGCATAACACGGTAGTAAATCATTTATGTTAGTGAATTTTTCTGCATGAATCTCATACATAAAAGCTTCTCTTCTACGGTTAGAAGAGGTATTCGTTTCTGTCTCACCTTCACCCACAATTATGCCTTGATTGTTTATGTCTCTTGCGATTGAACTTGAGCTAGAGAAATAATCTTCTGGGAACATTGTTTGACCAGTATTAATATCATGGTAATAAAATTTTGTACGAGTTGTACCACTAATTGTTTTATTCGCGTAACCAACAATTATATTATTATCATTAATATCAGAAGCTTGACCTGCTAACCAATCATCTTCTTGTTTAATAAATTGAATAGCCTCACCATCTTTAAAGTAAACTGGCATTGTGTCAATTCTGTTGTCATTATTGTACCTTCTGACATGAGAGTAACCTGCAGCGATACCTTCTGCATTAACGGTTAAAGCAGTACTTTTAAATGCAAAATCTTCATCTTCTTCAGGTGTTAATGCTAAGCCCAAAGTCTCAGTATTTGTAAGGTTAAACTCAGAGTCTAAAGTCCACTTTACAGCGCGACGATCAAATAATTCATTTGATTGATTTTTATAAAGCCATACACATACAGCTTCAGGTTCATCTTTGCCATCACAGTTATCGTCTAAGTTCTTTTGTCGATCTTCTGGAATACCTGTAGACACATCACCAACTAATACATAACCGCCGCCATCTCTTTGTGAGATATCGGTGATAATGCTCAACCCACCATGCTCATTAAATTCTGGTTCAATGACCATTTGACTACCATCAGGCTTAATTACTATGCCACGGCTTTCAAATTCACGAAGGTAGAAAAGTTCTTCTTGAGTTTCACCATCTGGCGTGAACATTTCTTTGGTATAAGCTGGGCTACCCCAACCTACCTTTACGCCATTTTCAGAAATTGCAGTTAAGTTATTTCTCACAGAACGACTCAGACCATCATATTGGTAATCACCAGAGTCGATAAGCAATTGAGAATCAAAAATAACTTGCTCTTGAACGCCACTTTCAAACGACGCCACAACAGCGTCATCTATTTTTTGCCAATTAGGATCACTTCTTTTACCAGATAAGAATGACAACATAAAACTAAGGGCATCTGCGTTAATATTACCAGATTCAATATCTTGCAAAGTAAAAGTAATCTGTTTGTCTATGCTTTCTTCATATTTCTCTTGATTTTTCCAAGCATTGTCTAGGCTATTGTCTTCAAAATCTATCGCACTGATATCAATTGGTAAATTATAGTTACCGCGAATTGCACCTATCGCTGTACCTTCATCATTAAAATCTGTTACGTAACTGTGTTTTGCTGTTTCTGCACTACCTAACTCAACAACTTTATATGTGGCAGCATGTATTTGCGGGCTTAAAACACCCGCGACCGCTAATGCGATTAATTTATTTTTCATTATGACCTACTACTAACCTTTTAATTCTTCTAATTCTTCCCAGCGCTCAAACGCAACTTCGAGTTTGGACTCGGCTTGGGCCAATTCGTTCAATTTAACTTGAGTAATATCACTTGATTGTTTGTAAAAATCAGCGGCTGTTACTTCAGTTTGTAGTGCTTCAACATCATTTTCTAATGTTTCAAGTAGTGCTGGTAATTGTTCTAGCTCTAATTGTAATTTGTATGATAGCTTTTTAGGTTTACTATCTGAAGATGCTTTTGTATTAGTTTGTAATTGTTTTGTATTAGTTTGTTTTTTTACGTCAGATGCTTGTGAAGTTTTTTTTGCTTGTTCTTCTTTATACTGCTTATGCTCTTGATAGTCTGTGTAACCCCCAACTATTTCAGAAACAACACCATTACCTTCAAAACCCCAAATGCTACCACAGGTATTATCAATAAATTCACGGTCATGACTTACAACAAGTACTGTACCATCATATTTATCTACAATTTCCTCTAAAAGTTCAAGCGTTTCAACATCTAAATCATTTGTTGGTTCATCAAGAACAAGTATATTAGAAGGTTTTAAGAATAATTTAGCAAGTAATAAGCGGTTTTTTTCTCCACCTGATAAGGCTTTTACAGGTGTACGTGCTCTTGCCGGTGGGAATAAGAAATCTTGTAAGTAACCAAGCACATGGCGATGTTTTCCGCCGACTAATACTTCTTGTTTACCTTCAGCAACATTTTCTTGTACAGTTGCTTCTTCATCTAATACCGCACGATACTGATCAAAATAAGCTACATCTAGATTTGTACCTTGTTTTATAGTACCGCTTTGTGCTTCTAATTGACCAAAAAGTAATTTCAATAAAGTTGTTTTACCAATACCGTTTGGTCCAACTAAACCTATCTTATCGCCTCGAATGACCAAAGTAGAAAAGTCTTTAACGATAGTTAAATCTTTAAATGCATGACATAGGTTTTCTGCTTCAAAAACAAGCTTTCCAGATCTTTGTGCTATTTCGACATTAAAATCAGCTTTACCTACTTTTTCTATACGCTGTTTACGCTCATTTCTAAGCGCTTGTAATGAACGTACTCTCCCTTCGTTTCTAGTTCTGCGTGCCTTAACACCCTGACGGATCCACGTTTCTTCTTCGGCAAGTTTCTTATCAAATAACGCGTTTTGTTGCTCTTCTACTTTTAAATCATGCTCTTTTTGCTCTAGGTATAATGCATAATCACCAGGATAAGACACTAATTTGCTGCGATCTAAATCTAAGATACGTGTTGCTAATGAACGAATGAAAGCACGGTCATGTGAAATAAATACAATAGCGCCTTTAAATTCTTTTAAGAATTTTTCTAGCCACATAACACTTGCTAAATCCAAGTGGTTAGTTGGTTCATCGAGTAAAAGTAGGTCTGGTTCGCATACTAATGCTTTCGCCAATGCGACTTTACGTAACCAACCACCAGAAAGAGATTCAAGCTTAGCTTCAGGGTCAATTTTTAATTGGCTTAATACAAGATTTATTTGAGAATCAAAACGCCAACCGTCTCTTGCTTCTAATTCATCAGACAGTCGTTCCAATTTTTTTAATAATTGATCTGTACAGTCTGTTTGCAGTTCTGTACTGACATGATGATAATCAATTAATAATTGCGCCATGCCAGGTAAACCTTGGGCAACATAATCAAAAACAGTACCTTGTGCACCTTTTGGTGGATCTTGCTCAAGTCGCGAAACCTTAAGGTCATTTACGCGATTGATATTCCCATCATCTAAAACAACTTCACCATCAAGTATTTTTAGCAATGTTGATTTACCGGCGCCGTTGCGACCTACGATACAAACTCGCTCACCTTGTTCAATAATTGCTTCTGCATTATCTAGTAAACAGTGTGTACCAAATGCTAATCTAGCGCCTGTTATTCTTATTAAGTCCATTACAAACCTTTTATATCTTGTTCATTAAACGGCCAAAATAATTTATTACCGTTTTGATTATTTTCTATTACTGGGATCGAAGTTTGATAAAGCGCCATATGCGCTTTACTATCAATAATATCTACAAGTTGAATTTTTGATGCGTCTACTACTTGTATTAATAACTCATAGGCTTGCTCACATAAGTGGCATCCTTGAGTATGATATAAAGTGATATTAAACACGGGTTATCAACCAGCTATTATGTATATTCTTGTTGCGTTTAAAGTCTGGAGATAGAGTTTTATCGCTGATGTTTTTAGCCTTTAAACCTAAAGCAGTTAATGCCTCTTCATCCATTTTAAAGCCACGCTTATTGTTAGAGAAAAACAATACGCCATCTTCACTTAAAATATTTTTAGTGGTTTCAAATAACTTGATATGATCTCTTTGTACGTCAAACGCGTCAGTCATACGTTTTGAGTTTGAGAATGTAGGCGGATCTAAGAAAATCAAATCATATTCACCTTGTGCTTGCTCTAACCATGATAAGCAATCAGCTTGGAAGAATCTGTATCTTGGGTTTTGAATATTGTTTAATTCAAAGTTTTCTTTACCCCAATTGATATATGTTTTAGACATATCAACTGTAGTAATAGATTTAGCACCACCAATTGCAGCTTGAACTGATGCAGTTCCTGTATATGCAAATAAGTTTAAGAAACGCTTGTCTTGTGAATTTTGCTGAATATATTGGCGTGCTAAACGGTGATCTAAAAATAACCCCGTATCTAGATAGTCAAATAAATTAACTTTAAATTTAGCCCCATACTCAGTCACAACCATAGATTGATCTTGCTGAGCGATTGTACGGTACTGAGAGTCACCTTTTTGCTTTTTACGTACTTTAACAACGATTTTTTCAGCTGGAATATCCAACTGTTTACCAGTTAAATAGATAATGTCTTGCAAACGTTTATTCGATACTTCTTCATTCACATCTTTTGGTGCTGCATATTCATAGATAACAGCATGATCATTATAAATATCAACGGCAACGTTATATTGTGGAATATCTGCATCGTATAAACGATAAGTAGTCACTGCGTGTTGTTTTAACCAGTTTTTTAAACCTTGTTTATTTTTCTTTAAACGGTTTGCAAATGCTGTTGAATCTTCGTAATTAAGTTCAGTTGAGTGTGTAGATTCGATAATTTGTTTTTCATCAAGAATATAAGTGTTTAATACACAATCAATTGGACCATTCTTAAATTTGTAACGCTTATGACGTACAATTTTTAATAATTTTGATAATGCTTCATCTGAGCTTAATAATGCAAGGTACCAATCAGCGTAATATTTTTTAAATGCAATACCCATATTACGATATAAATTAATTAGTTCAGCTGTACCGCCCATACGCTCACCATAAGGTAAGTTAGAAAGCACAACACCTGCTCGTTTTGAAACTGGTTTAAGGTTTGCAGCATCACCTTTACTGAATTTAATAAGATGTTCAACACCTGCAGCTCTTGCATTATTTTGTGCTTTAGAAAGCACAAAACCATCTATATCTTGACCAATCAAGTATAATTTTTTAGGTGATTCTTGTGATATAAGTTCTTCACGCACTTCTAGGTATTGTGATTCATTAAAATTTGGTAAACGTTCAAAAGCAAATTGTTCTTTTTTTAGACCAGGGGCTTCGTTATTGGCCATGCCTGCGGCTTCAATCAATAAAGTACCTGAACCACAACACGGGTCAAATAATGGCTGAGATACATCATTTAACCAGCCACTGCGCTGAATTAAAGCTGCAGCTAAATGCTCTTTTATTGGTGCACGCCCTTGGCCTTGACGGTACCCACGCTGAGAAAGACCAGTACCTGAGTAATCAATATAAAGATCTAATTTATTTTGATGGTAACGTGCTGCAATTCGAACTTGTGCATTTTGTTTATCAACATCAGGACGTGTTTCATACAGATCTTGGAAGTAATCAACTATGGCATCTTTTATCACTAGACTTGAAAACTGGGTATTTTTTAATTCAGTATTTGTACCAGAAAAATCGATCGCAAAAGTGGTTGTAGGCGTTAACCATTCACCCCATGCTTGATAACGGGCTAAATTATACAAATCAGTTTTATTTTTAACGTTTTCTTTTTCTGCAATCTTCATCAAAATTCTAGTAGCAAAACGTGTAGATAAACACACTTTTTGCGCAAGTGGTAAATCAGCTTCAAAAACAACCGAACCGACACTTTGTTTGCCAATTTGGACCCCTAACTGTTTTAATTCGTCAGCTAAAAGATTTTCTATACCAATTGAAGTTAACGCGATAAATTGCAAAGTGATTCCTTAATAATAATACTAATTTTATATACCTATAAGCGCTAAGTATAATTTTGGATGGCAGTATAACAAAATTTAGCCCAAAGGACTTATTTTTAAATAGGTGAAAGATATAAAATTTAATTAGAAGTTTATAATTGGATTATTACTGATATCAGCACTATGTTTTAGGTAATTATATTAACATTATTTTTATTCCTTTAAATTCAAGGGTAATAAATGAAGATATCTCTTAAAACTAAGCTCATTTTTATTTTTACTGGTATGATGTTATTGACAGTATCTTCAGAAATAATTCGTATTTACTACTTTAAATTACCACAACTTTACTCCTTAGAAGCTTCAGCTGACAAAAAGGATATTATGCGTTTGATTCTGCGGCTCACGAGCTTGCAGTTGTAAATTATGATAACGCGGTTTGGAATGATACATATAATTATGTAGAAAATAGAGATAACAAATATATTACAAATAATTTTGTTCAAGACACTTATACAAGCCTCAATATCAATGGGATTCATATCTATGATAAACAAGGAGTATTAGTTTGGGGAAAGACACTCAATAACTCAAAAAATAAAACAATTCAATTTTCTGCTTTTGACTTACCTAGTAGTTTTGTTGAAAAAAATTTATTATTTTCTTCACAATTAACTAAACCTCACACTAAAAGTGGATATACATTCCTAGAAAATAAACTTGTACAATTTTCTGCCACCAGCATTTTTAAAGCTAATCTAAAAGGAGTATCAAACGGTACGATGATTTTTTGGAGATTTGTAGATCCTAATTTACAAAGGGATTTACAAAAAAGATCAGGAATTATGTTTGATATTGAAATTGTTGAAAACACTTTAAAAAAGAAATCAAAAAAAATAACTTTAGGGAGCTATATTTCTAATTCATATAGAAATAAACTCGGTGAAATTGCTGATTACTACCCTCTGGTTACTGAGGATTCTAAGATATTATTTTATTACACCTCTCCTCAAAGGTTATTCAGCACGGCATTACTAAATAGTGAAACTTTTCTAAAAATAATCTTTTTTTCAATTTGCTTATTAGTTTTTTTTATAATTATTCATAAAGATATTACTTCTCCCATCCTTGATGCTCAGAAGTTAATTCATCGTATCATCAAAGATAAAACAATAAAGTTTTCAACAGACAGAACTGATGAGCTTGGAAGTTTGTTTAATTTAATCGATAGGTTATTAGAAGACGTTCACTCTAAAGAGCAAGAGTTGCAATCTCATAACATACGCTTGCAAAAATTATCAACAACAGATGGGTTAACTAATATAGCCAATCGTCGCTCATTTGATATGTATATGAATCAGTTATTAATTTCAAACTCCAGATCTGGCGATGTTTCATTATTAGTATGTGATGTCGATTACTTTAAAAGGTTTAATGATTATTATGGACATGCTGCGGGTGATAATACCTTAAAACAAATTGCTCAGTGCTTACTGCACAATTTACACAGTAATACTGATTTCGTGGCAAGGTACGGTGGAGAAGAATTTGTAATTGTGCTTAATGATACTAGCCAACATCAGGGGATTTGCGTGGGTAATAATTTATTAAAAGCCATACAAAATTTAAATATTACACATGTTTTATCAGATATTTCAGATGTCGTCACAATAAGCATAGGACTACATACATTTGAAAAATCTGCATATACAAAGTATGAATCACTATTTAATAAAGCTGATAAAGCCCTGTATGCTGCAAAAGAACAAGGCCGTAATCAGCTGATCACAAGTTCACAATTGAAAGATCTCTCAACTTAGCTGAGAGAAATTCATTACTTATTAAAGTTGTAATTAAATGTTTTAACTCAATCGCTGTAAATTATTATCTTTAACTCTAAATTTATGGATTTTTACCATTTCGAGATAAGTTAACTTGTCATCATAAAAACTTATTTGAGCAGTATTGACACCTTTTACCTTAGCATTTACATTATGAAAACTGACATCCATATTTTCTGCATCAAGTTCTACAATTGCAATTCCATGCTCCCACATTTTTGAAAATACCAAAGAATCTGCAATATCAGCTCTTTGTGTCGCCGTTGTTGCTAATGTATCAAAGAATACAGGTAACTCTTTCACGACAGGCGAAACATCTCCTAGTTGTGACAATAATTGATTCATTCCTTGTTCTAAAAAGGTACCAAATGTTGCTGAAGATATTGAAGAGGTGGTGAAATTAAACGATTTATTCCCTGTTACTGAATTCGCTTTATGCTCTGTGACATAACTACTATGTACATCGCCTCCTAATGTTACAACAGAATTGGCACTAAGAATATTTTCAATTAAACTCGATTTAAATTGTGGAAAACCATCCCATTGATCAACTTCAATATAAAACCTTTGTTTAAATGCTGCAGGTACAGCATCTGAGGCAAGCGCAGCTTCTAGTAATTCAAAACCTGAGTTTGCCCTACTTGAAGATAAATCAAATATTAGAGGAGAAAAAGAAACAGAACTGCCTAACAGCTTCCATGTGCTGTTTGATGAAGCAAATGTTGTTGCTAACCAGTTGGTTTGTGTTTCATCATATGCTGATTGAACTGACGAACCATTTGATTGCGCCACATACTCTTTAAAACCAGCATATAAGTCATAGGTATCTTTAATTACAAAGTACCTGCTGCCTAAGTAGTTAAATAATGATGTTTTACCCATAGTATAAAAAGCTAAACCTTGATTTACGCCTTGCTCTGGCAAAGCCGGCAATTGCTGAATTGGATGTTCAGATGGTAAAGTTGCTTTAGTACCTTCTAATACTTGATTTAAATAACTTGTAGCTAGGTTTCCTTTAATTACATCAATTGCTCTTTGTTGCCCTTGTATATAGGCATCTTGTTGCGACATTTCAATCTTAGCCATTAATGAATCTGCATACATGGCTGCAAATATTTCAATAAAGGCCGATTTATAAGGAGTAAACATAACATCATCTATATTGACATAAGGTGACATTTGGGAAATAACTGCACTTATGTTAGCAGTATCCATACCCGTTGCTTGTAAAAATCCAGATAAGGTTATTTGATCGATTTCTACGCTTCCTGGGAAGGCATCTTCTGCAATGATATGATCAGGTCTATTGGTTCTAAAATCAGTCATCGCGATATGACAGTGTTTACCAAAGTGAAAATCTCTGTAAATTTTTGTATTTGGAAATAAATGAATTTCTTCTATTTTAAGTTCACCAGAACTAAGTTCTTCTGAAATATGTGTTTGTTCATGATCTATAGGCATATAATCAAAGTAGGCTATCTCTGAATTACGTTTCCTTTGAGTTTGTTGTTCTATTTGTGCACCATCTAAATTTGTCGCATGATCACCCCAACTATCATCTGAGAATTCATGATCATCCCAAATTGCTATCATAGGAAAGCGCTCATGAATTTTTTGTAGTAATGGATCTGTACGATAAGTTTTATATAATTGACGATAATTATCTAAACTTGCTGCAGCTTGATATTTATTTTCACCAACACCTAAGTTTAAAACACCTTCTTGATCAGTAAACTCTATTTTACGTTCGTGATCCGTTGATTGAAATAATGGGTCACCGGTGGTTTCGTAGATATAGTCTCCAAGGTGTATTACAAATTCCAAATCATCTTGTTCAAGCAAAGATAAATAATTGTTGTAATAACGTCCTATATAATCTTGACATGATACGTAAGCAAATTTGACATTTGTATCGCTATCTTTAGAAGGTGCCGTTTTTGTTCTACCAATATTGCTTGTATATTTTTTGTTTTCAACAACATGAATAAAGCGGTAAAAGTAATACTTTGCTTGCTCTAAATCTGTAACTCGTATTTTTAAACAGTGATCTGAAGATGCGACTGCTGTTAATTCTTGTTCAACAACAAGTTGAGAAAAATCATCTGTTTTAGATACTTGAAGGATTACGTCTGTATCTTCACCAGTATTGTTATCAATTCTGGTCCATAATATGACAGAGTTTTCTTTTGGATCACCAGATACTACTGATTGAGGAAAATACATACTACCATCTAGAATATCTGGTACTTGAGGTTTAATTACCACATCAGGTGTTTCATCTTTGTTATCTGAACTTCCACACCCTAAAATACTAGTAGTAATAACCGTCCCCGCACTGACAACCATTGTTTTAATAAACTTGCGTCTTGTAAACTGCATTGTGTATCCCTTTTTATTATTTGTTATTGATAATTATTGTGGGTAACCCGTAATTTTTTTTATTTGTGTATAGATAGGTTTTAACTGTTGATACATTTTTAGATATACCTGAGTGTATAACTTGTCATAAAGGACGACGTTTTCCTTTATAGGTGTAAATGAATCTACAATATGTGTCATATTTTGTGTCGCTTGTTGATAGTTATCATAAAAACCACAACCAACAGCTGCATTTATTGCAGCGCCTAATCCTGAAGTTTCAAAAGTGTGAGGTCTATGAGTAGATAAATTAAAAATATCTGCACTTAATTGCATAGCTGCATCTGATTGTGACCCCCCTCCTGATATCACTAAACTTGTAATTTTAGATTTTTGGCGCTTTTCTAAAGTATGTTTACCTTCTCTGAGTGCATATGCGAGTCCCTCTAAAATAGAGCGGTAAATGTGCGCGCGTGTATGCACATCACCAAATCCTAAAATAGCGCCCTTTGCTTCTAAATTTTTAATCCCAGGCGACCAGTACGGTTGTAACATTAAACCTAAAGAACCAGGTGGTACTTGTTTTACTAAGTCATCGAATAAGCTTTCGGGTGATACGCCTAAATTTTTTGCTTTTTCTATCTCACTTTGACCAAACTCTTTTTTAAACCAATTAACCATCCAAAAGCCCCTATAAATCATTATTTCACTGTTGTAATGGTTTGGAATAGCTGAAGGATATGGTGGGATAAAAGCTTGAGGCTCTATATATTTTGGATTGTTAGTATTGATTGTGGCGGTTGTGCCATAACTTAAACTTGCTGTAGAAGGTTCAGAACAGCCTGAGCCTAATACTTCACACGCTTTATCAGATGCAGCAGCAATTAATTTAGTGCCTTGAGAGATCCCTGTTACATCAGATGCTTTTTTATTGATCAAGCCTAGTAGTTCACCAGGTTTTACAAGTTCTGGTAGCATGGATGGTTTTATATCTAATGCATGCCATTTCCAATCTTTTTTGCTCGCCCATTGTTGTTTTTTATAATCAAATGGTAAGTAACCAACAATTGAACCGATAGAATCTTTAAACTCTCCTGTTAATTTATGTGTTAAATATCCAGATAATAATAAATACTTGTCTGTTTTATGCCAAATATCAGCTTGGTTTTGTTTAATCCAATTAATTTGTGCTTTTTGTCTAAAATAATCAATTGCTTTTGACTGTCTAATACATTTGAAAGCGGCAGACCAATACCATGGCATTTTTTTATTTAAATTTGCTACACGTTGATCTAACCATAAAATACAAGGTCTTAAAGGTTTATTATATTTATCTAAGTTAATAACAGAACCACGCTGTGTGGTGAGTGATACTGCACTGATCTTCTTTTGATAGTTATGCTTTATTACATCGGCTTGTTGCCATAACTGCTGGCAACAGAGTGCTAAGTTTTGCCAAAAAGATTCCACTTTTTGCTCAGCCCAACCAGGTTTATCCGAGAAATAAGGTTCAAATTCAATTTTACTTTTAGCTAATAGATTTCCTTTTAAATCGAATATTAAAGCACGAATACTTTGCGTGCCATTATCTATTGTGAGAATAAACTTGTCATCATGCTGGTTCATTTAGCTTAATCCCTTTATCATAAATTAAGTGGTTAAAACTATAATGTGAATTGTAGATATCTATGTATCGGTTTAATTCTTCAAGCCACTTATTAGCATCCCAATTTAGATATTTCATACACCAGGGCTTTATTGTTTCCAAATGTTCAATTGCGCCATTTGGTAATACATTACCGATGCGTGTACGTCTTAATAATAAGTCATCTAAGTGAACAACTTGTTCATGCTTAATTGACCACAAAAGTTCAGCCCATAAAGTTAGGCTATAAGATATTGGTTTTACGAGCTCAGAATTTGACTCAATAATAAATTGATTAACTAAACGACCATAAACCCCTGTTAAACGATCAGAGATTTGTTTTGATAAGTTATTTTCAATTAATGAAATTTGTTCATCAAAAGCAGAATAATTATAATTATTAAAGCGCAGGTTTAATAATCCACAGGCAGTTTCTATTACTTGCCTTGCTATCACTCTAAATGTAGTTAATTTACCTCCCGCAATATTTATGACACCTTGTTCATGCCATATACTATGATCTCTTTTCTCTTTAGAGGGATCAATTCCTCCCCCATTAGTAACCACAGGTCGAACACCTGAGAATGTTGAAATCAAATCTAGATCGTTTAATTTGATATCTTCAAATTGATGTTTTACACACTCAATTAGATAATCGAATTCATTTTGACTTATATTGGGTTCAACATTTAAATCATATTTATGCTCAACATCTGTTGTGCCAACAATTGTGGTATTTTGCCAAGGATATATTTGTACAGGTCGTTTATCTTTTGGGTGCCTTACAGAGATTGCACTGGCAACCGGTAAACTCCAATTTGATACCACTAAGTGACTGCCACGTAATGCTCTGAGTTTAACTATTGGGTTTGATAAGTTAAATTGACTCGCTTGGGCACCAGTCGCATTAATAACAACTTTTGATTTTATAGGTATATTTTGCCCATCAAGTTGAACCTGAACGCCTTTAACACCATTACGCTTATAATTGAGCTTTGTTACCTTTGTATAATTAATGGCTAATGCTTTATTGTTATCTGTTTGTGCTTCTTGTAGTAATCTCAATACCAATCGGCAGTCATCTGTCATCGCATCAACAAATTGACTGCCTCCCTTTGAATATTTTGTTTTTACTTTAGGAGCAAAATAGCTGTATTGAGCTTTAGGTAAATAATTGTGTTGTTTTATACCAGCGATAAAATCATAAACCGATAGTAAGCTATTAAATATCCAAGGCTGTGGGAATTGTTTTTTATAGTGACTCATTAAAAAACTTTGATTAAAAACCAAACCATTAGAATGTTCAACCAAATGTTGACGCTCTTTTACAGATTCAACAGTTAATTTTATTTGGCCGTCAGCAATATAGCGTAAACCACCATGTACCATTTTTGAAGAACGACTAGAACTTCCCCACGAAAAATCCCTTTGCTCAACTAATAACACCTTTAAACCTAATTGACTCGCCAGTTTTAATATTCCAGCACCGGTGATCCCACCGCCAATAATGATGATATCCCAATTATCTTGTTGGCGTATTACATTAACTCTTTGGTTGCGAGATAAATTAAAGTTATCAATCATTTAGTAAAGTGCCCGGATTAAGCTGTTTGTCAGGATCAAAGTGCTCACATAAGTTTTCGATGACTTTTATACCCAAAGGCCCCTTTTCTACTTCTAAATATGGCGCATGATCTTTACCTACACCGTGTTGATGGCTGATAGTGCCTTTATTATTGACGATTTTGTTACTGGTGCTATTTTTCAGTAATTGCCAAGTTTTATATGTTTCATCAAAAGTAGTGTCATTAGCAAATACATACGTGGTATATAAACTACAACCTTGACCATAAACGTGGGAAAGATGGGTAAATACATGTATTTTTTTACCATCTATGGTTGTAAGTAAGTTGTTTTCTACTTTATCCAATAATGAATCCACATTTTGCCAATCTGTAGCTGTTTCTAATGTATCTACACTATAACCTTGTTGCCAAAGGGCATCTCTTAGATATGGAAATTTAAAACGATTTTGAGCCCACCTATTACCTAAGAATGTACCTGTGGATATACCTTTATATTTTTTAACGAGAGATTTTATTTGTGATTGCGTCGCTTTAACTTGTTTTTTACTTCCTGTAATACCAAATGTCAGCATGCATTTATCATTTTTGCAGTGTCTTAAATTTAAATATTGTTCTAAGTAGGCTATGGATTTTTCATGCCCAGCTAGTTTCAGCTGTGTTTGTGTTTCTATAGCGTTACTTACTCTAAGCATAGATAGGGAAATTTTATCTTGAACTGCTTGCTGGCAAAACTCAGTAGCTAATTGCCAGTTTGGGAAAAAGATAACGGAGAATTTTTCTTTATCAGGAAGCTTTGTAACACGTACTTTAACTTCGCTAATGATGCCGAAACGTCCTTCACTACCAAGAATAATCTCTCGTAGATCTGGACCTGCCGACGATGCTGGAAATGTTGGTATTTCAAGCGTACCATTGAAAGTTTCAATGCTACCGCCTGCAAACATTTGTTCTATGCGGCCATATCTAAGAGATTGTTGACCACTAGAGCGACTGGCAACCCAACCACCTACCGTTGATAATTCGAATGATTGTGGGAAGTGTCCTAATGTATATCCCTTAGCACGTAATTGGGCTTCTACCATAGGTCCTGGAGTCCCAGCACCAAAAGTGGCGATATGACTTTTAATATCTAAGTCAACTAAGCGGTTCATGCGAGACATATCGACAGTGATCACGGCGCGTTTAGAGTCTTTTACATTAATATGCCCAGCGACACTCGTGCCGCCTCCATACGGAATTAGTTCAAGATTATGTAATTTAGCTAATGCTAAAATATCTTTAACCTCTTGATTATTTGTTGGATAACAAACACCATCAGGAAAGTATTTGATATTACCACTGCGGGTAGATAGATAATCAGCTAGAGATTGACCTGTAGCATGACGAACCCGATCTTCTAGATCTGTACAAATAAGTTTATGATTTGGTGCTTTTGATTTTGGTACTTTTGCAATCACCTCTTTAAGGCTCGCATCTATAAGTTTTTGACCTGAACCGAGTATACTTTGTAAAAATACACCAGCTGAATCAGGTAAATCCATACTATTACTTTCATCACCCCAACCATTCCAACGTCTCATTCTATAACCAAATATTAAAAACAATATCTATAGCTTAATTGGATTGAGATGTTAATAGTATGTCATTAAAAGACATTTACAGGGTCATAAATGGACATAATTACAATTTAATGCTCTTTTTTCGGTGCTGTATGGATAACCAGTGTATTGTGATTTTTACCATATGCACGATATAAATTAAGAATTGTGCTTTATTAATGGTAACTGATTTGTAACTATATTAATCAATTAAACGAATAGCTAAATAATTGTATTGGAACATAACTTTAAGGATTTTCATGATTGATGGTTTAAGCTTGATAGCAGTTAAAATGAAATGGGCTAAGCCACTCATAAATACAATCTTATTAATATCCTTATGTATATTTGTCTTTATCATTTTTGGTAGCACTTCATTTGCAGCTGATGATACATATTTGATACCCAGCTTAATGGCCTTGATTTGGTCACTTTTAGTATGTTCTTTTCTCTATACTTTTCCATATGTACCATGTAAATCGACAAAAAATGATAGTTTTATTAATCGTTTCAAAATTAAATTATTAAGAGGTTATTACTATTTACTAGCCGTTATTTCAGGTTTAGCCAGCTTTACCGTATTGTTGTTATCATTTCGTATGATAACAATATGGCTAAGAACATATATTTAACTAAAAATAATTGATTTATAGCATGAAGCCCCATCATTATATCAAATAACTAGTAGCTATAAATGTGTATATATTTTTTACTTCGACAGAGATGTTCTTTGGGTTCTAAATGATTCTTAAATACATAAATATTGTTAAAATTTAATCCGATTTTAAGAAATTCAATTGAAAATAAGCTTTAACCTAAGTTAAAGCTTATTAATAGTCGGGGGACTAATTACTTATTTTAATGGCTTTAAACCTTTAATTGGCTTTACAGGATACTCAAACCCCATTTTTTGTTAAATTAGTTGTTAATTGAGATGCATATTTTTATCTTAGTTTAAATAGGTCACAATTTATTTTTTGCCAAGTTGGCCAAAGCGTTTATTAAATTGTGCTACTCGTCCATCACTTTGATTTACTCTTTGCTTTCCTGTGTAAAAAGGATGTGATTCACTCGAAATATCAATTGTAACATAAGGCATTTTTTTACCTTGGTATTCAATTGTTCGAGAAGTTTTTATGGTAGAACCAACAACAAAATAACTGTCTGCTGCTGTATCGTGAAATACGACTTTTTGATATGAAGGATGAATATTTGGTTTCATAGAAAACTCAATTTGTTATAATATAACATTACTTTAATTGTTATATTATAACATTGCAAGCTTAATTGACATTTATTATCATTTGACCTGTGAATGTTAAGAGATGTTTTCTCTCTCTAACTTTTCAATTCTTAATAGTTTTTCTAAAACATGATTATTAAGTAATAAATGGTCGCTTGCTGTAAAAGAAACAATCGGCGCGGTAGCACACACTTCAAGTAATAAGCTAGATTCATACTCTTGCCTTAATTGCTTTGTGGTTTTACCCGCTTTATTTAATAATAAAGTATATATATCTAGTGCTCTGTCTGGATATGATAAATCATCTATGCTTTCCATGACTTCATATAATTCTTGTAAACTATAATTATCTATTGAAAATTTATTCTCTGACATAACTTTCCTTAATTTATACTTTTCATAAAAATATTTAGATCTGTGTTTGTTATCGCTCTATTGTATATGAGGTTCTATTTATTTTTATATTCCTCATAGTATTAATACAATATGTCTTCTATGGCCGATTTAGCATATTTTGAAATATAGGGTGCCATTTCATTAAATAATACCTTTAATTCATTGCCATACTGCTCAATAAACTCATAACTGTTGTTAGCTATTTCTAATTCATTTGCTACCGTTAGTTCACAAAAATCACTTATGGTTTGTTTATCTAATTTAAAAGTTTTGTTTGTAAACCTGTCTTTATAAAGGTGAGTTTTCAAACAATTTTCATTAAAAAATGTTCTATCACATGCACAATATAAATACACTAACTCTTCTGCTTGTGTTCCAATTATTGCCCCAATTGCTTTTCGTTGTGTCACTGAAACCATATGTTCCTCAAAACCATCTGTACCATAGGCTGCATGGTATAAGCCTGCATCACATATATACTGGTTAGCGTCCCAACTTTTTAACATAGTGCATGTACCAATTAAATGCTTTTTCAAAGAACCATTAAAGTGTTCGAACTCCCCTGCACCTAATGTTTGTAATTGTATAAATTTATCCACTTTCGAACCTCTTATGTTCTGTCATTATTGAATTTTGTCTTATAAAATGTACTTTTTAATTAGCTCAGTTATTACGGGGAGAACAGATAAAAATAGTACAAATGCCATTGAATAATTGAAGTATGTTTGTTGAGTTTTTTTATGCAGTAAGTTTTTTAATCGATTACCAAAAATGAGCCAAATACCAACACAAGGGAAGGCAACAACTAAAAAAGTGAGAGATATTATGAATATTTGAACATACAAATCTAGACTTACTGAAGTATAAGCTGCAATTGCACCCGTTGCGGTGATCCATGCTTTTGGGTTGACCCACTGAAATAAAGCACCTTGGAAAAATGTAAGTGGTTTCGGTTTTTTATTAGAATAAGAAACTGTTGATGAAGCAAGGATATATGCTAAATATAACAAATATAAAATGCCAAAGCCTTTAATAATTTCAAATAACATAGGGTAAAGTTGAAAAACAACACTAAGCCCTAAACCCACAAAGATGACCATTACAGGAAATCCTATACATATCCCTAAGAATAAAGGCATGCTTTTTTGAACACCAAAATTCAACCCTGATGTCATTACCATAATGTTATTTGGTCCTGGTGTAACTGACATAGAAATTGCAAAAAATATTATTGCAGGTAATAATTCCATTTACTCACTCCATTAATCCATAAAGGCTACAAAATAAATTATCATAATAATGAGTACTATTTCGATGTTAGATATGTAACAAAAATTGTCTTAATATATATTTAATTTTGTTCTGCATCTTCTGACTCAAGAGGATAAGTTATTTTTTATAATATTTGCACACAAAGTTCTTAACCACTGCTGTGCAGGGTCTTTATGTACTGTAGGTGGCCAAACTAAAACATACTTTAGTTTTTCTTGTGAAAATGGTAACGGTTTGCTTATGATATTAAAAAGGTTACTAAACCTTTTTGGTACAAATGAACTTGATGTAAATAACATAGGTGTTTTACTCATTACCTCCAATGCGCCTAAGTAATGTGGTACACGCATGCCTACTTTACGTACGCGCCCAAGTTTACTCAGTTTATTTTCAATTGGGACATTAGGTCCGCCTCCAAGAGACACCATAATATGAGAGTAAGATAAATAATTATCTAAGGTTAATTCTCGATTATGCAAAGGATGGTTCCTAGACATAAAACAGACCATCTTCTCAGTGCCAACTGCGATAGTATGATAATACTCAGGGATCTTCATTGCTTGACTACAAATAGCAATATCTATGTTTTGCGCACTTTCTTGTAATAAAGATTTTTCACTGAGATTTATTATCTCTAATTGTGCATGAGGAGCTGCTTTGTAAAATGCTTCAGCAATATCAGGTAAATGCGCTTGTGTAATATAGCTGCTCATATGTAATCGAAAATTTCTTTGACAAGTCTCTGGTTCAAAAGCCTTATTTGTAAGTAATAAGTTTAACTGATTAAGGGTATTTTCTAGCGGTTGAACTAAAGACAACGCTCTATTGGTCGGCTCCATACCTTTTGCTGTTCGTACAAATAAAGGATCGTTAAAAATATTCCTTAACTTTGATAAATTACGGCTCATGGCAGGTTGTGTCATATTCATATCATCTGCAGCTAAACTCACATTTTTATACTTTATTAGGCTACTTAAACATTGAAGTAATTTAAAATCGACTTGTGAAATAGATGACATAGCTATATACATTTATTGCATAATGGTTAAACCAATTATGCATTGGTTTAAATAATATTAAAAGCGCACACTATAGGTAATTCAAAAAAGTTATTTGGTTGTAAAGTGGTTTTAAATTTCAGATTAGGTTTATTTTTTATATCAATAGCAGTGCTATCTTGGGGGGTATTACCAATTGCGCTAAAATTGTCTGCTAATTTTATCGACCCGGTTACATTAACTTGGTTCAGATTTCTTGTTGCTTTAATAGTAAGCTTGGCGATTCAATTCTTTGGCAATAAGTTATCTCAGTTTCTCAAGCTTACAAAGTGTGATTGGTTTAAACTCAGTATCGCTGCAGTATTTTCTATTTTTAATTATGTGTCTTTTGTTTACTGTTTAGATTATTTGTCTCCTGGCCAAGCACAACTTAACTTTCAAACAGCACCCTTCTTTTTAGCATTTGGCGGTTTGTTATTCTTTAAAGAAAAATTAAGACCTATTCAAATGATGTGTTTTGCCACATTAGCTTTAGGTATGATGTTATTTTTTAATCCCTATCTAGATTTATCAAGTTCAAAAAATGCAGATATTTGGTTAGGCATATTAATTGTTCAGTTCTCTGCATTATCATGGACGACTTATGCATTAATCCAAAAGTCATTAATTAATAAATTATCTCCAAACAATATCTTATTATTTATATACGGTTTTGGTTTATTTGCGATGTTACCTTTTAGCAATTTTGAATACTTTGAAGTAATGAAAATTAATGATTGGTGGGTGGCATTATTTTGTGCTGTAAATACCTTAGTTGCATATGGCTGTTTTGCACAATCTATGAAATATTGGCCAACATCTCAAGTTGGACCTATGGTAGCACTGACACCAGTCCTGAGCTTATCAAGTACAGCATTAGTTGCTTATTTAGGATGGTGGCCAGATCAAATAACAAGTACATCTTTAGGCATGATGTCAATCATTGGCATTGTATTTGTGATTTCATCTGTATTTGGTATTCAAGCTTTGCCGCGTTTAATAGATAAACGTAAATATAAAAAAGCTTTAATGTCATGAGTTTATTGGATTGGTAAATTTATGTCATTAACCAATCCAGTATGAAGAGAATAATTATCTTTAGGAATAAAGATTAAATCCTTATTCCACCGTCTATCTCAATCATACGGCCAGTGAAAAAATCATTTTCGATAATATATTGTGCCGTATGTGCGATTTCATTTGTAGAGCCAAAACGTCCTACTGAAGTACCTTGTATCATACGTTCTTGGGCTTGTTGTTTCATTGATCTGGTCATTTGTGTATCAATTACACCAGGTGCAATTGCAGCGACACGGATATTATACCTGCCAAGCTCTTTCGCCCAAGTCGTCGTTAACGCAACAACGCCCGCTTTTGATGCCGCATAATTTGTTTGACCTACATTACCCACATGACAAATACTCGACATATTAATAATGAGTCCCTCTGAAGTATTTTTATTTTCTATCATATAGGTTGCCGCTTCGCGCCCACATAAAAATACCCCTGTTAAATTAACATCAATAACGGATTTAAATTGATTTATCGACATACGCTCAACTACTTTTTGCTCTTTTACTTTAACTAACATGGCATCACGGGTAATGCCTGCGTTGTTAATTAAAATATCAATAGAACCAAAGTCAGTATTAATCGTTTTGAATGTAGATATGACTTGTTCTTCATTTGTGACATCAGCGATATAAGAGACAACTTTATTATCTGTATTAGTTGTTAATTCGTGAACAGCTTCATCAAGTTGATTCACACACATATCAATCAGTGCAATGTTTGCACCTTGCTCAATAAAAGATTTTGCCATTGCAAACCCTAAACCTTGGGCACCGCCTGTGATTACAATCGTTTTATTATTTATATTCATGTTTATGCTTTTAGAATTTTTTTTAGTTATTTTTACAATGTATCGTTTTGCTGAATTTAAAGCAAAAAAAAGCCTTATAAAATGATAAGGCTTTTAAACTTAACAAATTTTTGTTTGACTGATAATTAATTAGTAAATTGTTCTGAGACCTTTAAGTCTTTCATACCGTTTGACCAGTCGTAAAAACCATTACCTGATTTAGCACCCATGTGCCCCGCTGTTACCATGTTGACAAGTAATGGCGCTGGTGCATATTTATCGTCACCTAAACCATCTTGTAATACACGCATTATGTACAAACATACATCTAAACCAATAAAGTCAGCTAGCTGCAATGGACCCATAGGGTGCGCCATACCTAGCTTCATAATTTGGTCAATTTCGTTTACACCAGCAACGCCATTTTGAAGAGATAAAATCGCTTCGTTAATCATTGGCATTAATATACGGTTAGCAACAAAACCAGGGTAATCATTTGCTGGAACAGCTGTTTTGTGTAACTTATCACACAGTGAAATAATGCAATCAGTTGTTTCATTAGATGTTAAGTAACCATTGATCACTTCAACTAACTTCATTACCGGCACTGGATTCATAAAGTGCATGCCGATTATTTTTTCTGGGCGGTTTGTAACACTGGCAATTTTTGTAATTGAAATAGAAGATGTATTAGACGCTAAAATCGCGCCTTCTTTACAATAAGTATCTAGGTCTTTAAAAATGTTTAACTTAATTTCTGGATTTTCTGTCGCAGCTTCAACAACCAAATCAGCAGATTTAACACCTTCTTCCATTTGAGTAAAAGTAGTGATGTTATTTAAGGTATCTAGCTTAACTTGTTCAGTTATTGCTTCTTTTTTAACTTGGCGGTCTAAATTTTTACCAATCGTTAATAGCGCTTTATCAAGTGCATCTTGTGAAATATCAACTAAGTTTACTTGAAAACCATTTTGTGCAAATACATGAGCAATACCATTGCCCATAGTACCTGAACCTATTACTGAAATTTGTTTCATTTTATTCTGCTTTTGAAAAAAGTTTGAAAATCGAAGAAAAATCTTGCGCACCCATATCTTGATTTTGCATTAAGTTGTAAAGGTTTTTAGCAAGTGCGCCCATAGGTGTACTTGAATTACTATGGTTTGCTGCATCCATCGCAAGACCTAAATCTTTAGCCATTAAGTCAACCATAAAACCACCTTTGTAATCATTAGATGAAGGTACATTTTCTAATACATCAGGACATGGATTATATAGCTCTAAAGTCCAGTTACGGCCAGAGCTTTGAAGCATAATTTCTGATAACACCTTTGGATCTAAACCATTATCTATGCCCATTTGTAATGCTTCACTGGTGCCAGCCATTAATACACTTAACAACATGTTATTACATATTTTTGCAACTTGGCCTGCACCAATATCACCAGCATGGAAGATATTTTTACCCATGTCTTTTAATACAAGTTCTGCTTTAGAAAAGTCGTCTTTTGCTGCACCAACAATAAAAGTCAACGTGCCATTTGTTGCGCCCGCTGTACCGCCTGAAACAGGTGCATCTACAAAACTAATCCCCGCTTTGCTTAAGCCTTCACCAACAATTCGAGCAGATTGGGCGTCAATTGTACTACAATCAATTACTTGAGTTTGTTTGTCTAATACAGAAATTAATCCTGACTCACCTAGGTATAAACCTTTCACATGTTTGCCTGCAGGTAACATGCTAATCACATAATCTTTATCAATCGCACAATCATTTACATGCGTAGCAATTTTAGCGCCTGCATCAGCTAAAGTATTCATCGCATCAGCACTTAAATCAAAAACAGTGACCGTATGACCCGCTTTAACTAAATTCGCAGCCATAGGGCCACCCATATTACCTAAACCAATAAATCCGATATTTGCCATGTGATTATTCCTTTCCTAATGTTGCTAATGGATGTGCCTCTTTATCCCACAAAGATTCAAAAAATGGTGCGATGCTCTCTTGAGGTACAGAGTTTAAATCTGAGAATTGCCAATTTGGTTTGCCATCTTTATCAATTAATAAAGCGCGTACACCCTCTTTAAATTCACCGAAACGGCCACATTGCACAGACATCGATAATTCTTGTCTGAAACAATCACCTAAACTGAATCCTTGCGCGTGTTTTAATTGTTGAAATACAAGATGAGCACTTAATGGACTACCATGACTTAAGCCTTTTTGAGCACGGTTAAACCATTTATCTTCAATTTCGATGTTTAATAAATAATTTACTTTGTCTGTTAAACTTTCAAAATCTGACATAGCTGAAATTGATTTAATATGGTTTTTAACTTCTGAAACAGGCGGCTTACCAGATGTATTCTGAAAACCTTGTAATACTTCACTTAATTTATCGTGATTAAGAGACTTAGTTTTACCCCATTTTGTAATGAGTAGCTTTTCGATAATGTCAGCTTTAATATCGTGTTTAATGTAATAATCGGCAAGTCCAACAAAACGTGCATCTTCACAATTCATTGAAGCGCCGGTTAATCCCAAAAATAATCCTACTTGATCTGGCATTTTATTTAAGAAAAAACTTCCGCCAACATCTGGGTATAATCCGATAGTGATTTCAGGCATGGCAATACGGGCTGTTTCGGTAACAACTTTATGACTAGCACCTGCCATTAAACCTAAACCACCGCCCATTATGATGCCGTTGCCCCATAATAGAATTGGTTTTTCAAAGCGGTGAATTAAATAATCTAATTTATATTCTGCTGTAAAAAAGGTTTCAATATAGTTAGATGGGTCGCTTTTACCGTTCTCTTCAGTTGCCATCGCTTTATATAAGCTAACAACATCGCCACCTGCACAAAAAGATTTTGCACCTGCGCCTTCTAATAAAACTAACGCAATTGAATCATCTTCTTTCCAAGCTTGCAGTTGAGGCGTTAATAACTGGATCATATCCATATTTAACGCATTAAGAGACTTTTCAGAATTGAGCGTTGCAACACCAATTTTTTGGCCACAAACAGATTCTAACTCTTTAAATAAAACGCAGCTCATTAGCCATTCACCCAATTTGCTTTACGTTTTTCTAAAAATGCTTGTACACCTTCTTTTTGATCTTTGGTATCAAATAACGTTACAAACATTTCACGTTCTAGTGGTAACGCGCCACGGGTTGAACCTGAGCGACCTTGCTGTATAAGTGTTTTACAAGCTGATACTGCAACAGGGCTTTGTTCTTCTACTTTTTTAGCAAGTTCTAAAGCATGTTTTAATGAAGAGCCAGTTTCGACAATTTCTTCAACTAAGCCTATTTGTAATGCTTTATCTGATTTTAATCTTTCACCACATAAAATCATGCGCTTAGCCCAACCTTCACCAACTAGCGTTGCTAGGTTTTGTGTTCCGCCAGCACATGGTAATAAACCAACTTTTGCTTCTGGTAATGCAACTTGGGCTTGTTGTTCTAAAATTCTAATATCACATGCCAAAGCAACTTCTAAACCACCGCCCATGGCAAAGCCATTAATAGCAGCAATTGAAACACCTCTAAAATCCGATAAAGTTTCAAATGCTTGGCCAAATACAAATGACATATCGGCAGCGATGCCTTTATCACCAGATGCAAAAACATTTAAATCTGCACCGGCACTAAAGAACTTATCACCTTCACCTGTGATCACTAACGAATATATATTTTTATCTTCGTTTAGTTCTAATACTAATTCTTTTAAAGCAACTAAAGTATCGCGCGTCCAAGTATTTGCTGGTGGATTAGACATCGTTAAAATTGCGATATGATCTTGTTTTTCTAATTTGATTTGAGCTGACATACTTTTATCCTTAATCTTATCTAGGCATTGATGATATCAATGCCAAATGGGCACAATTAATTGACCTATAAATAGTTATAAAATATCACCTGCACCATCAGCCAATAAGCGACGGGCAATGATCAAACGCATGATTTCGTTAGTACCTTCTAGAATTTTATGCACTCGTACATCTCGAACATGGCGCTCTAATGGATATTCTTTAATGTAACCATAACCACCGTGCAGCTGTAATGCTTCATCACATACTGTAAAACCGATATCTGTAGCAAAGCGTTTAGCCATAGCACAGTAAGCTGTTTTTTCAGGGTCTTGTGTATCTAATTTAAATGCTGCTAAGCGCACCATTTGGCGTGCAGCTACAAGCTCCGTTGCCATATCAGCAAGTTTAAATTGTAGCGCTTGGAATGCAGCAAGCGGTTTACCAAATTGCTCTCGCTCTTTCATATATTCAGTTGCTGTATTTAAAGCTTGTTGAGCCGTTCCGATTGAACAAGTTGCGATATTAATTCTGCCACCGTCTAAACCTTGCATAGCAAACGTAAAACCGTCACCTTCATTGCCTAATAGATGTGATTTTGGAATTCTGACATTTTCAAAAGTAACTAATCGTGTCGGTTGTGCATTCCAACCCATTTTTTCTTCTGCTTTACCGTAAATGATACCTTCAGCATCAGCTGGGACAACAACCGCTGATATACCTTTAGGGCCAGCTTCGCCTGTGCGTACCATAACAACTAATACTTCTGTCTCGCCTGCACCAGAAATAAACATTTTTGAACCATTGATAATGTAATCATCACCATCAGATACTGCTTTTGTTCTTAAAGATGCCGCATCTGAACCTGAGCCTGGTTCTGTTAAACAATATGAAGCTAGTTTTACACCCATCACAAGGTCATCACATAGCTGATCTTTTATTTCTTGTGTGCCAAAACTTGCGATCATCCACGTAGCCATATTGTGAATTGTTAACATTGCCGTAGTAGCTGTACATCCCATTGCAAGTTGTTCAAATATTATGCTTGAATCTAAACGAGATAAACCTAAACCACCTGCTTCCTCAGGTGTATAAAGGCCACAAAAACCAAGTTCACCTGCAGCTTGAATCACATCTTTTGGAAAAATATGTTCCGCGTCCCATTTTGCTGCATTTGGTAGCATTTCAGTTAATGCAAATTGGCGTGCTGTTTCTGCAAATGCAATTTGATCTTCAGATAAGTTGAAATTCATAAGGTTCTCATTTTTATACTTTTAAAACTAATATGTTTTACAATTAGTGAATACGGCCAATTTAAGTTTGTTATTATTGCTTAAATTGGTTTTCCCAAATATCTATATGTAAATATTGATTACTTAAATATAGAAACTAATAAGTACACAAAATAAAAGGCGCTAAAAAGCGCCTTTTAAAAATTAAATTGCTTCAACTGCCATTGCGACAGCTTCACCGCCACCAATACATAAAGTAGCTACACCTTTGCTTAAACCTTTATTACGTAAAGCATGGATCAGCGTTACTAAGATACGCGCACCACTGGCACCAATTGGATGACCTAATGCACACGCGCCACCGTTTACATTAACTTTGCTTTCGTCAAGTTTAAGTTCATTAATTGCAAGCATAGTTACCATGGCAAATGCTTCGTTTATTTCCCATAAATCAACGTCATTTAACTCCCAACCGGCTTTTTCAAGTACAGTATTTATCGCGCCAATTGGTGCAACCGTAAATTCTGCTGGTGCTTGAGAATGCGTTGAATGTGCTTTAATGCGACATAAAGGTATTAACCCTTTAGCTTTTGCGGTTGATTCTTTCATTAATACTAAAGCTGCAGCACCATCTGAAATTGATGATGAATTAGCTGCAGTAATAGTACCGTCTTTTGCAAATGCAGCTCTTAGGCTAGGAATTTTATCAAGACGTGCACTACCTGGGCCTTCATCTGTTGTTACTGTCGTATCTCCACGACGGCTTTTAACAATAAAAGGTTCTATTTCTTCGTCAAAACTACCAGCATCAATCGCTGCTTGTGCTTTTTTAAGGGAAGAGATAGCAAATGTATCCATATCTTCACGAGTTAATTTATAGTCATTAGCTGTTTCTTGTGCAAAAACACCCATGGCTTTGTTTTCATACGCATCTTCTAGACCATCAGCCATCATGTGATCTTTAATTTCACCGTGGCCCATTCTAAAACCACCACGTGCTTTAGGTAAGAAATATGGTGAATTTGACATGCTTTCCATGCCACCAGCGATTGCCACCTCAATACTGTCTGCTTTTATAAGGTCATGCGCTAACATCGTAGCTTTTATACCTGAACCACACACTTTATTAATAGTTGTTGCGCCAGTTTTTTGTTCTAAGCCTGCTTTTAAAGTTGCTTGGCGTGCAGGCGCTTGGCCTAACCCAGCGGGAAGAACACAACCCATAACAACTTCATCTATATCATTTGATGCTAATCCTGAATTTGCAACAGCACTTTTAATTGCAGTCGCACCTAAATCAGTCGCATCTGCGCCGCTTAAAGCACCCATAAAGCCACCCATAGGGGTACGTTTAGCACTAACAATAACAATAGGATCTTCAACAGACATATATTCGCTCTCTATAAATCGAGTTTAATAAAATTAATATTCTATGAGCATACACAAAATTGACGTTTACGCCAACGTCAACTAAATAATTCTTTAATCATTATTTATTAAAATGTAAATTTTACTGACAACTTATGTTTCCAGTTTTCTTTGATTTTAGATAAATCCTTACCTGTCACTTATGTCAAACTAGCAATAACAAATATATTTTACTTTCTATAATAAATTCTAGAACAGTAATAACTATGCGTATATAGAGATATCTTTAGCTTACTTTTTTACATTTACATAACACCACAGCTTTACCTTTACGTAAACTTCACTTATATTGTATTGAAAATACAAGATGCTAAATCAGGGTACATTTAATGAACGAAGACATCTACGAACAGAACTCAGAAGAAACATATAGCATCAGTGATCTCTCAAAAGAATTTGATATTACAACTCGTAGTATTCGTTTTTATGAAGACCAAGGCCTTATCTCTCCGACCAGAAATGGTCAAACCCGTATTTATACTAAAAGAGACAAAGTACGTCTTAAATTAATATTACGCGGTAAAAGACTTGGTTTCACATTGGCTGAAACTGGCCGTTTATTTGAGTTATATGATGCAGATAAATCGAGCGCAAAGCAGCTAAACATCATGCTTGAACTGATACAAGATAAAAAAGTACACCTTACACAGCAAATGGATGACATTAAAGTTGTACTTATGGAATTGGTTACAGCCGAAAAACGCTGTCACGATACTTTAAATAATTTAGAAGACTAAACCAAAGACTTAATATTTTAAGCTATTAATACATTACAGGACATATCATGAGCACTATATCTCTATATAAAGAACTTAACTTTGGTTTAGGCGAAACCGCGGACATGATCAAAGATCACGTTAACTCATTCGCTTCTACTGAAATCGCCCCTATAGCTGAAAAAACAGATTTAGATAATGCGTTTCCAAATGAACTTTGGCCGAAACTTGGTGAAATGGGTTTATTAGGTATAACAGTAAGTGAAGAGTTTGGTGGTTCAGGTTTAGGTTATTTAGAGCATGTTTTAGCTGTAGAAGAAATCAGCCGTGCAAGTGCGTCTATTGGTTTAAGCTACGGAGCACATTCTAATTTATGTGTAAACCAAATTTTCCGTAATGGTAACCAAGCACAGAAAGAGAAGTATTTACCAAAATTAATTAGTGGCGAACATATTGGTGCACTTGCTATGAGTGAACCAAATGCAGGTTCAGATGTCGTATCAATGAAACTTAAAGCTGAGAAAAAAGGCGATAAGTACATTTTAAATGGTAATAAAATGTGGATCACCAATGGTCCAGATGCAAGTACGTATGTTGTGTATGCTAAAACAGATATGGAAGCACATTCTAAAGGTATTACTGCATTTATTGTTGAACGTGACTTCCCTGGTTTCACTCAAGCACAAAAACTAGATAAATTAGGTATGCGTGGTTCAAATACATGTGAACTTGTTTTTGTTGATTGTGAAGTACCAGAAAAAAATATTTTAGGTGAACTAAACCAAGGCGTTAAAGTGTTAATGAGTGGTTTAGATTACGAACGTGTTGTTCTGTCAGGTGGGTGTTTAGGCATAATGCAAGCATGTATGGACTTAGTTGTACCTTATATACATGAGCGTAAGCAGTTTGATACAGAAATTGGTAAGTTCCAACTTATTCAAGGAAAAATTGCTGATATGTATTCACAAATGAATGCTGCACGTAGTTATGTATACACAGTTGCGAAATCATGTGATCGCGGCGAAACCACACGTAAAGATGCTGCGGGTGTTATTTTATATGCTGCAGAACTTGCAACAAAAATGGCATTAGATGCTATTCAAATCCTAGGTGGCAATGGTTACATCAATGAATTTGCAGCAGGTCGTTTATTACGTGATGCAAAATTATATGAAATAGGCGCAGGTACTTCTGAAATCCGTCGTATGCTAATTGGTCGTGAATTATTTAGTGAAAGTCGTTAGAACACACATTCACATAACTAATAAAAGCGTATAAGTTCAGGGGAAAATATGACAATTTTAAAATCTCAAATTAACAGTCACGATCCAGCTTTTGTTGAAAAACAAGCTGCAATGAATGAATTAGTAAAAGATTTGCACAAACAAACAGCAAAATTTATTAAAGGTGGCGGTGATGCATTAATCGAAAGGCATCAAGGTCGGGGTAAAATGTTTGTGCGTGATCGCATTGATACATTAATTGATGAGGGCTCACCATTTTTAGAGATCTCACAATTTGCAGCACACGGCGTATATAAACAAGATATTGCATGTGCAGGCATTGTAGCGGGTATTGGTCGTGTTAAAGGCATAGAATGTATGATCATAGCCAATGATGCAACTGTTAAAGGTGGGACATATTTTCCGCTAACTGTAAAAAAACATTTAAGAGCACAAGATATTGCAGAGCAATGTCATTTGCCTTGTATTTATCTTGTTGATTCAGGTGGTGCAAACTTACCTGAGCAAGATGAAGTTTTCCCTGATAAATTACATTTTGGTCGTATTTTTTATAACCAAGCACGTATGTCAGGCAAAGGTATTCCTCAAATTGCTGTGGTAATGGGTTTATGTACTGCAGGCGGTGCATATGTACCTGCTATGGCTGACGAAAGTATCATAGTAAAAGATCAAGGAACTATCTTTTTAGCTGGTCCACCATTAGTTAAAGCTGCAACGGGTGAAGTTGTTTCTGCAGAAGATTTAGGTGGTGCTGATGTTCATTGTAAAGTATCGGGTGTAGCCGATCATTATGCAGACAACGACGAACATGCGTTATCAATTGCACGCCAATGTATTGAACGTGTTAATCATACCCGCCCTACTGCACCTTTATTAGATGACGTTAAACCACCAAGATATGACGCTTCAGAAATTTATGGCATTGTGGGAACAGACCTTAAAAAACCTTTTGATGTTCGTGATGTCATCGCACGTACTGTTGATGACTCTGCATTTGATGAATTCAAAAAATATTTTGGCGAAACGTTAGTATGTGGTTTTGCTAAAATTTATGGCATGCCTGTAGGTATAGTTGCAAATAATGGCATTTTATTTTCAGAATCAGCACAAAAAGGTGCGCATTTTATACAGTTATGTGCACAAAGAAAAATTCCATTAGTGTTTTTACAAAATATTACTGGTTTTATGGTTGGTCAAAAATATGAAGCTGAAGGCATCGCAAAGCATGGCGCAAAAATGGTAATGGCTGTGTCATGTGCTGATGTACCTAAATTTACTGTCCTTATTGGTGGCTCTTACGGTGCTGGTAACTATGGTATGTGTGGTCGTGCATTTGAACCGACTATGATGTGGATGTGGCCAAACTCTCGTATCTCAGTAATGGGTGGGGAGCAAGCAGCAGGCGTATTAACACAAGTTAAACAAGACGGTTTAGCACGTAAAGGTGCTTCTATGTCAGATGAAGAAGTGGCTGACTTTAAAAAACCAATTATTGATCAATATGAAGAACAAGGTCACCCTTATTATGCCAGCGCCCGTTTATGGGATGACGGAATAATCGACCCTGCTCAAACACGCCATGTATTAGGTTTAGCTTTAAGTGCCTCTAAAAACGCACCTGAAAAAGAATCTAACTTTGGTGTATTTCGTATGTAAGTAAAACTGTAATACTGTTTTGCTTAGACCACGATGTGGTTATCAATTTTAGCCACTTAGTGGCATTTAAATAGAGGTGGCAACACCTCTAAAACTGACAGGAAATCTCATGTCTGTAAATTTAACGATTTCAAACAAAGTTGCTACAGTTACTTTAAATCGCCCTCAAGTTCACAATGCATTTGATGACATCACAATAATACAACTAATAGATGTTATTACACAGGCATGTGAGCAAGATGTACGGATTTTAATTTTAAAAAGTGAAGGTCGACACTTCTCTGCGGGTGCTGATTTAGGTTGGATGAAATCAATGGCTGATAATGACTTTGATGATAATTTTGCTGACTCTCAACAATTAGCAAAATTAATGCATACACTTGCAAACTGCCCTATGCCAACGATTTGTCAAGTTCAAGGTGCTGCATTTGGTGGTGCGCTAGGCTTAATTGCCTGTTGTGACATCGCTTTTGCAAGCCCAGATGCTAAGTTTTGTTTAAGTGAAGTTAAGCTAGGATTAATCCCTGCTGTGATCAGCCCTTATGTGATTAAAGCGATTGGTGAAAGACAATCTCGTCGTTATTTTTTATCAGCTGAAATATTTAAAGCAGATAAAGCGTTAGAACTGGGTTTGATCCACGAAATTACTGACGAACTAGAGTCAACTGTTAATGATGCAATAAAAAACATACTTAATAACAGTCCAAAAGCAGTGATTGCTGCAAAAGAGTTAATTGAAGATGTTGCAAACAAAGAAATTAATCAAACATTACAAGATTTAACAGCTGAACGTATTGCGTCAATTCGTGTATCAGTTGAAGGCCAAGAAGGCTTAAGTGCTTTTTTTGAAAAACGCGCGCCAAATTGGCAACAATAATACTTAAACGATTGAGCATAAAAAGGTAATAAACAATGTTAAAAAAAATACTTATTGCAAACCGTGGTGAGATTGCTTGCCGCGTAATAAAAACAGCCAAGCGTTTAGGTTTAAAAACAGTTGCTGTTTACTCAGATGCAGATAAAAACTCTCTTCACGTGCAACAAGCTGATGAAGCGTATCATATTGGTCCAGCACCAAGTAAAGATTCTTATTTAGTTGCAAGTAAAATAATTGAAGTAGCAAAACGTGCCGGTGCTGATTGCATTCATCCAGGTTACGGATTTTTATCTGAAAACTGTGAGTTTTCTCGTTTATGTAAAGATAATGATATCGCTTTTGTCGGACCACCTGAGTCTGCCATTGAAGCGATGGGCTCTAAATCTCGTTCTAAAGAAATCATGGCTGAGGCTAATGTACCATTAGTACCAGGTTATTATGGCCATAACCAAGATGAGTCATTCTTATTTGAAGAAGCGAATAAGATGGGTTATCCAATTTTACTGAAAGCGGCATTTGGCGGTGGCGGTAAAGGCATGCGTATTGTGAATTCTGAAGATGAATTTATGACTATGTTAGCATCAGCAAAACGTGAAGCGATTTCTGGTTTTGGTAACGATCAAATGTTGCTTGAAAGATACGTTACTAAGCCACGTCATGTTGAAGTACAAGTTTTTGCAGATAATCACGGTAACTGTGTTTATTTAGGCGATAGAGATTGTTCTTTACAACGACGTCATCAAAAAGTAATTGAAGAAGCTCCTGCACCGCAACTATCAGATGCACTTAGAAAAGAAATGGGTGAAGCTGCAGTAAGGTGTGCACAAGCAATTAATTACCAAGGTGCTGGTACAGTTGAGTTTTTATTGTGTGGTGATGAATTCTTCTTTATGGAAATGAATACGCGACTTCAAGTTGAACATCCAGTAACAGAAATGGTAACAGGTGTTGACTTAGTTGAGTGGCAAATTCGAGTTGCATCAAATGAAACTCTAGCTTTAACGCAAGATGACATTACTTTAACAGGTCATTCTTTAGAAGCACGTATATATGCAGAAGACCCATCAGCTGATTTTATGCCATGTTCAGGTATTATTAAGTTACTCGCCACACCAGAAAACTCAAAGCACATCCGTATAGATACAGGTGTAAATACGGGCAGTGAAATCAGTAGTTTCTACGACCCTATGATAGCTAAATTAATTGTTTGGGATGAAACACGTGATTTAGCGATTAAAAGATTACAGTCTGCATTAGAAGAATTTCATTTAGCAGGTTTCCATTGTAATGTGGCCTTTTTACATAACTTAGCAAGTCATGATGGCTTTGTTAAAACACAACCTGATACGCATTTTATAGATGAAAACCAAGATGAGTTAGTTCAAGTAGACAATGCAGATTTAAAAATCTGTAATATTCTTGCAAGTCTTGTATATCTAGATTCTATTAAAAATCAAAATTGCGCCTCACCATGGAACAAGCAACAAGGTTTTAGATTAAACCAAGCTAATAATATTAAAATTCCTTTTACAGAATTAACTAATATATCTGCAGTATGTAATGGCTCGAGTTACAGTTTAACACTTGATGATCAAACTATTACAGCTGATATATTTATCAATGATACCCATATCAACGCTAATATTGACGGTATCAAATACACTGCTGATTATGTATTAGATCAAAATCAAATAGAGTTAATGTATCTAGCAACGACACACAGATATCAGTTAAAAGACAAACATTATGTCAGTGAAGTCGAAAATGATGATGCTTCACTAGCGGCGCCTTTAAACGGCACTGTTGTTAAGCATTTATTAGCGCTTGGCAGTAAAGTCGAAAAAGGTGATGCGATTGTTGTGATTGAAGCCATGAAAATGGAATATACATTGACTGCACCTTATGATGGTACGCTTACGAGCTTCTGTTTTGATGAAGGCGAATTAGTATCACACGGCAACCTATTAGCCATAGTTGATCAGGAAGACGCTTAACCATGACAAAATCAAAATTACCTTCATTTGTTAAAGTCGTTGAAGTGGGTGCACGTGATGGCCTACAGAATGAAACAAAAGTTACAACACAAGATAAAATCGTTCTGATCAATGGATTAGTAGATGCTGGTGTTAAACATATAGAAGCAGGTGCATTTGTATCACCCAAGTGGGTGCCTCAAATGGCAGACTCAAAGCTTGTTATTGAGTCATTAAATCATAACAGCGCTGAATTTAGCGCTTTAACACCTAACTTAAAAGGCGCACAACTGGCTTTTGAAGCGGGTATTAAAGAGTTCGCTATTTTCACAGCTGCCAGTGAAGCGTTTTGCCAAAAAAATATTAATTGCTCTATTGACGAAAGCATAGAACGTTTTAAAGAAATCATGTCTTTTGCCAATGAACATAACATCAAAGTACGTGGTTATGTCAGTTGCGTAATGGGTTGTCCATATCAAGGTGATGTTGAAGTATCTGAAGTAGTTCGTGTATCTAAAATGTTGCTAGATATGGGCTGTTATGAGATCAGCCTAGGCGATACTGTAGGTGTGGGTACACCAGGCAAAACAGAAGCATTAATATCGTCACTACTTCAGGAAATTCCAGCAAATAAGCTAGCTGTACATTTTCATGACACTTATGGGCAAGCGTTGACAAATATTTACGCTGCTCTAAAACTCGGTATCGCCACTGTTGACGCGGCTGTAGCAGGTTTAGGTGGTTGCCCTTATGCTAAAGGTGCGTCAGGAAATGTTGCCACTGAAGACTTAATTTATATGCTTGATGGACTTGGCATTGATACTAATATTGATATAAAAAGGCTCTCGAAAGCGGGCTGGCAAATATCTAAAGCATTAAATAAAGTACCAGCCAGTAAAGTATCCCTTGCTATGCAAGCGGAACTGAGTGAGTAAATTAAATATTTACTATTCTCAAAATTCGAATTTAGTATTATTTTTAGAAGTATTTACCTGTGTTTTTTACTCAGGTAAAACATCATACAATTAAGGGAGCACGCCCAAATGGCAGGTTTCGATAAAGTAGTTTCGAGTTATGCAGAGGCCATGAAAGGTCTAAAAGATGGCGATACAGTGATTGCCGGTGGATTTGGCTTATGTGGTATTCCAGAAGGTTTAATCGCAGAAATTAAAAAGCAAGGTACTAAAGATTTAACTGTAGTATCTAATAACTGTGGTGTTGATGATTTTGGTTTAGGCATATTATTACAAGATAAACAAATCAAAAAAATTATTGCTTCTTATGTAGGTGAAAATGCCCTTTTTGAACAGCAACTATTAAGTGGTGAAATTGATGTTGAATTAACACCTCAAGGTACTTTAGCCGAGAAAATGCGTGCCGGTGGTGCTGGTATTCCTGGTTTCTATACTGCAACGGGTTACGGCACACCTATTGCTGAAGGTAAAGAAGTAAAAGAGTTTAATGGCCGACCTTATATTCTAGAAGAGTCGATTACAGGCGAATTTGCAATTGTTAAAGCATGGAAAGCTGACAGATATGGTAATTTAGTTTTTCGTCATACTGCAATGAACTTTAACCCTATGGCAGCAACAGCAGGTAAAATTACGGTTGTAGAAGTCGAAGAAATTGTAGAGCCTGGTGAATTGTCACCAAGTGAAATTCATACACCGGGTATTTATGTAAACCGTGTTATCAAAGGCACATTTGAAAAACGTATCGAGCGTGTTACTACACGTCCATCTGAATAAGCAATACGGAGAATTATAATGTCTTTATCAAGAGAACAAGTTGCTAAACGTGTTGCACAAGAGCTACAAGATGGTTATTACGTTAACTTAGGAATAGGGATCCCTACCCTAGTTGCTAATTACGTACCTGATGATATAGAAGTAATGTTACAGTCAGAAAACGGACTTTTAGGTATGGGTCAATTCCCTACTGAAGACGAAGTTGATGCAGATATGATCAACGCGGGTAAAGAAACCGTTACAGCAGCCACAGGTGCGGCAATATTTAATAGTGCTGAAAGCTTTGCAATGATACGGGGTGGTCACGTAGACTTAACTGTACTAGGTGCTTTCGAAGTTGACCAAAATGGGTCTATTGCTTCTTGGATGATCCCAAAAAAGTTAATTAAAGGTATGGGCGGCGCAATGGACTTAGTCGCAGGCGCACAAAATATCATAGTAACGATGACTCACGCCAATAAACATGGTGAATCTAAATTATTAGAAGCTTGTACTTTACCTCTAACGGGTGTTAATTGTGTAAAGAAGATAGTGACTGATTTAGCTGTATTAGAAGTAAAAGCTGGCGCATTTCATTTATTAGAGCGTGCACCAGGTGTACCTGTTGATGAAATCATCGCAAAAACTGCTGGTAAGTTAATTGTTGAGGGTGAGATCCCTGAAATGACTTTTGAGTAAACCCTAAACAGAATTTATTGAGCTGTTGATAACAGTTCAATATACCGACCTCATTCCCAACGTCAAAGATGTTGAGAAACCCCCAAAATCCCTCTAGCGAGGGATTTTTTATTTGCTCTTATTATACCATTTGCGTTAATTAACTGATCACGCAGTTGAAATTCTATTAATCAAAACTCAAGCAAATTGAATTGATACAATATCTAGTACCTTCAGGTGTCGGACCATCATCAAAAACATGGCCTAAATGTGAATCACATTTATTACAGCGCACTTCAGTGCGTTTCATACCATGCGATTCATCATGTAAGTACCTCACAGCGTTATCAAAGGGTTTTATAAAAGCAGGCCAACCACAGCCCGTTTGAAACTTGTTACTACCATCAAATAATGGCTGCGCACAACATATACACTTATAGACACCATTTTCAAAATGATTATTATATTCACCTGTATGTGGATATTCAGTACCGCCATGTTCGCACACCGCTTTTTGTTCATCAGTTAAATGTTTAGTCCAACATGTTTTCATCGGCTTCTCTTTATAGATATTTTTGCATGTCGATTACCACCATGGATTGGCAATAATTGAAAATGAAATATTAGGATAGAATAATAGAATGTAATGAGTGAGAAGTTAATAAATATTTGATTCTATCAAGCAGACAGAATCAAATATTTTAATAAGATAAAGTGGGGTTAATTTTTTACTACACAACCTGTTTATTGAACTGTGTAGTAATTTAATTATCTTACTTTTGCGTCGATATCCACAAGATCAGTTAAGTGACATGTGCCATCGTTATGTGTTTTGATACCATGCTCACCAAAATAATCTCTTTGCGCTTGCACTAAGTGACCATTACTTGGTGTTGTTAATGTTGCAAGATAAGTTTGACTCGCTGTTAACACAGGAAAAGCTAAACCTGAAGCGATTGCTAAACCAGACACTTTGCGTAATGCATCTGACTCACTTGTTAACGTATCAATAAACTCAACACCTTGTGCTATTTGATCTAGGTAATCAGCACGTATAATACAGCCAGCACGCCAAGTTTGTAGCGTTTTGCCAAGGTCAACTTTCCACTGATGTGAACGAGATGCACCTTTGATTAATGCCAAACCTTGGCGATAAGCTAGTAAACTCGCTAAATGGAATGCTTGTTTCAACTCTTCTAAATCGATTTTGACTTTAGCAGTTGTTTTCGATGCGTAAGTCATTTCTTTAGCTGCATGCGTTTCTTTAGTATTAGTTAGATGACGTGCTTGTACCGCGGCTACTAAAGATGGAACTGCAATACCTAACTCTAATGCATTTTGTGCAGTCCAAAGTCCTGTACCTTTAGCGCCTACTCTATTATCAATTAAATCAACTAAAGATTCGTTGTTGCTTGTCTCTAATTTAAGAATATGACTAGAAATTGATAATAAGTAACTCTGTAATTCGCCTTCAGACCAAGTATCAAATATTTCTGATATTTCTTTAGGTGATTTACCACAGCCATCACGCAATAATTGGTACATTTCAGCAATTAGCTGCATTAATGCATACTCAATACCGTTGTGAACCATTTTTACAAAGTGACCACTTGCAGAGTGACCTACTCGTGCGAAACAAGATTCATTGTTAAAGTTAGCAGCAATTTTTTCAAAAGAAGGTTCTATACGTTCCCAGCCTCCTTCTGAGCCACTTGCCATCATTGCTGGACCGTGACGTGCGCCTTCAGCACCGCCTGATATACCCATAGTGGCAAATTCAAATTTGTTTTGGTATTTAAGTTTACGAGAAATTCCATCTTTATAATTACTGTTACCACAATCAATGATCATATCATTGATCTCAACACCTGCCTCTACAAGCTCTAGACATACACGATCTACTAACTCGCCAGCTGGTACTAATAATAAAATAGAACGCGGTGCTTCTAGTCTGCGAACCATATCACCGATATCTGAAACGATATGTAAACGCTCAGCAGTACCTTCAGATTTTGCTAAACGTAATAAATCTTCTCCTGCATCTGGATTTTTGTCATATGCAACTAAAGTGACACCTTTTTCTATTAAATTTAGAGCAAGGTTTTTACCCATAACGCCTAAACCAACTAATGCAACCTGCATGTATTTCTCCCGAAGAGCGAAAGTATTAATTTATATAAGTGTATTTCAAAATTAAAATATCATTCATAAAAATTTGAATGATAAAGTCGCGCATTATAGGGTATTATATTTACCTTTCAATGCTTGATTAAAATTAACCTAAATTTATCGTTCTTTTTACCCAAATTTTCACAGTTTTTACAAATCTATTGACGAAGCATGACACCGGTGTCATACTTTTGTCACAATCGTCATTCAGTATGATAATATGACTAGCCATTAGTCAGCATTATAATTTTATACATTCAGGAGCATAAGATGCCTAGACGCACTAAAATCGTTGCAACACTTGGACCCGCTACAGATAGAGATAATAACCTAGAAAAAATTATCAAAGCTGGTGCAAATGTTGTTCGTTTGAACTTTTCCCATGGTGTAGCTCAAGATCATAAAGACCGCGCAGAACAAACCCGTACAATCGCTAAAAAATTAGGTTGCCATGTTGCTATTCTTGCCGATTTACAAGGCCCTAAAATCCGAGTTTCTACTTTTAAAGACTCTAAAGTTACTTTAGAAGTTGGTGCAAAATTTATTCTAGATGCTGATTTAGGTTTAGGCGAAGGCGATATCAATGGCGTTGGTATTGACTATAAAGAATTACCAAATGATGTTTCACCATCAGACTTATTATTATTAAACGATGGTTTAATTCAATTGGTTGTAGATTCTATTGAAGGTAATAAGGTTTTTACAACAGTTACTGTTGGCGGTGTGTTATCTAACAATAAAGGCATTAATCGTTTAGGTGGGGGTTTAACTGCCCCTGCTTTTACTGAAAAAGATGAAGCTGATTTAATAACGGCTGCTGAAATTGAAGTTGACTATATTGCAGTATCTTTCCCGCGTAGCGGTGATGATATGCGTCACGTACGTAATTTAGCAAACCAAGCTGGCAGCAAAGCACAGCTTTTAGCTAAAATTGAACGTGCTGAAGCTGTTGAGTCAGTAGAAGCTATCGATGATATTGTACTTGCATCAGATGCAGTTATGGTAGCACGTGGTGATTTAGGTGTAGAAATCGGTGATGCTGAATTAGTGGGTAAACAAAAACTGATTATACAACGTGCTCGCACATTAAACCGCGTTGTAGTTACTGCGACACAAATGATGGAATCTATGATCGATAACCCTATGCCAACTCGTGCAGAGGTTATGGATGTTGCTAATGCAGTGCTTGATGGTACTGATGCGGTAATGCTTTCAGCAGAAACTGCTGCGGGTGACTACCCAGAAGAAACAGTTGCAACGATGGCACGTGTTTGTAAAGGTGCAGAATCACAACCAGAAACACAAGTTTCTAAACATAGACTTGAATGCATGTTTGAAAATGCATCAGAGACTGTTGCACTAGCAGCTATGTATGCAGCTAACCATTTAGACAGCATTAAAGCGATTGTTGCATTAACTGAGTCAGGTAGTACTGCTAAGCTAATGTCACGTATCACGTCTTCATTACCAATTTACTCTTTATCTCGTCATTCAATGACTTTAGGTCAAACAGCACTTTACCGTGGTGTTTACCCAGTTGAGTTTGATTCAACGCAGTTTGAAGCAAATGATTTAACTAAAGAAGCATTAAATACGCTTGTCGAAAAAGGGATTTTAGAGTCAGGCGATAAAGTGATTTTAACTCACGGTGACGCAATGGAAACTGTTGGCGCGAGTAATACAATGAAGATTCTAACAGTCGCTTAATAATTAGTTAAGTTTATTTCATTTTAAAAACCAGATCTATGATCTGGTTTTTTTTGCTTAATTTGTCATCCTTAACACTCCTGCTTTCTACTAATCATAAGATTATATCTACATTAGATACAATGTTGTCCATCAAACAATAAAATGGGGTCAATTGAATATCTATTTTCTATAAGTAAAAATATAGCCTAAAAGTAACTAAAATAAGTGTTGGCTTTAAATGATAAATCGATACAGATTAGCTGCTTGAACAATTAGAATGACAAGAAAAAAACTAAATGGCAAAAAGAAAGAAAGCCACTCAAGGTGGCTTTAGGGAATGAGGTGGCGGAGAGATAGGGATTTGAACCCTAGATGGGCTATAAACCCATGCCGGTTTTCAAGACCGGTGCATTCGACCACTCTGCCATCTCTCCGTCATTAACTCGTGCATAGTAGCAAAAATTAATATATATGCAAAAAAATCACATAATATAAAATGTAATAATTCAACGTCATTCCACCCCTTTTGTATTGTTATCTTTACATAATTTAGATTCAATTATTATTTTTTCTTACTAGGTGTAATTTCTTTAAAATAAACAACATTGTCCCATTTATGCTTATTTTTCATAAAAGGAACTAAATTTGTGTAGTTAAAATATAATATGTCTTCAATTTGTTCTGGTTGTTCTAGTGTATCTAAATTTACAACACAAACTGTACATTTATGTTTGGAGGTTTTCACTTCGAAACTATCAGTTTCTGACTTTTTAACTAGCTTTGTTTTCATATCTATAAAGTCGACATATGTACCAGAACTACCTGTAATGTGAGAGACAAAATAATCATCACCGAACTCTTTTAGCATTACTTTTCCAGCATTTTCAGTTTCATGCACTAAGTTTTTTTCTACATGGAAAGTATGGCCCCAAATTAAAACTTTTTTACCAGGGTATTGGTTTGCTATCCAAACAAGATTATTACCTATTTCTTTACTACGTAAATCTTCAATTTGCCATTGTCGATATGTCTGGGCTTTAAGCCCCGCTATAATTCGAAGCCAAAAAGAACGTCTATTTTTTATATTATTTGCATGTACCTTTAACGCATTATAGTTTTTTTGGAATTGCTTGAGTTTGGTATCATTTGGTTTTAGTGATTTTACCTTTAGAACTAATTCAAATTCTTGCCTTAATTTTTTCCACTGAGTCTCTGTAAATTCATTAGTAAACCCCGGCAATTCTTTAGATAAATCATTTAGTAAATATTGATTAGATAGTGAACCTGTATGCTGGCTATCAAATCCAGCTAATATTAAAGGTCTATTTGTATGTTGAGTCTTTTCTATATATTTAAACAAAGGTGACATTTCTGCACTATTTGCATACATATAGAATATATTACCAGGTGCATTTTTTTCTATTGATTTTCCAGATGATAAATAGTCACGATAAAGCATATCAATATCAAAAAGACCGCTTTCAATTATAAATACATCGAAATTATGTTTTTGATGCATGTACTGAACAAATTGAGCCTTAAAATCAAAAACATTCCCTGCTCCATGGCTTTGCTCACCTAATGCGACATAACTTTTATCAGATATTTGTTTTGATAATTTATTGAATTGTAGTTTATAGTTTACTTCTCCAATAGCTTTACCTGAGAAAACTGCGTTCAGTAATACGACGCAAGCAACTACTTTTATTATTGTCATTGTTATAGTCCCTAAAATATAGTCAAAGGAACTTATAATAAAAACATTTCTGCTTCCATTAGACTTAAGTATAAAAACTTCAATCAATTAGTAATTATGTTTAAACCCTTTAAATCCGGTTGTAGTGTATTATTTTTAGGCATAAAAAGACCTCTAAATAGAGGCTTTTAATTTACTTGCGTATCTATTAAACAGTTACTTGGCTTTGCCAATCTTTTCTGCCCAAAAATCATCTAATTCTTTTGATTTATCAATATTAATTTCTACACCTAAGCCATTTTTATAACAGAGCGCTAAAGTTAATGCAGTGTATGGTGCTTCTAAATAAATAGATTCAAGTAAAGGTACAGCTGCTTCATAGTCTTTATTTTCAAAATAATGCATTGCTAATGCTGAAATAGCCAGTTCAGACCCTTTAACTGCACTTTCTTGAGCGGCTTGCCAATATTTAATGACTTCTTGCCAATCAGTATTATCTTTTCCGCCAATTAACTTGGTTAATAGCCCTACTCTGAAATTTGATAAACATCTAAGCTCTGCATCTATATCATCTCTGTCTAATAAAGATAAATACCAAGTTTTAGCTTGTTTATAATTAGCAAAAACAACTGTACTACCAAATGGACCTGGCGTAACACGAGTTGAAAAGTGCATATCGGCAGCTTCAATTAAACTAGCTAAATGGCCTTTTTCAGCGCCTGTGACGATACAATCTTCAGCATCTTTTTTTAATTTATCTTTGGCTTCTTTTTTCTTCATGCCTTCAGGAATAGGCGCTTTATATGCATCATTAAATACAAGTTTAGCGGCAAATAAACCAGCATCAAAATCACCATCATCATACAAAGCAAATAACTCTTCACCTTTACGCTTGGTATATAGTTCTTGTAAATCCATTGGTATTCCTAAGTTTCACTGGTTTTTATTTTATAACACCGTAATTTAACACAAAATACAGTAACGATATTAGTTTTTTAATCTGTTATTTTTGCCTGTTTTAATTTGTTTATCGTTTTCTGGGCAAGCTTAAAAGCCCCTGTTGATGAAAGCCTTTGACGACATCGTAATTTAAATTCGGATTCATCTATGATGTCTGCTTCAAAAATATATTCTAGCTCACTAATTATGTTTGCTTCATATACTGCTTGTGCAATTTCACATGTTGCTGATTTAACTTTTGTTTGATTAGCAATAGCATTAATTATTTCCGTTGGTAATTGCCAATGCTTAGCAATTGCATAAGTTAATCTCGTTGAAAATGTAGAAATTAAGTTTTTAAATGCTTGTGAGTTAGGCGGTACATTTGGGTCTACATGACTAAATGCTTCGATCATTATTTGGAAAATAACCATTTTTCCTAAATTTCTTATAAGACCTACTAAATATGCAGTAGAACCATCTTTATTATCATTTGAGTTTATATATATATCTTTAGAATAAATTGCAGTTTTAAGGCTATGTTGCCATATTTTCTCACCAAATTGTTTAAAATATATATTACTACTAGGTGATAATTTCTTTGTATAACTTATCAAAACACTTTCGTATAAACCTTGAGAACCAAGGTTCATAAATGCTGATTTAAGATCCGTAACTTGCCTTTCACTTCGTTTATAAAAAGCACTGTTTGCCGTTTTTATCACATCAGCTGCAATACTAGGTTCTTGTTCGATAATCTTTAATATTTCATTAAGATTAAAATCATCTTCTTTCATTGTAGTCATCAAAATGGTGACTGTAGATGGCAGAACAGGCAGTTTATCTATCAATGTTTTAGGTGACAGTAATAATAGCTCAATTTTTGATGAGACAAATACACTAAACGGGTCTAGTTTATTTTGCTTTTCTGATTGACCAAATAAATAATGATGAAAATCAGCATCGTGTTGGTTGATTGGTTTTATAGTTATACCAGTAGAAGAAACAGATGATGATTGGGTAAAATCAATTGTTTGGGGCTGGATTTTTGAATCTACACTATTACGTGTTCTTTCAAAATACTCTAAATCTGGTGTATTTTTTATTTTTTTTGAAAATAACGCTTTTAATAATTTTTTAAACAACTGATGGACCTTTAAGCAAATAACATAAATATCCTTATCTGTATGGTTCTACTTCCATGTGTTTAAATACCCCTTACAAATATAAGGGATATTTCAAGGTCGCGAGTATATCAGGTTTAGTTTTCAGTTATAGAGTTTTAAATCTAAAAACCCATAATTAGCTATATACGGGGCAAGATGAAAACAGTTTAGAAACAGAGCCTAGTATCCCATTTTTATTTTTATACCATATCTTTTCATAAGGAATTTTTTGATGTGCAAATACAGACCCCTTATTATCGTAAATACTAAATGTAATATCAGTAGAGCATTCAGTATCTTTTGCAGCCGATGATAAACCAAAGCTCAGTATCGCTGTTCCCCTGCCCTTTTTCACACCAGAAGGTCTACAAGACCAATCACCTCTTTTTCCGTCGAAAGATACGCCACCGCATGTAGTTACAACGTCTCCATGATCGCCTGAATATAAATAATCAATTTTTAAGATAAGTCGGTCATCAATATCGGATACAACCTGAGCCTTAATAACTGACATCGTTTCCCAATTACGGATGAATTGTTCAACTGGAATATCATTTTGAGGCTGATTATAAATGATCAACCCTTCATTTTTTATAGTTGCAGGTTTAAGGCTAACTAACAGGATTATTATTAATAATACTGAGTAAACGACGATCCTTGTTTTCATTTTAATTCCTTAATACCTTTGATTATAGCCGCTTTATAAATGTGACTTTATTTCTTCTAGTGTTGTGTTAAAGTTTTTGTAATCAATTCTTATTGGATGATATTGTTCATCGAGATGTAATACAAGAGAAGGAAAGCCTTGTATTGGCATTTTTTGTATCAAATTAATTTCTGATATCAATTTATTATTAATCTCATCACTTTTTAACTTTTGTTCGAATTCAATCTTATCTATTCCCAAGCATTGCGCTAACTGGATCAGGACGTCATTATTTGATGGGTTTTGTGCTTCAAGGTAATAAGCTTTTTGAATAGATTCAAGCATTTGAGTTTCTAACTGATAGTCTCTTGCAATAATCACTGCACGACATGCTGGATAAGTTGAACGTTTCGGCGTTCTATCACGCCAAAAATCATGATTAAACTCAGTACCTAGATCTTTTTCTATTTTTTGCCATGTTGATTGTAAAAACTCTTGCATTGGCATTGGCATAGCCACATCAGAATCGGGCGCCAATCCGCCAACTTTATATTCGATATCAACTAAAGGCGCTAAAACCTGTTGTAATTTTTGCCACGTTTTCTTATATCCCCAGCACCAGCTACACATGGGATCATATATATAAAATAAAGTAGGTCTATTCATGATAGTTACAACATCAAAAAGGTAAATCTGTACATTAAAGATTTACCTATAAATGTCTACTATTTTCTAGGGTTTAAAGCTTATAACTCAATTGCATACCAACTAAATATACATCGCCACTGGCTTCACCAGAAAAGTCAACTTGTGCTATATCCATTAAGTTGAGTGATTCATCTATTTCAGCATCACCATGGGCTTTTATATAAGTAACTGAGAAATCTAAAGTAAGATCTTCACTTGCTTGATAACCTAAACCAGAGCTGAACCATAAACGATCTGAGTCTGGAATACTTAATGTACGATGTTCATTATCAACTGCAGTTTGATCTAGTGCGATACCCGCTCTATATAACAAGTCATCATTAATTTGATAGGTAGAACCAATTGCAAAACGCCAGTTATCTTCAAAGTTTTCCTCTTTAACTAAATCTGAGTCAATACCACCTTTTGGTTTTGTTTCACCTGGGAAATAAGCAACGAGTTCGTCGAATACACTCCACTGTGTCCAGTTTATACTGGTATGCATAGCAAAGTTATCTGATAGTTGATGGTATGATGAAACTTCTGCAAAAGCTGGTAATTCAATAGGTAGATTCCCTTCTACACTTATATTTTCACTACCTGTGTACAATAATCCAGATGCTGCCCCATCTAGTTTTAATTTAACTTCACTGTGATAGGCAAAACCAAGTCTATGAATGGGTGATAGCTGCCAAGTGGTTCCTATATTCCAACCATGGCTAATATCATCGCCTTCCATACTTTTCAGGGCTGTACCACCATCAGGTAATTGTCCTGCGATTGGCTCGGGTAACTTAGTCTTTAAACCATCTATCCAACCTGGAACCGATGCACTAATACTACCCTCACCATATACAAGTCTTAATCCAACACCTACACTAAACTTAGAATTGATTTTATAAGCAATATTTGGGTTAAATTCAACCGTCGTAATTGATGTATGGTTGCCAAAAATGGCAGCAGTATGCGTATCTGGAATATTAGTTTCTAAACCGAAATTTGAATTAATGCCCAATCCCCATGTCCATTTAGCATTTATTTGTTCAGCAAAAAACATATTAGGCACAATCGCATTTGGCGCAACATCTTTCATGTCAGCATTCATGATAATAGGTTCAGGACCAAATAACGGTGATGATAATGACACATCACCTAATACATCAACATTAGGCATTACATATACTGCACCTATACTAAAATGGCTACCTTCTAGGTAGGTCAACATTGCAGGGTTTCTAGCTTGTGTTGTCGCATTATCTGCTATTGCAGCTTCACCAGCATAAGCACGACCTAAGCCTGTTGCTGAAGATTCTGCTAACTTAAAACTTGCCGCTGATACTTGTGAAATGCAGCCAAATAATGCTGAAGATACAGCAATAGTTAAAATACGCTTGTTCATTAATTCTCTCTTAATCTTATATTTCACAAATAGAGTTATTACTCTATTTATTTTGTTCGAGAGTTTACTTAGGCAAAAGTGCATTGCAAGTAAATGAAGATGAATTTAAAGATTAATCAGTCAAACTGGCGATTTCCTTTCAAAATGATAAACTCATCAGACCAGATAATAAAAAGAATAAAAATTATGAGTACAACTAATCAGACTAAACTAATGTCAATTTATAAAAAAATTTCTAAATTTCCTTTTGGTAATAAAATTTTTTCTATGATAGTTGCTAAAAAAGCCCCCTATTTTGGCACGATAAATCCAAAAATTACCGAGCTTAAAGCAAACTATTGTGAATGTTTAATTAAAAAAAGAAATGCTGTTCATAATCATATTAAAACTGTTCATGTTATTGCTATATCTAATGGTTTAGAGATGGCGATGGGCGTGATGGCTGAATCTTCTATTCCAAAGCATTTAAGATGGATCCCTAAAGGTATGACTTTAGACTACACAGCTAAAGCTGGCACAGATATATTATGTACCGCACAAGTAAAACCTGAACAATGGCAACCAGGAGACATGAATGTCGCTGTTACAGCTTACGATACAAATGGTGTGGTCGTTGTAAAAGGGGAAATTAAATTATGGATCTCAGAAAAGAAATAATGCGCTAAATTACTTGTGAACTTAACGCATTATATAAATCAACTTTAAAAAGTTATTTTATTTCAGATAGAAGCTTAGGGTTCATAACTAAGTTTCTCACACCATGACCGTGGTCTTCGTTAAATGTATTGCCTTCAAGCCATTTACCAACAGTGCGAATATCAACTTTAGCTACTTTAGGGCGTACGCTCCAGCTAACTTGAAATGGTGAACCTTTTTCATTGTAGCTTGGTCCTGTTGTAGAACCTTCATATTGAACAGGTGCACCAGTGTTTGTTGGAATGTTAATCGCTTGGTGATAACCATCTACGACTTTATGTTGTGTCAATGTATTAAAATCTAGCGCATTTTTGTCATTAACAATAACATATACTTGAGTTTCAACTCTCAATTGTGGATTACCAATCGCATCACTCAAACAAGCTCCAAGAGTTGGACCTGGTTCGATTTTCGCAGTTGAATGCACATAATGTACTTCAATTGTATCGCCTGGATATAAGTTACCGTGTTTACTTGCACCAATTTGTTTACCAAAAGGTTTTAATTCAGATTGAGATAATTCACCAGAATATTTAAAACCAGTTTCAAAACCTTTACCATCACCATGTCCGGCATATTCAGTAAATTCACCACCTTTATGTTCAGCATTTTTATGAAAATGAATGTTACATAAATTCATTTCTTTAAAAGCAGGAGATTCACTGAAAGCACGATTATTTTCACCTAATAAAGAATCAATATCACGTGGTGATTGTGGACCAAAGCCTTGCCCTTTAGTAGATTTAGCAAGTGCAGATCTTTGCTTAGCAATTACTTTGTCAGATACAGTTTTATGCGCACCTTTATGACTGCTATCAGCACTTGCACATAAAGGTAACAAAGTAGCTGCAGCAAACAACATAATTTTATTTGTTTTCATGGTTAAACTCTCATCAATAAATCAAACAATATGGTAATTTAAATTATTGATTTTTCATATTGAAAACTTGTGTAAATTACAGTTTTTTTCTTTATTTTATAAGTATTTATCTTATTTTTATTAATTATAAACAATACTTAAAAGGAATTTATTTCGATATTAATGTAAGTTTAATTTAAATTTAAATTGTATATAAAATGAATAGAGGCATATTTTTATAAACAGACCGGGTTTATTTATAACTGTTGTTTATCATCCAACTATGGCAGGATTTGAATTATAATTAACAGCATATTTTAGATAAAAATGAACCTTAATTTTACCCAGATTTCTCCAAGCCAACGTTATCACTTAATGACACAAACCTTAATACCCCGTCCTATCGCTTGGGCGTTAACCGACTCAGGAAATGATTCTTTTAATTTAGCGCCTTTCTCATATTTCACCGCAGTATCAAGTGATCCAGCACTGATCATGATTTCTGTTGGTTTAAAGCCAAATGGTGATAAAAAAGATACTTTAGTTAATGTTCTAAAAAATAGAAAAATGGTGATACATATTGCATCAGAACAAGATGCATCTTTAGTAACACAAACAGCTGCAAGCCTAGAACATGGGGTCTCTGAATTAGATGCATCTAAATTGGAGACTACAAAATTTGAAGGGTTTTCATTACCACGTTTGGCGCAATGTGATGTCGCTTATGCATGTGAGCTTTATGAAATAAAAGAACTTGGAGATATACCACAAACTTTAATATTTTTAGAAGTAAAACAGTTATATGTCAGTGATAAAGTTTCTCAATTGGATGAAAAACAAAGAATAAAAGTGCACTCAGATCGCATAAATCCATTGGCACGTCTTGGAGGTGGAGAATACGCCGCAATTACTGCCCCATTTAGCATGCAAAGGCCGAAATAGTTATATTCAGCAACATAGTATTGTACTTTAAATAAAAAGCACAACTAATAAAGTTGTGCTTTTAAATGAGTAGCATACTCAAAATTAAACTATGTGGTTATAAAGAAGATTCTAACTCGGGTAATACATCAAATAAATCTGCAACTAAACCATAATCTGCAACTTGGAAAATTGGTGCATCAGGGTCTTTATTGATAGCAACTATCACTTTAGAATCTTTCATGCCTGCTAAGTGTTGAATTGCACCACTTACACCAACAGCGATATATAAGTTTGGTGCAACAATTTTACCTGTTTGGCCAACCTGCATATCATTTGGAACAAAACCAGCATCAACAGCGGCACGTGAAGCACCGATTGCAGCTCCAAGTTTATCTGCTACACCTTCTAGTAATTTGAAATTTTCACCGTTTTGCATACCACGACCACCAGAAATGATAACTTCTGCAGCAGTGAGTTCAGGGCGCTCAGATTCAGCTTGTTCTTTAGAAACAAACTCACTTCCAGTAGCTGCAGTGTCTGTTGCGTTATTGATAATATCAACACCGGCTTGTTCACCTTGCAAATCAAACGCACTTGCACGTACAGTGATAAGTTTTTTATCTTCTAATGACTTAACTGTAGCGATTGCATTACCTGCATAAATAGGACGCTTAAATGTATCAGCGTCAACAACAGCTACAATTTCAGATATTTGGTTTTTGTCTAAAAGCGCAGCAACACGTGGCATAAAGTTTTTGCCTGTCGTTGTTGCAGCAGCTAAAATATGACTGTAATCATTACTTAAAGAAATAACTAGATCAGCCATGTTTTCAGCTTGTTGATGCTCAAATGCAGCATTATCTACTAGTATTACTTGATTAACACCTTCAATACTTGCAATTGTAGAAGCAGCATCACTTACATTTAAACCTGCAACTAAAACATCAATAGAATTACCTAGTTTAGAAGCTGCATTAATCGTTTTTGATGTTTCAGGTTTTAAAACACCGTATTCGTGGTCTGCTATGATCAATGTTTTCATTTAAATCACCTTCGCTTCATTTTTTAATTTTTCAATTAGCTGAGCAACGTCATCAACAATGATCCCTGCTTCTCTTACAGCTGGTTCTTCAACTTTTACAAGTTCAATGCGCGGCGCTAAATCAACACCTAAAGAATCTGCAGCGATAACTGCTAATGGTTTACGCTTAGCTTTCATGATATTTGGTAAAGATGCGTAACGTGGTTCGTTCAAACGTAAATCTGTCGTTACGATTGCTGGTAAATTTAGTGCAACTGTTTGCAATCCACCATCAACCTCACGCGTTACATTAACTTTTGAATCATTTAATTCTACTTTTGAAGCGAATGTACCTTGAGGTCGATTAGACAATGCAGCTAGCATTTGACCTGTTTGGTTATTGTCTGAGTCAATCGCTTGTTTACCTAAAATAACTAATTCTGCAGGCTCTTGCTCTAAAAGCTTATTTAACAGTTTAGCAATTTGAAGAGACTCTAGTTTTTCTTCAGTTTCAATATGAATAGCACGATCAGCACCTAGCGCCAGTGCCGTTCTTAATTGCTCTTGTACTGCTTTAGCACCAATAGATACAACAATAACTTCTTCTGCATTACCCGCCTCTTTTATACGGATAGCTTCTTCTACAGCAATTTCACAAAACGGGTTTAAAGCCATTTTTACATTGGCTAGATCAACATCAGTCTGATCTGCTTTAACTCTAGCCTTTACATTATAATCAATTACTCTCTTGACCGGCACGAGGATCTTCATAGTCGCTCCATTATTGTTGACCTAAACGTCAATTTACGATTTTTATTTGTAATTAAGGCTACTTCCTGTTGACGTAAACGTCAACCTAAAATACTCTTAACGTCATATTAACTTATTATTTTTTGATTTATGCCTAAAATAAGGTGTAATTAATCACAAACCGTCACAGAAAAAGGGGTAGTTATGGTTGAACGTGAAACCATGGAGTTTGATGTTGTTATTGTTGGTGCAGGTCCTGCAGGGCTTAGTGCAGCAATAAAACTGGCACAGCAAGCCCAAGAAAAACAAAAAGAACTTATGATCTGTGTAGTTGAAAAAGGCTCTGAGGTGGGTGCACACATTCTATCTGGTGCTGTATTTGAAACCAAAGCGCTAGATGAACTTATTCCTGATTGGGCTGATAAAGGCGCACCTATCACCACAGCAGTAAAGCAAGATGATATTTATTGGCTTAACAATGAATCTAAAGGTACTAAGGTGCCTAACTTCGCAGTACCAAAAACATTCCACAATGACGGTAATTATATTGTCTCAATGGGTAATGTATGTCGCTGGTTAAGTGAACAAGCAGAGCAATTAGGAATAGAAATTTTCCCAGGTTTCAGTGCACACTCACTTATTATTGAAGATGATGCTGTAAAAGGTATTATCACTGGCGATATGGGTTTAGATGAAAATGGTAATGAAAAAGATGGTTATATGCCAGGCATGGAACTTCGCGCAAAATACACTATTTTTGCAGAAGGCTGTCGTGGACATTTAGGTAAAGAAATCATCAACCGCTTTAATTTAGATGAAGGTAAATCTCCACAACACTATGGTTTAGGTTTTAAAGAAATCTGGCAAATAGACGTAGATAAACATGTTGAAGGTACAGTGGTACATACTACAGGTTGGCCTTTAACGGGTGATACGAATGGAGGTTCATTTATGTATCATAGTGGTGATAACCAAATTGTCGTTGGCCTAATTGTCGACCTTAATTACGCTAATCCACACCTCAGTCCATATGATGAATTTCAAAGAATGAAACATCACCCTGTTTTTGCTGAAACTTTAAAAGGTGGTAAACGTATTTCTTATGGCGCAAGAGCAATTGCAAAAGGTGGATTAAACTCTTTACCGAAAATGAGTTTTCCTGGTGGTATTTTAGCAGGATGTGATGCTGGCACTTTAAACTTTGCCAAAATTAAAGGTAATCATACTGCCATGAAATCAGGTATGTTAGCTGCAGAAGCTGTTTTTGAAGCGATAGAGAAAGAACAAGCTAATACTGATATCACAAACTATCAAGCTAAATTCGAAGGTTCCTGGTTATATGAAGAGCTGTTCAGTTCTCGTAATTTTGGTCCTGCAATGCACAAGCTAGGTAAGTTTATTGGTGGCGCATACAACACGCTAGACCAAAACTTCTTTGGCGGTAAATTACCTATTCAATTTAAAGACAATACACCAGATCATGCAACCCTACTACCAGCAAGCAGTTGCGACAAAATTGAATATCCAAAATACGATAATGAATTAAGTTTTGACAAATTATCATCCGTATTTTTATCTAACACTAATCATGAAGAGTCTCAGCCTTGTCATTTAAAATTAACTGATGCGAGTATTCCTGTGAAAGTGAACTTAAGTGATTTTGATGAACCTGCGCAACGTTACTGTCCTGCAGGTGTTTATGAGATAGACAATACTGATGAACAACCTAAATTTGTAATTAATTCGCAAAACTGTGTACACTGTAAAACATGTGATATAAAAGATCCAAGCCAAAATATCACTTGGGTTACACCTGAAGGTGCCGGTGGCCCAAATTATCCAAATATGTAATATCTTTACTTTATATACAAAAGCCCTCAAATTGAGGGCTTTTTGCATTTAGATAAACGCTAGTTAGTCGCTAACAACGTCTCTTCAACATAAATAGGGAGTGATATCTTAAATTTTGTACCATCAGCGTTTGATTCTACTGTAAGCAAACCTTGATGCTCTTCTTTAATAATTTGGTAACTAATTGATAAACCAAGTCCAGTGCCCTGTCCTACAGGTTTTGTTGTAAAAAATGGCGAGAAGATATCTGATAGATGCTCTTTTGGTATACCTTTGCCATTATCTGATATTTCAATGCAAACCGAACCATTACTATCATAGGTATCTATTTCAATCACACCATTATCATCACATGCTTGACTAGCATTAAGAATAATGTTCATAAACACTTGATTTAACTTACCAATATTTCCATGTACTTCGGGTAACGGGTTTAAATTCAGCTTTATTTTACAATGATTTTTTAATTGGCTATTTACAACATTAAGGGTTGTTTTTATGCCTTCGTTTATATCTAATGCGCAAAACTCTCCATCTTTTGAATGAGCAAAGCCCCGTAAATCTGCCACAATATTTTTAGCGACTTTCAAACCATTTAGAGTAACACTGGTTAAATCATCTAAATCCTCTATAACATAGGTATAATCTGTATCTGTTAAGCACGATTTTGTATGATCAGATACATATGGATCACTTAATATTTTATCATTACAAGTTTTTATATCTTTTACATATTCTTGAAGCATACAAAGATTGCTTATTGAATACCCTAGGGGATTATTAATTTCATGCGCTATTCCAGCAGCTAACGTGCCAACAGATGCCATTTTCTCAGATTGAATTAAAGATTGTTGATTGTGCTTTAAATCTTCCATGCGTTCATGTAATTGATGATTTGCACGTTTCAACCTAATTTGAGCTGTTTGTAAGCTTCTTTCATATAAAGCGCTTGCGATGCGGGGAGAAACGATATTTGCGATTACTTGTAAAAGTTCTTTGTCTGAATTTGTATAATTGTTTTTAAAAGCCGATTCAGAATCTATAACAGCTATCGTTTCGCCTTCATATATAACGGGAACAGCAAGCTCAGAGCGACCAGAAAATTGGTCAAATATGTATCTTTTGTCAATATGCGTATCAGTCACAATTTCTGCATGTTTTGTTTTAGCGACAGTGCCAACAATGCCCTTACCTACCGGAATCTCTAATCTTTCAAATATTTGCCTATCTTTTTGGTTTTTAATCCCAAAAGCAGCCATTTGAACAAGATTTTCATCTACTCTAAGGTAAATAACACAGTCTTCAAACCCCATAATTTCGCCTACACCTTGAGCAGCAGACCAGAGCAGATCGTCCAGACTGGCTTGTTCTAACATAGCCAAAGCAAAATCATTAATTTTTTTAACATCTACGAACAAAATTAAACCTCCAAAACGTATTTAGAGTTCATACTATTTTAGTAGACAACTCTAGAACTCGCCAATAAGGCTCCGTATTTTAAAATCGATATTTATCGTATATTTCTTTTATTTCATTGTTATCCACCATAAAAGATAATGCTTGATTAAATTGGTCTAAGTATATTTTATTTTTTGGGTGTAATCTTAATGAAACTTTTGAATTCCCCAACTCAATAACCCCTTCGTAAATACGATATTTGGGATTTAATAGTTGGTAGTATTTTGCGGTAATATCACCTATACAAATATAGTCTAAATGTTTACGTGATAGTTGTTTAAGCAATTCATTTTCTGACTTATTTTCAACCTTAACAATTTTTCTTTTACCAAAATGATCATCAAGCATTTGATAACGATAGCCTCTGACGACACCAACCATGTTGCCGTATAAATCAGAAGCAGTATTAATGTCTTTGTTCTTGAGCCCCAAAAGCACTTCAACAGAAGATGCATACGGTATTGTGTAGAGTCCAACTTCCTTTTGATGTAAACGCCATTTTTTGTTTATACCTGGCTCTATATCAATATTACCTAAGTCAAATTCCCTTAATCCTCGCGCAACTGGTAATTGAATAAAATTAAATTCATACCCAGTCAATTGAGATAACCTATTGAAAATATCTATAAAAATTCCTGACTTCTTATTATCTGAAATCATGCTGTATGGCGGATTTCCGCCATTGTAAAGTACGACATTAAAAGTTGAAGCTAAACTGGCGGGTAAGAATAGTGACAGAATTAAATAACATAAAATATATTTAATTTTAGATAAAGTTATTCGCATATCTAACACTCATATTATTTACCTAATTACAATAATTGATCGTTTTAATGCTTTTTACAATATTTATTAGTACTTTTCGCACCCAATAAGGGTAAGTATGTCTAAGTTATGTAAAAAGTAGGCCTAATCATTTCAACCTACTTTTGATAATAAACCAATATAAACTTATTCTGTTAAAATTTTATAATTGTTAATTTCTGACTCTGTCATCCAATGAATACTATCGGCATCAGCTGAATCTAATGTGTACCAATAAAACTCAGTATCTATTCCCATTTCATTGTAATACTCAAGATATTTAGCATGTTCTTCGTGATCTCGAGGGTATTCATTACCACCCTTTTCACCATCACTCCACGAATGAACACCTAATTTGGCACCAATCTCTATTGTACGTTTCGCTCCTGCAAGAAACATATCTGTACCACCCGATGCTACCATGCCATCTTTTGCTATATGTGTTGCTATACCACGATTTCGTATTTCTCTTGACGCTAATAAATTTACATCATCATCCATAGAACCAGGTACATTTTGCATTACAACTAATTTAATTTGAGGATGTTCATTAAACAAGTTTTTCATAACATCTAGTGTGTCAGAGCCAATTACGCCGTTCATATAAACAGTATCAGAACTTGCATCATTATCTTCAAAAGTGAACTTTGCCAATTGTTCTACTTCACCATGATCTTCTGCGAATATTTCATTTAATACAGCATATCCTAATGGATTTTCAGTCATTAACTCTTCAGTGGTTGTTAAAGTGAATTCACCTGCAACACCTTGTTGGTTACCAAATGCTACTTTAGCTAAGTTATATAAATAACTACCATATTTAAGCGCATTTTTATCAGATGCATTTTGATGTACTTCATCAATATAACCATCTTGGTACGCTTCATCAGGATTAAATAAGCCTTTACTATTTGCCTCTTCATATGCACTTTGTAATGCTGAATATTGTTCTGAAAGCTCTGGTTGAGTTAAGAGGGAATAATAAACAATAAGATACATCATTTCTAACTTTGTATTGGATAATCCCGCACGTTCATCACTGGTCAAAGTCTCATCTTCGCCATCAATATTGGTAAATACTACTTCTAAAGGTAATAACGACATAAAGTAGTCTAAATTTGACTCCAATTCATCTTCATTTTCAACCACCAGCATTTTTACGCCTGAGTTAAATAGTCCTTGGCGTACATCTTCATTCAAAAAATCTATAACATCTTTTACATCTGTTAAAGCACGTTGGTAAGAAGCTTCATCTATTAATTTTGAACCATAAACAGCAATAGACTCTCCGCTTTGCTCTGTTATGTAGCTAAATGTATCTGTTTTTTTTGTATCAACAACAGCACCTGCCACTTCAAAATCAAGTGCGTCATATTGTCCATCGGGTAAAATAGTTGCTAAACCATAGCTTTCATTAGTTAGAATATTAAATACAGAAGTATCAGTAGTTTGAACTTTGTCTTTAGTATTTAGCTGCCATTCGTCTTTTATTTCTTCATAACGTCCATTAGATTCTTGTGCACCTAATATCGAAGTCAATGCCCAATATGTGTATTCGGTCACCATGCAATCATATTCACAGGAATCGTCATCATAACGGTACCAAGCAGATTCAGGATAGCTTGTTGGTATTGTTTCAAAGTATCCGCCGCGTGCGATATCCATAGCGTCTGCGATGGCAGAGCCCTTTATTTCTCCAAAGATCTCAGGATATACATCTGCATAACCTTCATGGGTTATTAAATGTAAAACCTCTTCTAACGTTGCATCAAAGTTCCCTGTTGCATTACCATTTGGGTGTATTTCACTAATGTATAAATCCTGTAATGCCGCATCTGCTATGAGGCTTTCAGATAAATGTTCATTCATGACCTGTTCAATGTCTTGCTCTGTAGACCCAATAACCAGTGTTGCTTTTTTTGATACTAGCTTATCAACTATGGCTTGGTTATCTGGCATGCCATCTTCGTCATTATCTAGATATTGCGCCATTATATTGGCTGCATGTGTGATCCCGGAAACTGTCGCATTCGATGTACCTCGAATACTAATACCAAACACTGTAGTCGATTGTGGGAATGCTATTTTCAGCTTAGCTTGAATATCAGTTACTTCTGGGGTTGTTGGTTTAGTTGGCTCTGTTACTTTCTTTTTATCACTGCTACCACAGCCTGATAAAATTGCACTGATCACAAGTGCAATCGCACCTTTCTTAAAGTTTTTAATATGTGCTAAGTTCATACATTCTCCAATATCGTTACATCAATTTTACTAAGAAAGTATTATCCCTGAATTTGATTATATTTAGGGTAAGCCCAAGTAAGGCTATGTAAGTGAATGTAAGCGCAACAACATAAATAAAAACACCTAACAATTTTTTAATTTTTAGGTGTTTTTATTTAGATAGGAAGGTTTAATAATCTGAAGTTTTAAGAACTGAATCAGTAAATTTTAAATTTTCTATACCTGTAACTGTATTTGTTCCATCTCTATCATCTTGCAAGTCTTTAATTGTCACAACACCGTCGTTTTTGGTTATATCATAATGTGTTGATGGGCCAGAAAATATAACAGTATTAGTCCCAGTATTTCCCGTAATATCATTATCCATTTGATTAACAATGACATTGCTATTATTACTGCCAGTTAGGGTGATATCTTTGAGATATTGAGCATGATACGTATAAGATAAACTACTATTGAATTTCAGACTAAAATCTCCCTTAAAGCTGTCATCAATACGCGCGTTATACGTAAGGTATGAGTGAAAAAATCGATTGTTCATCAAAGCTGCGGCTTGTGGATCTTTTGCTACTAAATCTTCTCTAGTTTTCGCAATATACATGCCCCACATGCCATATTCACTATCAAATGCGCCCCAAAGACCATAATAACTATCTATGACAGAAGCTAAATACTCTTGTGATAAACTATTTTCGGCTGTCAATTCAGCTATCCAACTTGATTGTTCTTGTGGCCATGCCCATAATTTATCTGCTAAGCCATTAATCTGTGCCGCTCTTATTTCAGCTTGAAAATTTGGTAGAGCACCATCGAATTGCGCATTCTGATCTACACCTATGCCATAGTCATGCACTAAATGAAGAATTTCTTCAAAGCTAGCATCTCTATGTTCATAGTTTTGATTAATATACCAAGAATGACCTTCAACTTGCATTTCACCATAATATAAAGGCTGGCCATCTAATTCGGCTCCTGCATTAGTCCCATCATCAACACCATTCAGTAACAAAAGAATTGCGCCGTTCTCTGCCATTTTATTTGCAACTTCACTTTTGTCTTCTCCATAAATAGACTCAGGTAAGTTTTTCAAATAATGCTCAAGTATGCCCCGTGACCGTACTATTTGATTATCCATAATATCTGTTTGTGCAATGATATGTATGGCATTCCCATTTGGGGTCTCAACTTTTGTATACCGATTAAACTTTAATGCTGTTGTATATGTTCTTTTAAGTTCGACCGGAATATCTGAAATACCTAACCCGCTTACTTCTGGGTTAGTCGTTGAGGTATTTCCTGTTGTTTGAGTTGAACCCGCTGTTTGTGTGCTATCAGTCGAACTTGCATTATTTGAGTTACCACCACACCCAGTAAGCAAAACCGCTAATAAAATTAAATTGATATTCTTAATCTTGTTATTGTATTTATTTAAATTCATTGTTTCTCCAAGATACATATTTGTTTGTAAACTTGAAAATAATAATGCGCTAAAACTGACGTATAGTTTGTAAGGACCTGTAAGCCAGGTGAGTTTAAAGTAAATAAAAAAATCTAAACAGAACTTCAACAAACTGTATTTTCTCACTTTTTTAGAAATTTAATATCGCTTACATAGGCTTACATATTTGTATTTTTTGATTCTATATATTTCACAAAAAAATGATGTTTTTAATATTAAAAAGTATGGAAATCGCTTTTAAACACATTTTCATGTACAAATCGATACAAACAATTGTTAATTGATTCTTTAAAATATAGACATATAAAAAATAAAAGGAACAACATGACGCTTTGTAATTCGTCGTTCAACCTAAACCCAGTACATACACCTGATCACGTTGATACAAACGAAATCGATTCACAAGACAATAACAACAAGCTTTGTTCTAGTTTGTTAATGCAAAATATTGCTTCCTCAGATATAAATTCAACTTCACAGAAAATTAATATTATTCTTATGAACTATTTAACAGATAAGCAGATATATGAACTCTATGAAATTAATACGTTACTATTTTCAATATTTAATGATAAAAAACCTCACTTTAATGAACTAAATAAAGCACAAAGACTTTTATCATTATCAAATGAGATTATGATCACATCTTTTTCGAAACTGTCATTAGACGAGTCTTTAGAAGTTGATAGATTGATGTCAGAACAATTTAGTTTTTTTGATAAAAAAACAAAATATATTCAGATTAATTCACCTAAAAATTTTATTTAGACTTATTTCCCGAATGCGCTGTAGATATTAAACTCACATTATATTTGATTTATCTTATGTAAGCGTTTGTAAGCCTCACTTATATTTTTAAAAAGATACAAGTAAACTAAACTTATAGTTGGAGGACTAATGAACAAAACAAAAATATTAATCATTGAAGATGACGCTGAAATTTCTCGTTTAACGTCTTTATATTTACAAGCTGAAGGATACGATACTTATATTATTTCTGATGGCTTGGAAGCGATAGATGGAATCAAAACATTTCAACCTGATTTAGTGATCTTAGATTTAATGTTGCCAGGTTTAAGTGGCATTGAAATATGTAAACTATCTAGAGAATTTTATCAGAGTCCTATACTGGTGTTAACCGCATGTGATGATGATGTCAGTGAAGTCAGTTTATTAAAATTAGGCGCTGATGATTTTTTAACAAAGCCACTTAAACCACTCATTTTAGTGGCAAGAATTGAAGCGCTATTAAGAAGATCAAATAGTAATAAAACAAATCTTCGCCCAAAACATAGCAAACTTAAAATTGACGAAAATAAACAAATAGCATTTTTCAATGATATACAGCTAGCTTTAACAGGTGCTGAATTAGAGTTACTAATATTACTGGAACAAAATATCGGAAACCCGGTTTCTAGAGAAGGTTGCAGCCAAGCCTTTAGAGGTATCGAGTACGACTTTAATGACAGATCAATTGATATGAGGATTTGTGGTTTAAGAAAAAAATTAAATGATGATCAAATGCCATATAAAATAATTACAACAGTTAGAAATAAAGGTTACATGCTACTCCATGGTTAATATGTCAAGAGTCTCTTTATTTACCCGTTTATATATTAGTATTGCAATGGCCGTTGTAATCAGTGCAACAGTTACCTTTATTGTCATTGATGATTACTTTATTCAGAGTGATATTGAAGAGTTTGTAAAGCATACAGATTCTGTTTATCAAGACTTATTAAGCGCGTTTGAAGCTGCACCTAATAAAGAAAATCAAAGCTTATCAAATTATCAATATAACTCTGAAGAAATAGAGGTTCACTGGCTTCCACTATCTGAAGATTTTGCATGTACTACTTGCGAGTATCTAGGTTCTGTAGGTTCAGTCCTTATTTATACGAGTGATATGTATGAATTTATTGCTGTTTATACATTAGAGGAATATAAATTAATCATCAAATTTATTGATAATGAAAGTGAAGAAGATCAACAGCCAAAAATAATAGCCAATTATGATTTAGACGACCTGGCACCATTTATTTTATTATTTACAGTCTTAACCAGCATAGGTTTTACTATCTACTGGCCAGTAAGAACGATGCAAAAACAAATTAATCAACTCATCGAAACCCAAAAAGACTTTGGTTCTGGCAACATGAAAGCGAGATCCAACCATAAATTAACAAAACCTTTAAATAAGTTAGCTGATAGCTTTAATACAATGGCAGACTCTATCACCAATACTGTAAATGAAAACCAAATCTTCGCGCAAGCGGTACCACATGAAGTAAGAACACCATTAAGTCGAATACAACTCGCTACAGGGCTTTTAAGCCAAAATTGTGATGACGATTTTCAAAAAGAATTACTTCACAATATCGACACATATATTGATGATATTGATGAATTAATAAGCCAAATTGTCGCTTTTTCAAAGCTCAATGATAAAAACAACAAAGAAGATTATGATTATTACCAATCTATTAATTTTGTAGCTTTTATTCATTCTCGCATTAGGGCTTTAAAACCAAGTAAAAAACTCAATATAGAATTAATAGCTGATGAATCAATCGAGATCACAACTAACCCAATATACATGCGTCTCCTAATAGATAACCTAATCAAAAATGCGATGGCTTATGCTCAAAATGAAATTAGTATTTCTATAAATAGTTTTGAAAATGAAATCACATTTTGTGTAGAAGACGATGGGCCAGGTATACCTAATCAAAACTATAAAACTATTTTCATGCCATTTTCCCGATTAGATAAAAGCAGAAGTCGAAAAACAGGTGGCTTAGGACTCGGATTATCAATAACAAAAGCCGCTTGTAATAAAATGAATGGTGATATTTCAGTTATTAATAACCATATTGGGGGAGCAAAGTTTACATGTACTTTTAACAAAAAAGTGACGTGATTTATAAACTTTTTCATTGAATTCTTAAATTCTTGTTATGATGTTCAATATTATGTAAAAACTCTTAAATAAGAGATTAAAATATGAATAACAATAAAACGACTCCATGGACGAAAGCACAATTTGAAAATTGGTATCAACAACACCCTGTAATACCAAGTCGCGATTATAAAAAAACAATAGAGCCAAGAATAGTTTCACTTAATGAACAGCCTGATTATACTGTTGAAAATTATGGTAAAGTTAACTACAAAACCAATGATTTAAATAATACGCCATTACAAACAACACATGATCTATACAGAATATTAATTGGTGATTTTAAACAAGATAAACCCTGTTATATCGTTATTGGCGGTACACACGGATATGAGAAAAGTGGCCCTTTAGCATGTTTAAAGTTTGCAGAAGAAGACGCTCAAAAACTAAAAGCATCATTTAATATCATTATTTACCCTTGCCTGAGCCCTGGTCCTTATGAAAAAGAGTTGCGATTTAGTGAAGGTAGAGTTGACATTAATAGAGATGCTTTTTTAGAAGGTGCTCAAACTCAAGAAATGCAAGCATTTTCAGCCTCTTTAAAAGAATTACATGCACGTATATTTAAAGATGACCTATCTCAAAAATTTACTGCGGCAATTGATTTACACGAAACGCCTTTTATGGATATCGCAATAGATAAAGAAAGTGCCCAAGCCGGTGGAGAGCTATTTGAACTTGATATCTTTCCCAAAGGCATGTTCTTAATCGCCTTTGATGAAGACCAAGCTTTAGGCAATAAAATCATTCAACAAGTTCGAGCCGAAGGTCACCATGTAGTTGATGACGATACGTTATATGGATCACCAAATCATAATGGTATTTTATTAATGAGTGAAATGGGCGAAGTAACAGGAAGAGTTCGCCAACTTGTTAAGCACTATACAACAGCGAGTTTTACAACTGAATACTGTGATGAGAACTTAACTGACAATACTGCTGATAATGAACGCGTAGATCCACAAATGGCTGCACTTCGTGGAATGTTTTTGTAATTTACAGGTAATTAATTACACATAAAATCAAAAGGGTAATCTCTAACTACACATATTTGATTGAAAAACGCGATGATAATACCCGCCTACATTTATTTTGATTTAGCGTCCTACGTTAGATATCAAATTAAAAATAGGCGGGGTTTGCATATATAAATATTTTTACAACGATATTAAGAAACAATTAATAATTTTCATTTGTTAAATTAAATGCTGATTTATCTTTTTTTTGTATTTTTCAAATGCAATTAACTGTTTACCTTTTAGTTTAATACTACTGGCTTGTTTAAGTTTTAAAGGGTCGATTGCTCTGCCATTTTTGTGAATTTCATAATGTAAATGGCGCGCTTGTGATAAACCAGTATTACCTAAATAACCTATGATCTGACCTTGTTTTACCTTTACACCTTTTTTGATACCTTTAGCAAAACCGTTTAAATGTGCATAAAGGGATTGATAGCCATTTTTGTGTTTAATACGTATCAAATTTCCAAAAGAACCTCCCCAGCCAGATTTTTCAATTATGCCATTTCCTGCTGCTAATATTGGAGTCCCTTTAGGTGCGCCAAAATCTATTCCTTTGTGAATTCTGGTATAACCCAATACAGGATGTTTTCTTTTACCAAAGTGAGATGATAAACGAGCTCCTTCAAGTGGTGTTCTTAACAAAAAACTATTGGCTAACTTGCCTTCATTATCATAAAAATAATCACCTTTATCTGTACTTTCAAATCGATATAAACGTGTTGTTTTGTTTGATAAAGTTAATTCTGCATATTTAAGTTTATCGACCTGTTTTATTTTTGAGTCATCTTTTAAAAACTTTTCTGTATATATAAGTCTAAAACGGTCACCTCTCCTGATCGTTCTTTGAAAATCTACATTATGAGAATACGCTAGCATAAAACGATTAATTACCGACAGAGGTGCATGTGTATCTAACGCGCTCTGATAAAAACTTCCTTCTATCCGCCCTACAATCACTTTATATTGAGTCTCAGTTTCAAGGTTTGATTTTTGTGCTTGCCAATTGTTATTAATTTTATTTAAAGTGATCTCTTGATTAAACGCTATTGGAATTTTAATACGCTTAATATTATTTCCGTCCATAATGAGATTAATATTGTGGCCAACTTTCATTTTATTAACTGAAATATAGGGATTAAGTTTATTACTGATATCTAATATATCAACAGCATTTAAACCATATGGTTTAAGTAAATGGGCAAGGGTCTCTCCTTGTTTTAATTTTAATACTTTTTGACTCTCTACTATTGTTTTAGAGTTAACAGAATCAATTTTGTGTTTTTTAGTTTCAGATGCTTGTGCGAGTACTTGGTTATGTTCATTGAAATTACAATCTTTTTTAACTGTTGGGCATCCGAATAAAAAAAGACAACTTAATATTAATATTTTTTTCATACTTAACTCAAATTTTAGACATAAAGATCCCCAAGCAATAGTGCCTGTAAATTTACTTAGGGATTGTGATTAAAAGAATTTAAAGATTTAGATATTTATTAGGGTTCAAACGTTTATTATGTTTAATCAATTCAAAGTGCAAATGTGGGCCTGTTACACGACCACTATTACCAACAGTACCTATGAAATCTCCCTCTTTTACTCTTTGGCCAGCAGTAACATTAAAGCTGTCTAAATGTGCATACAAAGATTGCATGTCATTTTCACTATTACGGATCAAAATAACTTTGCCATAATTTTTATGTAGGCTGGTATCGTTTGCAATTAATACTACGCCGCTGAAACTTGCTGTAATTTTAGTTCCTTTTTTTGCTGCAAAATCAATTCCTTGATGCGGCTTAGCACCTCTAAATTCATTAACTTCATCATAGTTAGAACTGATCCAAGCTTCTTTGACTGGTTTTAAACCTTTAATTTGCAAATTAAGAGAAACTAAATCTACAGCTTCCTTATGTACATTATCAAAATTTGGAATAACCAGCGCTTCTTGTACTGGCTTTAAACCTTTTACTTCATTTGCTATTTGTTCTATGTTTAATGTTGCTTTAGTAATAAAAGAGCTAACACCTAACAATATAAATACCGCCAACAATAAAATCTTTTGCAATATTTCAAACTTATTTTTGTTATTCGTTGCCATCGCTGCTCGGATCCGAGTCTCAAATATAGACTTATCATGTTTAGGATTTGAAAAATGGGTCAATGTACTCATATTTAATTGTGTTTGATATAACTTTAAACTTGAAAGTAAAGCACGTGCATAATCAGATTTTTTGTTAGGCAAGGTTTTAAGTACATCTGCATCACAGCTGATCTCCATTGCATTGGTGAATCCCTTTTCAATGTCTTTTAAAAAAGGATTAAACCAAAAGATTGAACAGCAAAAGCGGTATATAAATACCGCGATAGGATCATGTCTTTTCGCATGTGTTAATTCATGTGCTAGTAATAGCTTTTGTTGCTCTAATTGCATAGCTTCAAAGTTTTTTGGAATTACTATGGTGTAGCTAAAGATCCCATAAACAAATGGTGAATGAGGTAACTGACTTTGTATTAATCTAATATTACTCTTACTATTGATCAGTTTAAGTTCTTGTGTATTAAACCAGTTTGATAAACTAACCTGAGCACATTTATTTGAAAACTGTTGTAGAGTTAAGCAGGAATAAATAAATTTATGTAAACTAACAATGCATCCTAAGATTATAAAGATGAACAATAAAATGAGACCATACTGACTAAAGTCGTTGTTATTTACCTGTTCAGAAATAATGTAAGAGTTTTTAATGATTTGATGAGAATGCGTAAAATCATTAAGCAGTACACTTGGAATAATTGGTTCAGACGACAAATTATTCACAGGTAATAATGGTATCAATGATAAAAACAATAACCCATGCCAAAATAAAGAAAAATTGGATAACTTAGGCGCTATTTTTTTAATCAAATTATTAATTAAAAAAAGTACACCACTAAAAATAACAAATGCGACTAAAGACACCATTAAAGAATATAACATGTGAATTTCCTACCCTTTAGATGACTTTTCTAAATCATTTAATAATTTTTCTAAATCATCAATTTCACCATCATCTATCAACTTACTATCTGTAAACATGGCTACAGGTAATGGTCCATCAATTTCAAATACACGTTTTGCAAAATCCTGAGCAAAAGTTGCTAAAGTTTTCATTTTATCTAATTTTGCTAAATATATTTTTTTGTTACCTTGAGTTTGAATTTCTATAAATTCCTTATCACCCATTCTTTCTAAAGTTTTACGAGTAGATGAATAACTCCAATCAAAAATTTTTTCTATTTCATCATGGATCTCACGCGCAGTTCGCGGTTCTTCATGCCAAAGAAGTTTCAATATCTCTAACTCTGGTGCGGTAGGCTGTGTTGTAGGTTGCATTATTCTTCTTCTTAAGTGGAAATTATGACTATAGTGCGACAAGAGTCGCATTAATGCAAGAATTATTGTGACATTTGTCGCACTACAATTTATTAAATAGAAAAAATTTAAAAACACACTTAATGATAGAAATAATTTTTACATTTAAAAAAAACTTAATAAAACCCTCATTAATTGGTCATTTAATGTGTACATCAATAAAAAACTGTTGTATGTTTACACTGTCAAATTCACCAAGGGAATATTCGTTATTCACCAAATAAATACCTAGATAAATAAGATTTATAATGGTGCATTTAGATTTGACTAAACGACAACACACTAAACTTTATCTTAAGTACAGCAGGAAATATTATGAAGCTAAATACAGCAGTAAATGAAAAAAACCAAAACCAAGACGATGATTGTTTTGAAAGAGGTTATAACTAGACAATTATTAAATATAAACAATAAGGTTTATATTTAACCTACGTGATCTTTAAGAGTCGCATAGACTCTGATCGCTTTATATTAATACCCCTTTTGTCATCACCTCTTCCAATTTTTAATAAAACAAACCACCATTTATATTAAAAACTCAATATTTCTTAAATTTTATTTCTCTAAACAAAAAATGTAATCTATTGTTTTATAGCATAATAATTCTATTGTTTTTCTATATTGCTAAGAAATAGATTTATAATAAGACCGCGAGTAAATCAAATTGTAACCTTGATTAATAACTTAAATAGTTCATATGTTTATTAAATATTAACCGTTATTAATATAAGATTTAGGATTCAATTATATGAAATCAATAAAGCGTCGTAATTTTATAAAAACTGCAGTATTAGGCTCTTTAGCAAGTGTATTTGCAACAAAAACACATGCAAACATGGTCACACCTACTGATGCGCAAGGTCCCTTTTACCCTATAACACCACAAAAAGATAAAGATGCAGACTTAACACATGTTAAAGGCAGAAGTGGCACAGCAAAAGGTCAAATTATTGAAATCTATGGTCAAGTATTAGATCAAGATATGAATCCAATTGAAGACGTTACAATAGATTTATGGCAAGCAAATACATTTGGCAAGTACCATCACCCTCATGATGATAGTGAAGCACCTATTGATGAAAACTTTCAATCATGGGCGATTTTACAAAGTGGTAAACATGGAAAGTTTCGATTTAAAACGGTTATGCCAGGGGCATATCCTTTACATAGTTCAGATCAAAGAACACCTCATATTCATTTCAAGGTCACCAAATATGGATATGAATCTTTACTCACACAACTCTACTTTCCTGATCAAGCTTTAAATAAAACTGATGGTTTGTACAATAGAAAAAATAAAGATCAACAAGCATTGATGACGGCAAAAAAGACTAAAATGGATAATGTATTACATTACGATATTATTTTAGCCAAAGTGTGATTTATAAGAATATAAAATAACTTCATTTCCCCCGATATCTTATCGGGGCTAAATTCAATATGTACTGTCCTAATTTCTTTTAGAAATTCAATCAAATCATAGTCAATATCTGAACATGATGTAATAATGCAAAAATAACAAACTAACTTTTGTAATTGAGCAATGAATACTAATAAAACAAACGACATAAATTCTAAATTACCGAATGTTGGAGTAAGTATATTTAGTGAAATGTCAGGACTCGCGAACCAATATAAAGCAATAAACTTATCACAGGGTTTTCCTGAATTTGATACACCCGAGTTTATTAAAAATAAGATAAACTATTATATTAGTGCTGGGTTAAATCAATATGCGCCCTCTTCTGGTTTACCAAAATTGCAAAGTGCCATTGCAGATTTAGTAAATACTAAATATAACGCAAACATTGACTCTGCAAACCATGTGACTGTCACTTCGGGCGCGACTGAGGCATTATTTGTCGCTATTCAGACCTTGGTAAAATCTGGTGATGAAGTTATCGTTTTTGATCCCGCTTATGATTCATACGAGCCTGCAATCGAATTAGCAGGTGGTAAAGCGATACATTTACAACTCAAAGCACCGACTTATAGGGTTAACTGGGATGATGTGATTGGAGCCATTACACCTAACACAAAGGCTATAATAGTTAATACTCCGCATAACCCCACTGGCACTATATTAACTGAATCAGATATTAACAATCTGAGTAAAATTATAACCGATCACAAATTATATTTGATCAGTGATGAAGTTTACGAACATATTGTTTTTGATGAGCAAACCCATTTTAGTGCTTTACGTTTTGAACAGTTACGCAAACGTGCTTTTGTGATCAGTAGCTTTGGTAAAACATTTCACTGTACAGGTTGGAAACTAGGTTACTGTATTGCACCAACAAATCTCACTGAAGAATTTAGAAAAATACATCAATATGTCACCTTTTCTTCTTTTACACCAGCACAAGCTGCCATCGCTGATATGCTAACCGAAAATAGCACTCATGTTTATGCACTCAGTGATTTCTATCAGCAAAAACGTAATGTATTAATTAATGCACTACAAGATTCTCGTTTTAAATTATTGCCTTGTAACGGTACCTACTTTTTATTATTAAATTACAGTGCAATAAGCGATGTAAAAGATGTTGAATTTTGCCACTGGTTAACAAAAGAGCATGGCGTTGCAGCTATTCCACTCAGCGTATTTAATCAATCAGGCCATTGCGATAAAATAATTAGACTATGTTTTGCTAAAAACGATAATACATTAATTAATGCTGCGGAGCGTTTATGTCAACTTTAACAATCACAACAGTACAAACAGACATAAATTGGTTAAATGTCTCTGAAAATTTATTATCACTCGAAAACAAACTAAAACATATTACAAATACTGATTTAATTTTATTACCTGAAACATTCGCAACAGGTTTTGCAATTAATCTAGACGTCGCAGAAGATGCAACTGATGGCCCCGTTATCACATGGTTAATAAAACAAGCCGCTATATTAAATGCAGTTATTGCGGGGAGTGTTTTAGTAAAACATAACAATAAAAAAGTGAACCGTTTTTATTGGGTTTGGCCTGATGGCACGATTAAATTTTATGATAAACGCCACCTCTTCCGACTTGGTAATGAAGGTGCTCATGTAATAGCGGGTGAAAAACGTGAAATATTTGAAATTAAGGGTATAAGAATATTGCCTTTAGTCTGTTATGACTTACGTTTCCCAGTTTGGGCTCGAAGTAAAAATGATTATGATGTAATGGTAAATGTCGCTAATTGGCCAGCCGCAAGACGCAATATTTGGGATACGTTATTACAAGCACGCGCGATGGAAAATCAAAGTTATGTCGTAGGTATAAATAGAGTTGGAGATGATGGAAATGGCACAGCTCACACAGGCGGTACTGCAATATATGACTTTACAGGTGAACCATTATTTCAAGCCAAAGACAATGTGTGCGATATTACAACCACAACAATAAATATTGAAAAGCTTGAAGAATTTAAAAAAGCATTTCCTGCTTATTTAGATGCCGATAACTTCAATATAACCTAGCTATCATATAAAGTATCACTTTTTAGCTGTAAACTCTGTATGCGCTTTGCAGTAATTGATAGTTATTACTAAATTTAAACTAATAACTATCTATCTTAACAATCAATAAAAATTAAAGAGTTATGGCCAAAATCACCTTTACCCCTGAGTTACTTGAAGATCATTTTACCAACAACGAATGGCACAAAGGAACCAGAATATTTGACGCTAAAGGCGTTAAGTCCTGCACACTTAACGGTGACACAATTAATGGTGATGTTAAGAGTGAACGCGCGAACCACAAAGGCTATGCAACACGTTTAGTTTACAATAATCAATATAATAGTATTAAAGCATATTGTGATTGCTACGTTGGTCGTGATTGTAAACATAGCGCAGCTTTAGCAATATATTATATAAATGAGCAATTTAACCATAGTATTTTAGCCTCTCCAGAAAGAGAGGTAAATAAATGGCTTGAAAACTTTAAAGTGCAACCTAGTAGATATCAAATCAATAGCCTACAAAAATCCTTGTTATACTTTCTAAAACCCAATAGTTATGATGAAGATGGTTATTTAACATTAAACATAAAATCTACCCGCTCTAAAAAAAGTGGCGGCTGGAGCCGTTCACTCAATAGTGAATATTCATCAAGCGCATTAATAAATAGCCCCTATGCAACTAATGATGATGTTGCGATATTGACTGAACTTATGCGTACTAATCAATATGGCGATTATATAAAGTATTTTGATATCTATGAGCTTGTTATTAAAACTAACCGTTGCTTTTGGCATACTAACGATAACTTAAATACGCCAATTACTTTAGGCGAACCACTAGAAGCACACTGGCAGTGGTTAGCATTAGAGAACAATTTACATACCCTACAACTTGTTTTATTACAGCCATCAGACAGTATTAAAATAATAAAATCACAACCACTTTGTTATTATGATGAACAACAAAACTGTTTTGGTAAAATAAAGACTAATACACGATGTGATTTTGAAGCTGATTTACTCAATTCGCCAGTATTTGAAGAAGATAAGTTACCTTGGATAATGAATAGACTGTCATTATCGTTAGGTGAAGCTGTACAACGGTTTCCAAAACCAAAAACAAAATTCGCACAAGAATTAACTAAGCCCGAAGTATATTTACATTTTACAACACCTATAAATACAGATCCTCAAGCAGGTTTAGTAAAAGTCGATTTTTCGTATCAAGGAAACTTAGTTAACCCACATAATGAAAATACGAAAATTATACTCTCGAAACAAGATGAAAATGATATAAAACTATATCGCGACTTAGCATACGAGCAAATAGTAATAAATAAACTTACTGCTCTCAACTTTTCAGTTCAACCTAAGCGATACAGTTATAATAATTTAGGCTATTTTGATACAGATAAACCAGCTAAATTCACCATGATGATGCCTAGTCGAAAATTATGGTATCACTTTTTAGATAAAGAGTTACCACAACTAAATGCGCTAGGTTGGCATATTAGCTTTGCTGATGACTTTTATTACAAGTCTCTACCAACAGATAGCGTATTTGATGCAGAAGTTATAGAGACTGATGATCATGACTTCTTCTCTTTAGGGTTGAATTTAAGCATAGATGGTAAAAAAATGCCTGCGTTTCCTATTTTACTCAGTGCAATTGATCAACTGCCAAAATCTGCATTGCTTGACCGAGACAAAGATCAACTAATTGCACCTGATTCTCCAATTTATGTTGATCTAGAAAATGGAAAATTTATCGCGTTACGCTATAAAAGTGTTCAGCCAATCTTAAAACAGTTTATTGAACTCTTTATGCCAAATTCTTTAAATAAAGACGGCACACTCGAAGTATCGCGCTTCCAAGCTCATCAAACATTATCAATATTAGATGACGAAGGACTTGTATCAAAGGGTACCAGTAAACTAAGAGCACTGGCTAATAAACTTAAAAGCTTTCAACAGGTTGCTTCTGTTAATGTACCTGTAGGTTTAAATGCAAACTTAAGATCATATCAACAACAAGGCTTAAACTGGCTACAGTTTTTAAGAGAATATCAATTAAATGGTATTTTGGCAGACGATATGGGATTAGGAAAAACCATTCAAACTTTGGCTCACCTATTAATAGAAAAACAACAAGGCCGACTTAATGAACCGGTATTAATAGTCGCACCTACCAGCGTCATATTTAATTGGGCTAATGAAATAGAAAAATTTACGCCTGAGCTTTCATATCAAGTACTACATGGCATTAAGCGTAAGCAGTATTTCAATTGTTTTGAACAAGATGAAAATCGGGTAGATATCATCATCACAAGCTATGCGTTAATTACCAAAGATTTAAAACATTATAGTGAACAAAGCTTTTATTATTTGATACTAGATGAAGCACACTACATTAAAAACTCAAAAACAAAGTTATACCAAGCCTTTTTAACCCTAAAATCTGAACATAAATTATGTTTAACCGGCACGCCGATGGAAAATCATTTAGGAGAGTTTTGGGCACAATTTAATTTTTTAATGCCCGGTTTCTTAGGCGGACATAAACAGTTTACCAAACTATTTAGGACGCCCATTGAAAAACATAGCGACCATGAACGTAAGACATTATTAAATCAGCGAATAAAACCTTTTATTTTACGTAGAACAAAAGACAATATCGCACTAGAACTGCCACCAAAAACGGAGATAATACAAACTTTACGTATTGAAGGTAAACAAGCTGAACTATATGAGTCTGTACGTTTAGCAATGGATACACGCTTAAAAGATATCATTGCAGATAAAGGATTAAATCGCAGTCAAATAGAAGTATTAGACGCATTGTTAAAGCTTAGGCAAGTATGTAATCACCCCAAATTATTATCACTTAAAGGTGCTAAACAGGTGAATCAGTCGGCGAAACTTAATCATTTAATGGAAACATTACCTGAACAGATTGATGAAGGACGTAAAATAATAATATTTTCGCAATTTACTAGTATGCTAGCCTTAATTGATGAAGCTCTAACCGCTGCCAGTATTGATTTCGCTAAATTAACGGGGGCAACAATCAAAAGACAGCATGAGATTGATAAATTTCAACAAGGCGAAGTGCCTGTATTTCTAATTAGTTTAAAAGCAGGTGGCGTAGGTTTAAACTTAACGGCGGCCGATACAGTTATACACTTTGATCCTTGGTGGAATCCTGCCGTAGAAAACCAAGCAACAGATAGGGCATATCGTATTGGCCAAGATAAGCCCGTTTTTGTTTACAAGTATATTATCGAAAATTCAATCGAAGAAAAGATTCAAAAGATACAACAAAATAAAGCCGAACTTGCAAATACCTTATTATCTGAAGAAGTCAGTGAAAACAAACTAAGCTTAACCGATGATGTATTAGGAGCACTACTGGCACCACTTGAATAAGTCTTACTTCTTGTAAGACTTTATTATAATCGTCAGCCTAATAGCCAACCTACAATTAAATCTCAAACCCTGTAGGTGAGGCTTTAGCCTTACAATTTCCTGTAGCCTTTCTTTTAGTCTTCGACCTAGTCAGCCTAAATGCTAACCTACAAATAAAACTCAAACCCTGTAGGAGAAGCTTTAGCTTTTCAGAGGGAATCAAAATTCACCAAGTCAGCCTAAAGGCCAACCTACAAATAAAACTCAAACCCTGTAGGAGAAGCTTTAGCTTTTCAAGAGCCATAAAAAATCACCAAGTCAGCCTAAAGGCTAACCTACAAAACAGGCTTTATTTCATGTATATAGTTCATTTACTCCGTAGATGAGATTTATCCACGATAATTTTATTAAAAACTAAATCCCTTCTAAACTGTTAAAAAGACTCAGCCTGTTCATTTTTTACACAAAACACTTTACTTCACAATCCCATTGTATATAATACGCACAGATTGAAAGCACGCAGTATATTTATGTTATATCATTTCGAAGATACATTTTATGTTCCTCGTTCTGTTTTTTATAAGTAACAGTAAGACTTCCAGCATCATCGCCCTAGGGCAAATTACTTTTAAAAAATAGGATTATTATTATGTCTAATACAACTACTGGTACAGTAAAATGGTTTAACGAAGCTAAAGGTTTTGGTTTTATCGAACAAGCTTCAGGCCCAGATGTTTTTGCTCACTTTAGTGCAATTCAAGGTGACGGTTTTAAAACGTTAGCTGAAGGTCAAAAAGTTGAGTTTGTAGTTACTGATGGTCAAAAAGGCCCTCAAGCTGAAAATATCGTTGCTCTATAACTGTTAAGTTATACAGTAATATCCCATTTAGATTTAACTAAATGGCTAAAAGGTAAGACTGATGTCTTACCTTTTTTGTTTTTAAAAGTGAAATTTAACTTAAACCATACAGACATTAAATATATTCATCTCATCTTTATTTTCTACCGTATTTCTATCTAACATCAACATCTAACATAATTATTGATATTTAACCTAATAAACACATATTTTTATACATACGTATGCAGTCTATAGCTTTTATTTATTTATTAACTTATCGTCAACACGTCGGTGTTGCCAAAATGTAAACAAAGGATTGTACTTTATTCAACACCATAATACCGGTTTTAAAACC
>NZ_JAHKQC010000053.1:0-13154 GCF_018860845.1 Pseudoalteromonas sp. C2R02 | reverse complement strand
GGGCTATCCTCTTTCCACTCATCTGGGTGCCAAGAGTTAGCAACTGTGCGGAATACACGCTCTGGATGCGGCATCATTACTGTTGAACGACCATCTGTACTTGTAATAGCCGTAATACCTTCTGGCGAACCATTTGGGTTATTAGGGTATTGCATAGTAGGTTGGCCGTAGTTATCAACGTATTGTGCTGCTACAGTGCCACTAGCAAGCGCAGCTTTAACTGCTGCATCGTTAGCAAATTCTGCATGGCCTTCACCATGAGATACAGCAATTGGCATACGAGAGCCAGCCATACCAGAGAAGAATGCTGATGGATTTTCTTGAATTTCAACTAAGCTGAAACGTGCTTCAAAGCGTTCTGACTTATTAGTTACAAAACGTGGCCAATGCTCAGTACCTGGGATCAACTCTTTCAATGTTGAAAGCATTTGACAACCGTTACATACACCTAAAGATAGAGTGTCTTGACGGTTAAAGAATGTTTCAAACTCACCACGTGCGCGGTCATTGAATAAAATTGATTTAGCCCAACCTTCTCCAGCACCTAATACGTCACCGTAAGAGAAACCACCACAAGCAACTAAGCCTTTAAATTCTTCTAAAGATAAACGACCTTCTAAGATATCACTCATATGAACGTCTACAGCAGCAAAACCAGCACGGTTAAATGCTGCAGCCATTTCTACATGAGAGTTAACACCTTGCTCACGCAAGATAGCCATCTTAGGCGCGGCACCTTTAAGGATAAATGGCGCAGCCACATCTTCATTTAAATCAAAAGTAAGCTTAGTATTTAAACCTGGATCTTTAACATCAGCTTTTGCTTCATGCTCTTGCTTAGCACAATCAGGGTTATCACGTAGAGATTGCATTTGATATGTTGTTTCAGCCCACATAGTACGATATTCAGTACGTGTGTTTTCTAATACCACTTCGCCATTACGCGCAAAGCTAATAGTATCGGAATCATTTAATGAACCAATCTCATGAGTCATTGAAGCTAAACCATTCGCAGCTAATACTTCAAGTACTACTGCTTTATCAGCATCACGAACTTGAATTACACCACCAAGTTCTTCGTGGAATAATACTTCAATATCTGAACCAGTTAATGAATCTAAATTAACAGATACACCAGTATGACCAGCAAATGCCATTTCAGTTACAGTAGTGAATAAACCACCGTCAGAAATATCGTGATAAGCTAATAATTTTTCGTCAGCAACTAGTGACTGCATTGCTTCATAGAAGCCTTTTAATACTGCAGGGCTATCAACATCTGGCGTTGTTTCACCTAATTGCTTATAAACTTGTGCTAATGATGACGCACCTAAACGATTTTGGCCTGCACCTAAATCAATTAAGATTAGTGATGACTCACCTTTATCTGAGCGAAGCTCAGGAGTTACTGTTTTACGTACATCTTCAACACGGCCAAATGCAGTGATGATAAGTGATAATGGAGAAGTTACAGACTTATCTTCGCCAGCCTCATCCCATTGTGTTTTCATCGACATTGAATCTTTACCTACAGGGATAGTTAATCCAAGTGCAGGACATAATTCTTCACCTACCGCTTTAACTGCTTCGTAAAGACCAGCATCTTCACCAGGGTGACCTGCTGCTGCCATCCAGTTAGCTGAAAGTTTAATGTTCTCTAAACCACCAATATTAGTACCAGCGATATTAGTTAATGACTCAGCCACTGCTAAACGAGCAGAAGCACCGTAGTTTAGTAATGCAGCAGGTGTACGCTCACCTAGTGACATAGCTTCACCGTGGTAAGTATCAAATGCAGCTGCTGTTACAGCACAATCAGATACTGGAACCTGCCAAGGACCAACCATTTGGTCACGTGCAACTAAGCCAGTAACAGAACGGTCACCAATAGTGATTAGGAAAGTTTTTTCTGCAATTGCCGGTAAACGTAATAAACGTGCAGCAGCATCTTCAACTTTAATACCGTCAAAGTTGAATGCTTCACCTTGTGCAGTTTGTGTTTTAACATCACGGTGCATTTTAGGTGCTTTACCTAATAATACTTCTAGTGGTAAATCAACCGGATTATTATCGAAATGACTATCAGCAACAGTTAAGTGACGTTCTTCTGTCGCTTCACCTATCACTGCGTATTCAGCACGCTCACGCTTACAAATTTCTTCAAATTTAGCTAAGTTTTCAGGTGCAACAGCCATAACGTAACGTTCTTGAGATTCATTACACCAAATTTCATGTGGTGCCATGCCCGGTTCATCATTTGGTACATCACGTAGTTGGAAAATACCACCGCGGCCACCATCATCAACTAATTCAGGGAATGCATTTGATAAACCGCCAGCACCTACATCATGGATGAAAGCGATAGGGTTTTCGTCACCTAACTGCCAACATTTATCGATAACTTCCTGACAACGACGTTCCATTTCTGGATTTTCACGTTGCACTGAAGCAAAATCTAAGTTTTCGCTCGATTGACCTGATGCCATTGAAGATGCAGCGCCACCGCCTAAGCCGATGTTCATTGCAGGTCCACCTAAAGCAATTAGCTTAGCACCTACAGGGATATCACCTTTTTGTACGTGATCAGTACGAATATTACCTAAACCACCCGCAAGCATAATTGGTTTGTGGTAACCACGAACTTCTTCGCCATTATGACTATTTACTTTTTCTTCGTAAGTACGGAAGTAACCTAATAAGTTAGGACGACCAAACTCATTATTAAATGCAGCGCCACCTAACGGGCCTTCAGTCATAATATCTAATGCATTTACAATGCGACCTGGTTTACCAAAATCAGTTTCCCAAGGCTGTTCAAAACCAGGGATACGTAAGTTTGATACAGTAAAACCAACTAAACCTGCTTTTGGTTTAGAACCGCGCCCTGTTGCACCTTCATCACGAATTTCACCACCAGAACCTGTTGACGCGCCAGAAAAAGGAGCGATTGCAGTTGGATGGTTATGTGTTTCAACTTTCATCAAGATTTCAATGCCTTCTTGATGATAGCTATATTCGTTTTCACTATTTGGGAAGAAACGACCTGCTGTTGAGCCAGTCATAACCGCCGCATTATCTTTATAAGCTGATAATACGTTTTCAGGGTTTTTCTCAAATGTGTTTTTAATCATTTTGAACAGAGATTTAGGCTGTTCAACACCATCGATAGTCCAATCTGAATTGAAGATCTTATGACGACAATGCTCTGAGTTTGCCTGAGCAAACATAAATAATTCGATATCGTTTGGATTACGACCAAGTTTAATGAAGTTTTCAACTAAGTAATCGATTTCATCATCCGCAAGAGCAAAGCCTTGCTCAACGTTTGCAGCTGCTAATGCTTCACGACCGCCAGATAAAATGTCCACTGATGACATAGGAGCTGGCTCAGCAGTTGTAAATAACTGCGCTGCATCTTCTAGTTTAGTATGTGTTGCTTCTGTCATGCGATCGTGTAATAACGCAGTCACTTGTGCTAATTGCTCAGCAGTTAAATCACCTTCAACATAATATGCTGTACCACGCTCAACACGGTGAACTTGGCTCAAACCACAGTTATTTGCAATATTAGTTGCCTTAGAAGCCCAAGGAGAAATCGTACCAGGACGCGGTGTTACCAATACTAATGAACCTGCAGGCTCATGTTCGGCAACTCTCGGACCATAAGTTAATAGCTTTTGTAACTTCTCATTTTCAGCACTGTTTAACTCAGCTGTTAAGTCAGCAAAATGCATGAATTCAGCATAAACGCCAGTTACAGGTAGTTTTGCGTCTGCGCAAGTTTTTAGGATTTTTTGAACTCTAAAATCAGACAGTGCAGGTGCACCACGTAGAATCAACATAGATATTTTCATCCGGGGTTAGGAGTTGAACGATATTTTGAAGCCGCATTATAGTTGAAAATAACGTCAGGATCTAGCGAGTTTTCGGCATGAATACAGGACTTTAACTTGTCATTTGTGACAGGAAAAATATAACTTACTGAACTTACAATGGGATGGCTAGGTTCTGGTTCTAGGTTCTGGTTCTAGGTTCTAGGTTCTAGGTTCTAGGTTCTAGGTTCTAGGTTCTAATCAGAAGAATAGGGGTATGGATGTCATTGCCAAATTAAAAAACAATACTGTGACCTACATCTCTTAAGCAAGTGACAGCATATATCCTTTGCCACGAACGGTAACAATGCGCTTTTGCTCTTTTTCATCACCTAATTTTTTACGTAAACGGCCGATTAAAACATCAACTGTACGATCTGCAGGGCTCCAGTCTGGCTGACCTATTTCTTCTGAAAGCTTTTCTCTAGAAGTTGCTTTACCAGAATTTGAAATTAAACAAATTAAAACTTTGTGCTCTGCTTCTGTTAGACGGATCTCTTCACCATTGGCGATTAATGTACGGTGTTCAGGATGTAATTTAAAATTACCATATTCAATATATTCGTCTTCTTCTTCACCTTTATCATTGTTAGTAATTGCTAAGCGCTTACATAATGCACGCATTCTCAGCTCTAACTCTAATAAATCAACAGGCTTACAAATATAGTCATCAGCACCTTGCGCTAATCCTGCAATACGATCTGATTGAGAATCTCGACTTGATAGCACAATAACGCCAATATCTGTAAGAGTATTGAGCTCTTTGGCTAACAGTAAACCATCTTTTTCTGGTAATACGATATCTACAATTGCGAGGTGAATTTCTTTTGAGGAATTATTTTGGGCGCTTTGTACTATGCCTAATGCTGCTGCACCAGTCACATCAACAATAAAACTAAATTCAGAATCTAGAAAATGATTTTCAATTCGCTTAACTAAAAGCTCATCATCTTCAACTAACATTACTCGAATTGTCATATTGTTCCCGCACTCTCAAAATATCTTATTATAGTATCATCAATAAGGTGAAATATGGAAAATCGCTTGAGGTTAAATTGTTAGAATATGTAAGGAAAATAATACATAAGGCGAAATAGTTTACTCTTATAAACGATTCCGCCCAATATAGTTGAGCTTTTATACTATTGTTCCCAATAACCTTGGTCTAAACATTCCTCTCTTTCTGGTAAACCACGAGAAAGTCTTGGGGAATGTTGCACTAATACTTCATAACTTACACGGTTAGCATATTTACTAATTTGTGATAATGATGAATAAGTTAACGCTGTTTGTTGATGCTTACTGGAACTTGGCACATTTAACTTATGGTAAACATTAGAGCTTAAATCATGTAAAACCGCAGCTAAAGCGCCATCTCCAGCACCATTTGTATTTTTAATGGCATCTGGTCCGCCCATATACGGCGCACTATGCGTAAACGCTTTTATAGGTTCTTTACAATCACTTTTTAGCATAGCTCGAGAATATTCAAATTGATTAAAATCTGAAATAGCGCCTGGCATCAATGGGTGTTTAGTTGGGCGTTTCCAACAATCATCGATATAACCACCAATGAACATGCCTTGTGCACCTGCAGTACAAATCACTAAATCAACCCAATCTAAAGCTTTATCAGCCGCTAATAAAGGATCTTCAAAACCTGTTATAGCTAAGCCTTCTTCTTCATTCATAGCTAATATATCAACGTGTTCTTTAACGAAGTTTTGCCACCAAGTAGGATCTTGCTCAATTAAAAACTTAGTGCCAAGCGTTAAAACAACTGGAACACCGGCTTTATTTGCACATTTAACAGCCTTAATTGCAGCTTGAGTCATGGTATCGTCTTTTTCTGTACGCATTAGGTATGAGCTAATAACTAATGCTGCAGAACCAGCAATCAAGCTTTCATCGATCGATTCTGGGCGTAAACGATTCATTAAACCTGGGCTGATCGCGAATGTACGCTCACCTGATTCATCAATCAAAGTAAAACAGCGACCAATAGGACCATCGACACCTTGTAAGTATTCAAGATCAACACGACTAGAAGTATTGCTAATAAAACGATATGCATAGCTTCCAATTTTGATATTTTCACTCATAACACCTAATAATACCGAGCGATCATCAGCTAATACAGAATAGTTATGCATGGTGTTACCAATAGTGCCACCTGCAAATTCATAATTTACTAAATCTTTATCTTGAAGCTCTTGATATAAAGCATTAGTCGTTTCGTCATCAATTACCTGAGACATACCACGGTGCAAGCCAAATTTTGCGATAAAATCATTATCAACTTTCGCTTCTATATCTACAACAATTTGATCTATTCCTACAATATAGCTTCTTTGCAGTGAATTAGTACTTATCAACTTTTGAGTAAGTGGATCTTTATCTTCTACTGGAAAATAATGTTTATGCCTGCGGCGCCCAGGGAACTTCATAACAAACCTGTGTAGCTATTTTAAATAACAAAGCTGATAATTATAACGTAAATTAGGGCAGTTTATAAAGGCTTTAAGTCCTTTGAATAAATAAAGCTACAAAACAGATGATTACAAACATTTTTATAAAAACATTCTCACACAATCACAAAAAAGTTTATGTAAATATAAAACCTAATATAATAACCCCCTCCCTAAAAGAAAGAGAAAATTATGACTGAACAGCTTTTTGACGATGAATATTGGATGCATCAAGCACTCAAACTAGCAGACAAAGCAGAGTCAGAAGGTGAAATTCCAGTTGGTGCGATCATAGTTAAAGACAACAAAATAATAGCGACAGGTTGGAATCGTTCTATTTGCACGCATGATCCATCAGCACATGCTGAAATGCTAGCCGTAAGAGATGCAGGACAAAAACTCGAAAACTATCGGATGTTAGGATGCACTTTATACGTTACGTTAGAGCCGTGCTTTATGTGTGCTGGTTTATTGGTTCATAGCAGAATAGAACGTTTGGTATTTGGCGCCCATGATTTAAAAACGGGTTCTGCTGGCTCTCTTATGAACTTAGTTAATCATCCTGATTTAAATCATCAATTAGAAGTTACATCTGGTGTTTTAGCTGATGAGTGTGGTGATAAACTCTCTAGCTTCTTTAGGCGTCGTAGAAAAGAAATTAAAGCAAAGAAAAAAGCTCTGAAGAATAATGAGGATAATAACTTGTAATACTTCAAGCCAATTTGAACATCTATAAATCAGAAGTTACATCTGGTGTTTTAGCTGATGAGTGTGGTGATAAACTCTGTAGCTTCTTTAAGCGTCGTAGAAAAGAAATTAAAGCAAAGCGTGATCAACACGCTTCACTCGTTTGTTCTTTGCTTTCTGATTGCATTAAAGCAAACATTCTTTTTCTTAAGCTTATTTTACGCTGAGCATTTCTTATCATTATACGGCGCCTGATTGGTGTCGTATTAGTAATATTACGCTTAAATCTATGTGTATTTCGCCTTTTTAACATATTTTCTCCTAAAAGGTGAGAGTTGAGAAAATTCAAAGTATTAACTTTAGCAGAGATAAAGATTATTGATATTCAGTATATTGAATTTAGTGTACTGTTGTTCCTTAACAGTTTTATGAATTAAAATTGAAAGGCTTACTCTTTGCTGTTCGTACCATCATTATTATCTAACCAGACAAGTGTATCATAATATCGACGAATATTGTCAACGTAGGTCACAGCGACATCACCTCGAGCATAACCATAACGGACTTTTCGATAGTACCTTTTTTTAATTAATAAAGGTAAAAACTCTTTAACATCAACCCATTTATTTGGATTTTTATTAGCTTGCTCAGTCAGTTTTCTAGCATCACTTACATGTCCCCAACCTACATTATATGAAGCTAATGCAAACCAAAGTCTATCTGGGTATTGTATTTTATCTGGCAATCTCTTTAGAAGCCTGCTCATGTAAATACCTCCGCCACGAATATTTTGCTCTGGCTCTAGACGATTTGTCACTCCAACTTGCTTAGCTGTCGCTTGTGTGATCATCATAATTCCACGTACACCTGTAGGCGATTTTGCTCTAGGTTCCCACATGGATTCTTGATAGCTTAAAGCAGCTAATAAACGCCAATCTAAGTCTTTTGCATATTCTACAAACCAATGTTTATACTTAGGTAATTTGGTTTTAGTCGCTTTAATAAAAGACAGAGTATTTATGTAATTAAACTCTCTAACATGACCAAAATACTTTTCTTCTAATATATTCAGTTGACCATTTCTTTGTATCTCACCGAAAAATTCGATAAGTAAAGCGTAAAGAGAGTCATCCAAATTTTTCGCCATCATCCAAGCAACAGGTTCATTTTTAGTGACTGAAAATCCAATACTTAATTCAGGGTGATAGCGTCGAAATACCGCCAAAGAATTAGAATCCGCAATAGTGTAATCAATTTCATTATCAATAATTGCTTGCAATAATTCCGACTCATCCATTTCATCAGTTTCATTCCAACTGAGTTGATCAAACTTTTGCTTTGCTTCTACTAGACTATCTGAATGACTGCTTTTTGATAAAACAGTTAAATTTCCATTTAGCTGTGTAAAATTTCGAGGTCGTTTTCCGCCTTGTTTAAAAACAAGCTTTTGACTTATCTCACGATATTGAGGAGAGAATCGATATTGATTTAAACGCTCTTCGTTAATACTTAAACCTGAAGCAATAATATCTATATTACCGCTTTCTAATCTGGGAAATAAATCACTCAAGTTAAAAAATGGCACTATTTCAAGTTCAACACCAACAAAATCAGCAAAAGCCTGCGCAAGCTCAAATTCAAAACCTTGTTCTCCATCAGTGCTTTGATAGAAAGTACTCGCTCCCACTAAGGTGCCAATTCTAATTTTATTTTGAGTCGATATTTTTTTTAGCTGAGTTTGCCCATCAGGCTCAGAACAAGAGACCAAGAAAAAAACAAAAAAAATCACAAACCAACTTTTCAAAATAATTTACACCTCAGTTACCAAACAGCTATTTTATTACTCTGAAAATTTGCTAAATTTAATTCAAAGGGCGCCATAAAAAAGTTTTCTTGCCATGCTTTTTTAACTGCGGTTTCTTGGTAGTCTACAGCATCTTCAAATTTTCCTAACTTAGCAGATGCTGCAGCCATATATTCATATGCTCTAGGATCATCAGTTTCATCGGTAACTTCTTCAGCAAGAATAATTGCACTTTCGAGTTCTTTTTGATTATTAGAGTGCTTGGTATAAAATTCAGCTAAAAGCCTTTTAGCAATAATACTTTCACCTTGAGATGAAGATACTAGCCAATATTTCGCATTATTTATATCCTCTTCAGTAGGATCTGACATTCTCATAATACATTTAGCTGCTTGAGTTTGTGCGGGAGCATAACCACTATTAGCTGCAATTTTTAATAAACGCATATTACAATTAGCGCCTAATAAAAATAAACTTGGTTCATGCCCTCCTTTTGCTGCTTCTTTACGCCAATAACTGGCGATTTCATATTTTGATCTATTTGTTATAGATTTTAAGCTCACATGACTGCGATTAATATAATTAGAAAATGATTTATTTCGTTTGCTGTTATTGTAAAAGAACTTTGCTAAATAGGGTCCTTGAATTTCCATCACTTTTTGTGGTTTGGCAAACTTCAACTGCCAATCATTTATAGTAACTTCTGCATTTTGTTTTAAAACTGTTGGAATTTCAGAATGATTATGCGTTTCATAACGCGATACTTTCCCATCTTTTCCTAACCAAATTAAATAACTGAAATTATAGAAATCATCGTTTATATCACTGTTATATTTAAAAGCAGGTTGCGCATCATCTGATAACAACGCTTGTTCAGGCATATTATTAGCTTCAACTTCAGATTTAGCTAACGCCACTGCATAATCAGGCTGATCGCTCATTAGCTCTATTAAGTTTGCTAATTCAGCTTGTGCTGTAATATCTCCTGAACGTGCTTTTGCATATAATGATTTCTTTTTATTATTAATTCGCTCAAGGGTTTCTGCTGGAATATCTCCACCTTTAAACACACCTGAAAATTGTGCGTTGGTAAATTTTCTTAGTGAGCCTGATATTTTGATTATTTGATAACGTGAATTTTCTAATTTTTCAAGAACACTTTCACCAAACTCTTTTTCAGGATAAGAGCTAAGTAATACTAAATCTCTTGGAACGCCATTCCTATCAATATCAAAAATATATGATGCAAAACCAGGGATCCCATCTCTCGCTAACGATGATGGATATTCTATTTCTGGGTTTTTACTACGTTTAGGCGGAGGATTATAGCTATGGTTTTTAGTTAAAGCGATTTCAATATTTTTAGACCCGGTTTGACCATATAAAGCAATTAATTTAGCAGCATGTTTTTGTGCTTGTTGTAATTCACTTTCAGATAAACGCTTTATTACTGATTTTCGTGCTTGCTTGGCCATCATAAAGCCATTGTCTAATGCTAAAGAAAAATATGCATAAGCAGTTAATTTATTTTGTTTTACACCTTGCCCTCTTAAATACTGGACACCGAGATTAAACTGACTTTTAGAATGACCTAAAGATGCTGTTTGCTCATATAATTCAAAAGCTTTTTGATAATCTTGATTTAAATACGCATCCATTGCCTCAGTAGCATTAGCTAATAACATAGGACTGTTTAAAGTGGCAAAAATCAAACTAAATGTAAATACAAGCTTATTCAACGGAGACTCCTTGTTGTAGGTAATACGGGCTTTGAAAATATAATAGCGCAAAAGAAAAAGCCACTTGGATATTGATGTTAACAGGTGGTAAACGAAGGTGCAAATGAGAAGTTTACATGTTGTTTTAGCTGTGTGTGAACTAAGCTTAGATAAACCTACAAATATGAATCATAAAATTAACTTTATTTTGCGAGATGAGCGAGTAAACGTTCAAAGCAGCGATAACTTAATGCTTCTTTTAAATGTGCTATGTCTATAAGTTGGCAAGCATTTAAGTCAGCTATTGTGCGAGATACTTTTATTATTCGATGATATGAGCGAGGTGACAACCCAAGCTTTTCACTTACTTTTGCTAAATAATTCAATGACTCCTCATTCAATATACAATACTTTGAAATTTCCTTATTTGTTAAATGAGCATTAGCTTTATTTTGACGCAGTAATTGAAGCTTCCTAGCTTTGTCGACCCTATATTTAACTTGCTGACTAGTTTCACTTTTCTCTTGAGATTGTAGCTCTAAACTAGAAAGCTTTGGCAGTTCAACTTGTAAATCAACTCTATCAATGAAGGGACCTGAAATTTTAGATAAATATTTTAAGATCTGATCTGGGCTTGCTCTTTTATCTGTATGACATCCTGTTGGACTTGGATTTAAAGCTGCAATCAATTGAAACCTAGCAGGAAACTCACTTTGCCTTGCAGCTCGAGATATCATTACTTTACCTGTTTCCATAGGCTCTCTTAAACTATCAAGCACTTTACGATCAAACTCAGGTAATTCGTCAAGAAATAATACACCATTATGAGACAAGCTAATCTCACCTGGTTTAGGAGTTGATGAACCACCAACGAGAGCTACCGCTGAACATGTATGATGTGGATTTCTAAAAGGTCTTCTTTTCCAGTTTTGAAAATTAACTTGCTGACCCGTGATAGAGTATACAGCAGCTGTCTCTAACGCTTCACTATTTGCCATTTCAGGCATAATGCCTGTCATTCTTTGCGCTAGCATAGACTTTCCGGTTCCAGGAGGACCTAAAAAAAGTAAATTATGCGAACCAGCTGCAGCAATTTCTAAAGCTCGCTTGCCTTGTTGTTGACCTTTAACATCACAAAGATCAAATTCACTGTCTTGTTTCTTGATCTCAAATACATTTTTTTTGTTATAACTTTGATTTAACGGGAGGGATTGCTGACCATTAAGATCTAGCCAAACTTCCTGCAAACTTGTTACTGCTTTTCGAGCAGAGCTCTCAATCAAACTAGCTAATTCATCATCTTTTTGTGGAATAAAACAGCAACGATTTAAGCTAGTAGCAGCCATGATCGAAGGTAGAATGGCACTTACGGTCCTTACCTCACCACTCAGTGCTAATTCACCGTAAAATTCGTATTTATCTATATCTGCATTTTTTAATTGACCAGAGGCCAAAAGAATACCTACAGCAATGGATAGATCAAATCGACCACCATCTTTCGGTAGGTCAGCAGGCGCTAAATTAACGGTTATTCTTGTATCTGGAAATATAAATTGAGAGTTAACCAAGGCACTTCTAACACGATCTTTCGATTCTTTAACAGAAGTTTCAGGTAAACCTACTATATTAAAGCTAGGTAAGCCGTTACTTAGATGAACTTCAACGACAACTTCAGGGGCTTGCATACCCAGAAGTGCTCTTGAATAAGTTCTAGCAAAAGACATTCCTTGTCCTCATTTTGGAGAATTAAATTAAGTTTAGTAAAAATTATCAACAGTACAAACCAAAATACACCTTAAAACCTTATTAGTGATCTCATTTTGTCTTGATATGATGGAATACAGGTAAGCTCCAGCCCCACTTTATCGCCCCTAAACGTAATGATAAAGTTGCTAACATACTCAAAATCATAGCAACTTCAGTATTAACAGAGAAATTTAAACTTTGGGTATAAACAATACCGCCAAAAATACAAGTGGTTGCATATAGCTCACTTTTAAGAACCATAGGACTCTGTCTAGCAAGTACATCTCGAATCATACCACCAAAACAACATGTTATTGTGCCCATCAATACAGCGGTCATATCCTGAACGCCATAATCTAGCGCCTTTTGTACTCCCATAACAACAAAAAAAGCCAAACCCAATGCATCTGCTATTTCTAATGCTATTTGAGGAAAGTCTTTATTTTTATTGATCCAAACAATCGTAATAAATGCAGCAACAAAAATAGAATACAAATAGCTTTGATCTTGCAACCAAAATACAGGGGCATCTAAAATAACGTCACGAACTGTGCCACCCCCAATTGCTGTCACTGATGCTAAAACTACCACACCAAAACCATCCAACTTTTTACGATAGGCAACTAGAGTGCCTGATATAGCAAAAACAGCAACACCAATAAGATCAAACCAATGAAATAAAGAATCCATAAAGGCCAAAAATTAATTAAACAAAATAATGCAGCTAATATGCAATAAATAGAAATTGTTTACTAGGGATTATAGTGATTTGTGTAAACGGGAGGTATTTGAGTAACGCTCTAGTATAGAGTTAGGCTTTTTACTGAAATTATACGGGGTGCCAGCTGGGTATAATTTC